>JAYEMW010000060.1:0-5195 GCA_034718555.1 Thermodesulfobacteriota bacterium
CACCACACCCGACACAGCGCTCTTCCCAGATACCCACACCTATATTTGCGCCCATAAAGGTGGTGTTCAGCGCAGGAACTATTCTCGTTGGCTTATCAGTGATAACACGGTTAAAAAATGCAGTTGCATGTTGCACACCTACTCCACATGCCATGGATATTACAACATCTGCAGCTCGCACCTTTTCGATCAGGACTGGATCGTCCATAAACTCGTCATCGCATTGACGCAAGGCCATAAATTCTTCGACCTCAATATTTTTTTTATCTTTTTTAAAAGCCAATCTCAATTGAGAGGCCAGGATCTTGACCTCCTCTTCGCCGCCGGCCATGCATATAGTAACGCAAGAGCCACAGCCCAGAACAATAATCTTGGAATAATTCTCTACCATAGACAATATCTCAGAAAATGGCTTTCTTTCAGCGACTATCATAATTTGTCTCCCTAAGTTTAATTTATACTATATCACAATTTATTAACGCCCTAAAGGATTGGGGCCCAAAGAACTAACCTTCTCGGTCATATCACTCAAGATGGCAGCAAACTTTTTTGCTCCAGGGCCAGGCACAAAGTCAAATTTAACCCGCTCTCCTTCAAGACCTGCCTCCTTTATCAAGGACTGTGCTCTTTCCACCTTCTTGACAGCCCTGAAATTACCCTCTTTAAAATAACACTCTCCAAATTTGCATCCTATTACAACAACTCCGTCTGCACCGGCCTCAAAGGCCTTTAAAATATGTGGCACCTCCACCTTACCTGTGCACAGGACCCTTATTATCCGGATATTTGGGGGAATTTGAAACCCCGTTTTCCCAGCTACATCAGCGGCTGCAAGGGCGCAATAATGGCAACAAAAAGCAACAATCTTTGGTTCAAATGCCTTCATCTTTTCTATCTCCTTCTGTTTATTATGCGAACATTCTCTCTATTTGAGGAATAACATCAATATCAGTAAAACTCTTTAGCTCTATTGCATCATTCGGGCATGAACTCACACAAACACCACAGGCCCTACATTCAATAGGGATAATCTCGGCTACACCATCATCATTTATAAATGGTACCCCAAATGGGCATACCCTCACGCAGGTGAGGCATGAAATACATTTACCAGGGTCAACCTTTGCATAAACATTTTGATATGTAAGTGTTTCCTTTGAAAGCACTGAAAGCGCCCTTATTGAGGCGGCCTTTGCCTGTGCTACGCTCTCGTCAATAGTCTTCGGTCCATGGGCGGAACCGCAGAGAAAAACTCCCTTCTTGCTGAAGTCTACCGGTGTAAAGGTCATGTAGCCTTCCTCATCAAAGAAATTGTATTCATCTAATGGGACTCCAAGCAAACGTGAAAGAGTATTGTTATCCTCCCCTGGCATTACTGCCGCATTTAAAACTAATAAATCCGGATTTAATTCAATGTCTCGTCCTGCCTTAACATCACTAAATTCAACTTTCAGACCTGCATCTTGAGAGACATCTATTCCTTTTTTTTCATCATACCGTATAAAAGATACCCCTTGTTTCTCCGCCATTCTATATTGGATGTCATTCAGGAAATAGGTTCTTATGTCTCTATGGAGATGGTGAACCTGAAGATCCGGATTAATCTCTTTTAGTTTGAGTGTATTTTTCACTGCCTGCGAACAGCATACCCTTGAGCAATAGGGTCTTTCCTCATTTCTCGAGCCAACGCAGTGAATAACTACGGCGGATTTGATAATTCCCAACGCAGGGTCATTCCGTCCTATCATACTCTCAAGTTCTAACTGAGTAACAACCATCTTATTCTGCCCGTAAAGATACTCTTGTGGTTTATATTCTCTGCCACCTGTTGCAACAATGATGGCGCCATATTTATTCTCTAATTCCCCTGATGGAGTCTTTATTCTGACTGAAAATTGCCCTATCCGTCCCCTTGTCTCCTGCATCTCTGAGTCCAAAAATACATTTATCAATGGGTTTTCATTAACATCTTTCACAAGTCCATCAATGTAACCGGAAATTTTATTACCTTTTGTATCATAGGAAATACTATTCGCATTTCCTCCCAATGCAGATGTTTTTTCAATAATATCTACAGGTATACCCTGGGATGATACGCTCAACGCAGATGCCAGTCCTGCCACGCCTCCACCGAGAACAAGACCCCTCTGCCTTACATCCCTTGTATAAATAGGTAAGGGCGCAAGACCTTTTACCTTGCCCACAATTCCCTTAACTTCATCCTTCATTCTTTCAGTGGCCCCGGCCTTTTCGTCTTTATTGACCCAGGCGCACAATTCCCGGGCGTTTACCATTTCTACCAAAAATTTATTCAAACCGACCTGCCTAACAAGATTTTGAAATCTGGGAAGGTGGCTGCGGTAACTACAGGCAACCATAACAACCCTGTTTATTTCATTTTCTTTGATGCTTTCTTGAATCTCCTTCATTCCTTCGGAGAAACAGGCATATTGTATAATTTTAGTATCTGCAACTCCATCCAATTGACCGGCAAATTCCTCAATCTGTTTTGTGTCTACAACCTTTTTTATTATTCCACCACACTCACATACATATACCCCTACCTTTGGAGGAATCCCCGTAACATCCAATTCAGGTGGGAGGGGCTTACTCTCCTGGCCTTCCGGGACAGAATCTGAAAGCAAATCCGCCACTTCCATGGCTGCGGCCTGTGTATCTGCCACGGCTAACGGTGAATCCTCAAGGGATTTAAAACTTCCGCCTACGGCTATTCCAGGCAGCGCCATATATGAATGTGCCGGGGGCTCTGGAAAATTCCAGTTGTTAAGAGGAATTTCAAGAGATTTGGCTAACTTAACACCATCTTGGGAAGGGATAAGACCCATTGACAGGACTACAAGGTCAAAAACCTCTTGCCCGGATTGCTCACCTGCCTCGGAAATGTAGCTTATTGTGAGATTTTTCGTATCCTGATCCTCTGTTATTGAGGATATATTGCCCCTTATAAAGGTTATTCCATCTTCCTTTGCCTCTCCATAGACCTTCTCGTGGGTCTTTGATATGGCCATTATATCATTATGGAAAATAGTAACATCATATTCCGCATCCTTTACCTGTGTAGACAGGGCAGCCCGTATACTATACATACAACAAACTGAGGAGCAATATTCCAGACTATCATCATCTGATTTTCTTGAACCTACACACTGGATATAGGCAATCTTTTTTGCCGTTTCTCCGTCAGAAGGTCTTTGAACCTCGCCTTTAGTAGGCCCATATATGCTGACCATTCTTTCCATTTGAAAGTTGTCTATAACATTGGACATTTGCCCGTAACCAAGTTTTTTTGCCTCTGATGAGGTACGGTAGGGTTCTATACCGGATGTAAGCATAATAGCGCCGACCTTGAGCTCCTGAATAGACTCTTTTCCGTCAAAACTTATGGCATTAGTAGGGCATACATCCGCGCACTTAGTGCAACTTTCCCCATTTAAGTTTAGACAGGTGCCGGAATCAATGGAGGGTTTATTTGGGACAGCGCCTGCATAAGGCATACCTATTGCGTTTCTTGACCCTAAGCCGTAATTAAACTCACTTGGCACCTGAACCGGGCATTCCGGCCAGCACAGTCCGCACGTTACACACTTGATGGGGTCCACATAGCGAGGGCTTTTTTTGATGGAGGCAGTAAAGTTACCCGGCTCTCCTTTAACCTTTTCAAGCTCTGCCAGTGTTATTATCTCGATATTAGGATTGTTAACCGTTGTTAACAGTATTGGTGAAATTGCGCCAAGGGCAAAATTATTTTCAGCGGTTCTGTATAATTGCACCATTTTTCCACCTATATGTGGAAGTTTTTCAATCAAATACACCTTAAATCCAAGATCAGCCAAATTCAATGCCGCATGAACTCCTCCTACTCCTGCGCCAACAACGAGTACAGATTTTATCTTTTTTCCATTATTAGTCATTTCTATAGTTCTCCTTTTATTCTGAGTTTTTCATCAAAAAAGTCCATTCATAAAGGTCTATGTTAATTCTAAGCTCTATGATCATATCAAAAGCCTTTTTTAAAACTAATTTAAAAGTAATTATCCAGGTATTGTCACAAAACCCGCTCTGGAGTATGTGTTTGTATATATTTAACAGGCAAAATTAGTTTAATTTTTCGATCTATGAGCAAAAAAAAGAAATGTTAGGATATGCCTGACGTTTTTTGATGCCCTTTTATCATTTAGCCTTTAATTATGTCAAGAAAGAAAAATGGATTTTAATAAAACACTGGGGTTTGCTTTTTATTCTTACAAGGCTTTTTTATCAAAAAAAGCTAATAAGTTTACGGACTTCTGGAGTGAGTGTTGAACTGTTATGGGGTAATATAGATTTAAAGCGCAGGTTATCAATATCCAGGGGGATATGAACAATCCCCCTGGAATTTTTATTGATTTAGAATATTCCCTCAACCTTACCTGTACTTGTATCCACATCTACCCTTTTGAAGGCAGGATTTGAACTCGTTCCAGGCATTAAGCTTATCGCCCCTGCGCATGGGCAGAGGAACTTGGCCCCGGAATAGATCAGCACGTCGCGGATAGGAAGGGTCCAGCCCTTTGGAACTCCCTTCAGGGTCGGGTCATGTGTAAGGCTAAGGTGAGTCTTAACCATCATGGTAGCATAGTCGTCATACTGCGGGTCGGCTTCAAGCATTTTTGCCTTTGACTCTGCTTCAGGTGTCCAGGACACGCCGTCGGCCCCATAAACCTCTTTGGCTATCTTATCAACTCGATCTCTGAGCTTCATCTCAAGGGGATAGAGGAATTTAAAGTCGTTTGTTTCCTCTGTTGCGTCCTTGACTGCATCAGCAAACTCCAATGCCCCGTCTCCACCATCGGCCCAGTGAGTAGAAAGGGCACATCGAGCGCCTGCGGCCTCAGCAGCCTTTCTCACCATGGCTATCTCGTCTTTTGTATCTGTGTGGAAGGCATTGATGCAAACAACAGGATTGATCCCGGATTTCTTTATAACATTGATGTGATGCACCATGTTAGCAAGGCCTTTTTCAAGAAGACCAAGGTTTTCCTTGGTATACTCGTCAGCAAGTTTAAGCCCTGCCACCACCTTGGGTCCTCCACCATGCATCTTCATAGCCCTGATAGTAGATGTAAGGACTGAAACATGAGGTTTAAGCCCGCTAAAACGGGATTTAACATTCCAAAACTTCTCAAAACCTATAT
>JAYEMW010000061.1:0-5191 GCA_034718555.1 Thermodesulfobacteriota bacterium
TGGCCAATAGAGAACATATTTTAATAATAGACGATGAAGAGGTTATACGGGACTCCTGCACGCAGGCCTTGGTTAAGGTGGGGTATATTGTAGAGAGCGCTGAAAATGGCGATAAAGGGTTGGAATTATTGAAATCCTTTTCTCCAGATCTCGTTTTAGTTGATTTAAAGATGCCTGGTAAAAGCGGAATTGAGGTTTTGGAGGAGATACAAGGTGTAGACCCGAATATAGTAAAGATTGTGATAACAGGGTTCGCTACTGTATCTTCTGCCATAGACGCAATGAAAAAGGGAGCATACGATTTTATTCCTAAGCCGTTTACCCCTGATGAAATACGGGTTATCGTTGCGAGGGGTTTAGAGAGAAGGAGACTTCTCCTGGAAAGTGAGGCCTTAAGATTGGAACAGGAGAAGACAAGAAAAAATATGATATCCCTGGTTTCCCATGAATTTAGGGCGCCTCTGGCAGCCACCATTCAGTACTTAGAGGTTATACTTGGCGGTATGGCCGGTGATATTTCTTCGGAGGCAAAGGAGATGATCGAGCGATCTGATATCAGGCTCAGAGAGATGCTGGAGCTTCTTGGAAGGTGGCTTAGTCTTGCGATATTTGACGCTGATAAGATGTCGGAGAATTTCAAGGATATCTATTTGAAGGATATAGCTGCCGAGTCAATAGATATTTTGAGATCCCTGGCAAAGGAGAAAAACGTATCCCTGATCTTAGATTCGCCTGAAGACATACCCACTATAAAGGGGAATAGTGTGTCTATAGGGGAAATATTTAATAATTTTATAAGCAATGCCATTAAGTACAATAAGGAAGGTGGCTGGGTAAAGGTAAAGTTATTCGAGATAGATGAATACATCTCCGTTGAAATTAGCGATAATGGTTTGGGGATAGATGCGGAACATCTGTCAAGAATATTTGATGAATTTTATAGGGTTGACGGCAGGAGAAACGCACCTATAAAAGGGTCGGGCCTGGGGCTATCTATCGTCAAGAAAATGGTTGACGCCCACGGCGGAACGATTGATGTGAAAAGCAAAATTGGAAAAGGGTCAACATTTAAGATTAATTTTCCCAGGGTATCTGAACCAAAAAAATAATGATTAAAAAATAGAGGGCAATAAATGGAATCTGAACAAAAAATAAACAAGGAGATTGACCTTATATTTAAACCTAATCTTGCAAGAATTGAGAGAATTTTACCTCAAATGGAGGGTCACAGGCTTTTTCAGTTAAAACTTATTGATGAAGATGTGGCAAGGGCATTTTCCCATAAACCAGGTCAGTTTATAGAACTGACCGTGTTCGGTGTTGGCGAGGCTCCTATATCAATATCTTCTCCACCTACAAGACCGGGGGTAATTGAAATTTGTGTCAGGAAGGCCGGTTCAGTGACCGGGGCCCTGTTTGAGCTCCAAAAAGGAGATCACGTTGCCCTGAGGGGTCCATTTGGAAATGGTTTTCCATTGGAAACCTTTAAGGGTAAGAATCTTTTGCTTGTTGCCGGGGGTCTCGGCATGGCCCCCTTGCGATCCCTTTTTCAGGCAGTTCTTGATGACAGAAAGAGTTACGGAGATCTTGTCCTGATGTATGGCGCCAGAAATCCGGACGATATACTTTTTAAATACGAACTTTTAGGCCTGATGAACAGAACGGATTTAAAGTATCTTTTAAGTGTTGATGTGGATGATGAGGGAATATGGAGGCAATATGTTGGAGTGGTTACAGGGCTGTTTCAAGGTGTCGACTTAAACCCTGAAGCCACCTTTTGCGCATTATGTGGCCCGCCAATAATGTATCGTTTTGTTATCGGAGAGCTACTGAAGAGAGATATTCCGAAAGAACGGGTATTTGTATCTTTAGAAAGGATGATGAAATGTGGTGTTGGGAAATGTGGCCACTGTGCTATTGGGGAATATTATTGCTGCACGGACGGGCCGGTTTTTAGATATTCAGATATTAGTCATATCAAGGAGGCTATATAATGTCCCAAACATTGGTTGTATGCCCCTATTGCGGGTGTGGATGTAATTTTTACCTTGAGGAAAAGGATGGGAGGGCAGTTGGAGTAATACCAAGCGCTGAACATCCCGTTAGCAGAGGATCCCTTTGCGTAAAAGGCTGGAGGGCACACGAGTTTATTAATCATCCGGAGAGGCTTAAATCTCCGATGATCCGGGATGGAGGCCTTGTACGAGAAGCTACATGGAAGGAGGCCTTTGATTTAATAGCTAAAAATCTGCTTGGCATAAAGGAAAAGCATGGAAGCAATGCCCTTGCATTTCTATCTTCAGCTAAACTAACAAATGAAGAAAATTATTTGTTTATGAAAATGGCACGGGCAGCCTTTAAGACCAACAATGTTGATCATTGCGCTCGTCTCTGACACGCCTCAACAGTGGCCGGGCTGGCCGCTACTTTTGGAAGCGGGGCAATGACGAACTCTATTCAGGAAATGGAAAATGCAGAGGTATTTCTTGTTATCGGCTCAAATACCACGGAACAGCATCCATTGATTGCCGCAAGGATGATAAATGCAGTGAGGAAAAAAAAGGCAAAATTGATTGTGGCGGACCCTCGGGAGACAAAGATAGCCAAGTTGGCGACTCTTCATATAAGTCACAATATTGGGAGTGATGTAGCTTTACTGAATGGACTTATGCATATTATCATTAAAGAGGGATGGGAAGCAAGTGAGTATATCAAGACAAGGACCGAGAATTTTGAGAAGTTAAAGGAGGCAGTAGAAAAGTATACGCCTAAAAGGGTCTTTGAGATTGCAGGGGTTGATGAAAACTCACTGAGAAGTGCGGCTGAAATTTACGCAAAGAATAAGAAATCAATGATCCTATACGCAATGGGGATAACGCAGCATGTTGCAGGAACGGATAATGTTAAATCTTGTGCTAATTTAGCCATGCTTACCGGCCACGTTGGGTATCCATCTACCGGCGTAAACCCGTTAAGAGGCCAGTCCAATGTGCAGGGGGCCTGCGATATGGGAGCATTGCCGAATGTATATTCCGGCTATCAATCTGTTGCAGACCCAAAGATTAAGGAGATATTTGAGCAGGCCTGGGGCGTGGACGGTCTTAGCGACAAGGCCGGACTAACCCTTACGGATATGATGGATGCAGGGGAAAGAGGAGATATTAAGGCCCTGTATATCATGGGTGAAAACCCTGCGATGAGCGATCCTGATTCCAGGCATGCAAAGAAGGTGTTGAGAAACCTTGATTTCCTTGTGGTGCAGGATATTTTTTTAACAGAGACGGCTAAATTGGCTAATGTAGTTTTGCCGGCATCAAGTTTTGCTGAGAAAATGGGGACATACACCAATACGGAAAGAAGGGTGCAGCTTTCCAGGCAGGCCATTCCGCCTATGGAGGGAACAATGCCGGACTGGAAAATAATCTGCGAAGTATCGTCCAGGGCGGGATATCCCATGAATTACAATAGCCCGGCTGATATCTTAGATGAGATAAACAGGGTCACACCCTCCTATAGAGGAATCACCTTTGACCGTCTCAAAGATTCGTGGGGCATACCATGGCCCTGTCCGGATGAAAATCATGGAGGGACGCCGTTTTTGCATAAAGATAAATTCGCCCGTGGATTAGGTTCGTTTGATGCCTGTGAGTATATCCACCCACCAGAGGTGCCGGACGAAGAATTCCCATTTTATCTTATTACCGGCAGGGTTGGTTTTCAATTCCATACAGGCACCATGACAAGGAAGGCATCTATACTTGAAAGAGAGGAGCCACGGGCGGTTTTAGAGATGAATCCTGGGGATGCTCGGAAATTAAAGTTGGTTAACGGCAGCAAAGTGGCTGTAGAGTCCAGGAGAGGCGAACTTTACCTTCCGGTAAGGATAACACAGGATATACCGGAAAGCGTTGTTTTCAGCACGTTTCATTATAGCGATAATAATATTAATGAGTTGACTATTAATGCAGTTGATCCTGTTGCTAAGATACCTGAATTTAGTTGCGCTGTCAGCATTAGGAGGGTTTAATGAAAAAAATAAAAAAGGAAAATGTTTTTCCGTTTTTAAAAGAGATGGGTAAGGCACAGGATGTTTATTGTCCTCAGTGGGTAAATGACAAGGACCTTCTTTTTCTGCCCCTCGGGGATGGGAAATTCAATGGAGACATAGGGAAGACAGCCGTATCCACAAAGTCTCTTTTATTCCCGCAAACAGAGGAAATAATTTCTTTTGGGAAGGAGATAATTACGAAAAATACAGACAGCAGAAAAACCCTGGCCTTTGGGATAAGACCTTGTGATATGAAGGCTATCCAATTTACAGACAGGTTCATGACCAGGGAGGATATAACAGATCCTCACTACCAATCAAAAAGAAAGGGTATGACAACCATTGTCGTTGCCTGCAATGAACCGCCAAGCGATACATGTTTTTGCATGGACGCAGGAGGTGTGCCGTATTTAAATGATGGATATGACGTGCAATTGTTCGATGCAGGGGATTATTATATAGCTGTTTCCGGGAGCAAGGAGGGAGAGGCCATTCTTGGAGGCAAGAATTTTGAGCAGGTGGATGGAGATGAGAAGGAGAGATTGGAGGAAATTAAAAAAAGATCTCTCCAGTCGCAAGAGAAAAAACCAGGGACAAAAAAGGCCATAGAAGCGCTAAAGAGCGAACAAACAGATGGTGAATTTTGGGAGAGATTGGCAGGCAGGTGTATTAACTGTGGTGGATGTGTATATGTTTGCCCTACATGTACTTGTTTTAATGTTTATGACCTGCCTTCATCAGATGGATATGCGAGATACCGAAGTTGGGACGCATGTTTACATGCAGGTTTTACAAGGGAAACAAGCGGCCATAATCCACGGCCTACCCAGGGATCAAGGCTTGCAAGGAGACATGAGCATAAACTTAAATTTGATATTATTAACTATGGAGAATCCGGTTGTGCGGGATGCGGCAGGTGTTCGGATGCATGCCCTGTAGGTCTCGGAGCTATAGAAATAATAGAGGAATTAAATAACTTGTAATATAACTAATTGTCCCATATAATTTAATTGAAAGTTTACTTCAAATTTATCCTGAAAATTGTGCTGCTAACCAAGTATTATAGGGGGTTATTATGAATGAAAAAAGGAAAAAAATACTGATTATAGATGACGATCCGGATTTTGTCAAAACAACAGGTAT
>JAYEMW010000062.1:0-5181 GCA_034718555.1 Thermodesulfobacteriota bacterium
CTTTAAGGCCCGGTCTACCTCTACGGTTATTTCTTCAGGGAGATTACCGATCCGCTTGATCAGTCGGATTTTATCTACTGCCCTGGTCTGGTTAACCATCACCTTTGAACGTGTTTTCAGACCTCCGCAGCCTGAGGGAACTTTCACTTCGAAAGTATATATGCGCTTAGCATTTGAGGTGATAGGCGCGATAGAGACTATGGGAGAATGGGCATTATTTACGTCGTTAGATACCACGAGTGCAGGGCGGGTTTTTTTTGCCTCAGCTCCGACTGCAGGGTCAAAACTGACAAGGAAGACATCCCCGCGATTAATCGAGGCCATCGTTTATAACCCCTTCTAATTCCTCATTGACTCTACGGATCTCGGAGGCCGCAGCCTTGTATTCTGCGGCAAGTCTTTTATTTTTTTTCTCCTTGACGACAAGTTTGATAGCCTCCGTAATAAACTGGCTTCTTTTTCTGGATTCCACCTCCTTAGAAAGCTCCTCAAGCACCTCTTCAGGAAGGCTGATGTTGATACGAACAGATTTCATTATGTCCTCCAAATGTGTCTTTAAAAGAATAATAATTTAGAATACTGTTTATGTCAATATTTTTATCAGATTGCTTCTTTATGCTTGACAGTAATGATGTCGTAATTTAAAATTCGGCTTTCTGAAATACGGCTTTAAATTTTGCTACATGAAATTACTTGTCTAATGAAACCCAAGAGGGCGCAATAAGAATTATTTTTATTTTATTATTTTAAAGTTAAGGAGGAAAATATGGGAGTAAAGACACTTCAGAATTATATAAATGGTGAATGGGTAGACTCGAAATCGAGTGACCTTGAGGAAGTAAGAAACCCTGCAAAAGATGAACTGCTCTGTCATGTTCCTCTCTCTACAAGGGAAGAGGTTGATCTGGCAGTAAAGTCCGCTAAGGATGCGTTTCACGATTGGAGGGATACACCCCCTGTGACCAGGGCAAGATACCTTCACAGGTTGATAGAGTTAATGGAAGAGAATTTCGATGAGCTAAGCATTGTCCAATCCACTGAGCATGGCAAGACTATTGATGAATCAAGGGGGGAAACAAGGCGCGGCATTGAAATGGTAGAGGTGGCTACCGGTATTCCATCCCTGATGCAGGGTTTTAACCTGGAGGATATTGCATCAGGCATTGATGAATATGGAATTTACCAGCCATTAGGTGTTTTTTGCACCCTTGCCCCATTTAATTTTCCATTTATGGTGCCCCTCTGGTTTTTACCCTTTGCCATTGCCGCTGGAAACACATTCGTCGTAAAATCATCCCCAAGGACCCCCATGAGTCAGATCAAGCTGTTTGAGCTTTTAGATGATATAGGTCTTCCGCCAGGGGTGGTCAATCTTGTTAATGGAGGAACTGATGGGGCCAATCAGCTTATGGAACATCCTGACATTAAAGGCGTGACGTTTGTTGGATCTACCCCGGTTGGTAGAATCGTCTACAGAAAATGTGGTGAGACCGGTAAGAGGGTTATTGCCCAGTGCGGGGCAAAGAATTTTATTGTGATTATGCCTGACGCCAATCTGGACAGCTCTATGGTCAGCCTGATGTCCTCATTTTTTGGCAATGCAGGGCAACGATGCCTTTCAGGTGCTAATGCATTAGTGGTTGGCGATGATGCCTTTTATAAGGAATTTGTAGATAAATTTGTAGAAGGAGCGTCCAAGATAAGGGTTGGAGACGGACTTGATGAGTCGATTCAAATGGGACCCTTGCAGAATTTGGCATCAAAGGAAAGGGTAGTCGGCGTGATAGAACAGGGTGTTAAGGAAGGCGCTAAACTTTTACTTGACGGGAGAAAATTAAATCTTGTAGGTGATGTTCAAGAGGGATGCTTTCTTAATCCCACGGTTTTTGGAGATGTGGCACCCGATATGAGTCTGGCAAGGGAAGAAATTTTCGGCCCTGTTGCAAGCATATTAAGGGCGAGTGATTTGGATGAAGCAATAAAAATAATGGATGCAAACCCCTATGGTAATGCCGGATCAATTTTTACTACCAGTGGAAAATCGGCAAGAAAATTCCAGCATGAAGCTGACGTGGGCAATGTGGGAGTTAATATTGGTATTGTAGCGCCAATGTCATTCTTTCCTTTTTCCGGGCGAAAGGATTCGTTTTATGGCGTGACCCACGGACAGGGCAGGGACGTTATACGATTTTTTACTGAAATAAAAGTAGTTATTCAAAGGTGGTTCTAATGAAATTAGTTACAATGGCAGCTGTTATGAGTTTTGTTACCAAGATAGAAGGTGATTCCGGAAAATTTTACCAGGAATTTGCAGGCAAATATCCGGAGACAGAGGAGACCTTCCTGTCATTTGCCAAACAAAACAAGAAAAATGAGAAATTCATAAAACAGACATACTTTGGCGTAATAACCGACACAATAGAGGCCTGTTATTCTTTTGAGGGATTGGATACAGACGATTACGAGTTCGATGCTGACTCCGGCTCAAACTCTAACTTGACCAATGTTGTAAAGAAGGCCCTGGAGATAGAAAACAAGATACAGGCCTTTTATATTCGGGCAGCAGATTTATCGAATTCAATGATGGCTGATGTTCCAAGAGTTCTTAGAAAGACTGCGCAAAAAAGAGAAGAACGCAAACAAAAGTTGCAGTCTATTTTAGAAAAGGCTTAGTGCTGTCAGCGCTGAAGGAAAAAATAAAGAAAATAACCCTGGGCATTTTCCCAGGGTTATTTTTTACATGCTACACTTTTTACTTACAACATTTTGAAGTTCTTACGTTTGATATATTTTCCCTGTCCAGGTTTTCCTAAAAATTTGCCATCTCTAACAAGGACTTTTCCCTTGGAAATTACAATGCGCGGCACGCCATTCCCTTCATATCCCTCATAAGGGGTATAATCCACATTATGATGATTTGTTTCCGCTGTTATTTTGAAGTTCTTTTTCGGATCAAAGATCACTAAATCGGCATCACTGCCAATGGCCACGGTTCCCTTCTCCGGATAGAGACCAAAAAGCTTTGCCGGGGTAGTAGAGACGAGGTCTACAAAGCGATTAACGCTTATACGGCCTTTGTTTACTCCCTCATTGTAGATAAGGCAGAGACGATTTTCAATGCCAGGGGCCCCGTTGGGAATCTTTGAGAAATCATCCTTTCCCAAGTCCTTTTGGCCTTTAAAATTAAATGGACAGTGGTCCGTGGAGATTACCTGAAGGTCATTATAAAGAAGTCCCTTCCAAAGGATATCGTGATTAGATTTATCTCTGAGTGGAGGCGACATTACATACTTGGCCCCGTTAAAATCCGGTTCCTCGTAATTATCATAAGAGAGAAGCAGATATTGAGGGCATGTCTCTGCAAGGGCAGGAAATCCTTTGTCCCGTGCCTCCTTTACCTTGTCAAGGGACTCTCTGCATGTCAAATGGACTATATATATGGGCGCCCCTGCCATCTGGGCAATGGCTATAGCCCGTCCAGTTGCCTCTGCCTCTGCTTCAGGTGGGCGACTCAGCGCATGATGTTTCGGCTCTGTTTTGCCTTGGGCGAGAAGATCCTTTACCGTAATATCTATAATATCGCCATTTTCCGCATGAACCATAACCAAAGCGCCGGCCTCTTTAGATTTTCGAAGGACCTGAAATAATGATCCATCATCAATCATAAGCGCGCCCTTATATGCCAGGAATGTTTTAAAGCTCGTTACACCCTCTGCAACAGCGTCAGGAATTTCATTAAGCACATCTTCCGTCAAATCGGTAATACCGATATGGAAACCATAATCAAAGACCGCTTTTCCCTCGGCCTTGGATTTCCAGGTATCAAGCGTTTCCCTTAAAGACTTTCCCTTTCCCTGGATAGCGAAATCTACAAGGCAGGTTGTGCCTCCGTGGGCTGCTGCAATAGTGCCTGTCTCAAAATTATCGGATGAGAAACTGCCCATAAAAGGCATGTCAAGGTGGGTGTGTATGTCTATGCCGCCGGGAAAGATGTAGGACCCTTTGGCATCGATAATCTCTTTGGCATCATCGGATATCTTCTTTGAGATTTCAATGATTTTTCCATTATCGATTCCGATTTCCCCTTGATAGGTATCGGTAGGTGTAATTATAGTGCCATTAATAATTTTTATTTCCATGATTTTTCCTCCTCATGTAATGTTAAAAAAAATAGTAACATTATTATGGTAGTAGCCTGGTCATATCTTCATAAGTTTCCGGTCTTCGGTCCCTGAAAAACTGCCATACATTTCGAACCTCTCTAATGATATCAAGGTCTACATCACCAATGATTACCTCATCATTATCCCGGCTGCCTTCTGCAATTATCTGGCCCCTGGGGTCACAGATATAACTTGTTCCGTAAAATTCCCCGATATCCCATGGCTGCTCATGACCAATACGATTTATGGCAGCTATGAAGTAGCCATTGGCTACTGCATGGGCGGGCTGTTCAAGTTTCCATAGATATTCAGATAGACCGGCTACAGTTGCAGATGGGTTAAAAACAATCTCTGCACCATTCAGGCCTAACAGTCTTGCCCCTTCTGGAAAATGCCTGTCATAGCAGATATATAGGCCAATTCTACCATAGGCCGTTTGAAAGGTGGGATAACCAAGGTTTCCAGGTTTAAAATAGAATTTTTCCCAGAATCCCGGGTGGGTGTGGGGAATGTGATTTTTTCTATACATACCGAGATAAGACCCATCAGAATCTATAACAGCGGCCGTGTTATAGTAAACCCCAATTGCAGCCTCTTCATAAATTGGTACAATAATTACCATCCTGTGTTTTTTGGCTAAATCCATCATGAGTTTCATTGTTGGTCCGTCCGGAATCCTCTCTGTAGCCTCATACCACTTTATATTCTGTTCAGCAGGAAAATAAGGGCCATAAAAAATTTCCTGGAGACATAATATCTGGACATCCTTGTTTGCAGCCTCCTCTATCAGACCAACGTGTTTGTCTATCATAGGCTTTTTAATCGCCTCTATAGACTCTGTTCCCGGTACTTCATTTTTTGCTTGTATCAAACCTATCTTAACTATCCTTGACATTTAATCCTCCTTGTTAACTTTAATCATAGCCAACTCTATTCAATGAGATTTCTGATGTCAAGGCTATTTCATCTTTTTTTATTAGACTAATGCCGTTGCTAAGAAGAATCCTCCTGTGCCCTT
>JAYEMW010000063.1:0-5177 GCA_034718555.1 Thermodesulfobacteriota bacterium
TCTCTCACAACAACTACAGGGTCCCTAAACCGGTGTAATCCACACACTCACATCAAAACTGACAACTTCCGGGAGGGTCTATCCGGACTTGCTAAAGGGGTTCATTTTATCCCGGTAGTAGCAGTTTTCGCAGGCTATCTGTGACATCCTGGTACTCAAAGGATAGAGCAGCCGCTTCGTTTTCATATATGATTTCGGTCATCATTAATTTTTCTCATTTCTGTAACAATTGGACTCCATAAATTCTGAATTGCTAAGATTTAACCAGATAAATAACAATAAATATATAACAATAAGCAATAATAATGCCATCATTGCAAAGAAAAATCCCATCCAGCAGTTGCAATGATATGGCAGTTAATAATTCTCACAGGCAGTGAGCAGTTCTTTTTTTATTTTTTCCCTAAGCGTTTCCGGCTCCAACACCTTGGCATCACTTCCAAACTGCAAAACCCATGGTATAAATTCATTCGTATTTGTCAGATTGACTTCCATGGTGAAAGTCCCGTCTTTAACCCTTGAAAACCTCTGGGTGGGATGCCATCGTCTGGTTGTTATGTATTCCCAGAGGGATTCTTTAAAAGAAACACGCACCTTGAAAGACGACGTATCTGGGGCTTCATAAATACCAAACGAGCCATCTGTTAAACTGTCAGGTTCATAATCGGCAGGATATGTGAAGGGTTCATCTTTGTTTATCACCTCTTTTATCCTGTCCACTGAAAAGGTTCTGATCTGACTATAGCGTTCTACAAACGCATGAAGGTATAATGAGTCCCTGTGAAGCAAAAGCGTATAGGGACGAATTATATAGTATTTATCTTTTAAGGCCTCTTTGGAATAATAAAGTATCTGAAGTTTGCTCTGATTAATAAGGCCTTTAAGTAATTTTTCAAGCTCTGTGTTCTTCTCTTTATAGTTCTTCCTACCAAAGCCAGAATACCGGATTTTTCTGTCAAAGGGCTCAAGCCGTGCTCTTATTGATGGCTTTACCTGCCCAATAACCATCTCCCAAACATGCTTCATTCCGTTTTCAATAACAGTTCCTTTTAATGACTTAAGAAGCGCCATTGCCACATAAACGGACATGATACGAAAGAAGGTGGCTGTCATAATATCTTCCTGGTCTGTTAGATACCACTTCTCAGCGCCTCCCTCCTTGATTACCCTCAAAAATTTCCCCCCATCCGCGGCTATAAGATTTTCATTCAGCGCCTTGCGGTATCTTTGAGCGGTTCTAAGGGAGATGTCAAAGTATTGACAGATCCTGTCAACTGAGACAGGCCTCCATGACTTTGATAGCATCAAAATAAGTTTCGCCATTCTTACGGCAGAACCATAAGTAGGTTTTCGGCTTTCCATAGTTATTTCCATAATTTTTTCATAAAAAATATTATAATATAAGTTTAATGTCAACCGTTGGCATTTAAAGATGCTTAATATGAAATTAATGAAGGCTGATTGCTATTTTTCAGTTTCATCCGGGAGCTGAGAAATTAAAAAATCCAATAAATCCTGTTAATCCTGTCTAATAAAAGGAAGGAAGAGAATGAAAAAAATAAGATTGGCTCGCTGGCAAAAGATTTTGATTTTATTGGTTCCGGCTTTAATTTATTTGTATTTGATAATTATTGGTTTTGAATTACCTATACTATAAACAAGGAGGGAGAATCATGACAAATTTTTTAGATCATATTTAAAGATTTATCTCAAGAAGCTGGGACACCTGGACTTTGGTGTTTTTAGTGATATCGGTGACACTATTGCCATATGCGGTTTTTCCATTTTCAAAGAGCCGCTTAATCTTGGTTATTGTCTTGCTGATATTAGGGCATATAAATAAGCAAAATTTCGGTGTAAGAATAGGTTTTATGGCTGCCTGCCTCTTAATCGGAGTTGTTAGTAGGATTATGTAAATTGCCCAGTTACTTTTTTTAATTCCCTCTGTTTAATTATTCGTATCTGAAAGGAAGGGATAAGAAGTGAAGAATGTACCTTGCTACCCAGGTTCAAAGCCTGCCCTTGTCAGGCATGCCAAATCCTAAAAACCGGCGCCCTTTGTAGCCAAGTGCGTTTACTGGTTCTGTGATTAATATTTGGCCCAATTTTCAACTTTTAAGCCTTTAATACGTTTGAATTCACTTTCATTATTAGTAACTACGATTAAGTTGCGGCTTAAAGCGTGGGCTGCAATCAATAGGTCGAGCGGGCCAATCGGCTGGTCGAGTTTCTCTAATTGAAGACGAATTTCCCCATAAATTTTTGCAGCGGCTTCATCATATGTAAGAATTTCAATAGGAGATAAAAACTCCTCTAAACGTTGCTGACTTAACCTTCGTTGTGCGCTTTTTGCAGCCCCATACTGTAGCTCTGAAACTGTAATTATTGATATGCCAACCTCTCCAACTTCAAATAGCTTGAATTTCTGAATCACCCCTGTGGGGCGCTTGTTCATAATGTAAATGCAAATATTGGTATCAATTAAATATTTCATCTATGCCGGCTCTTTCTTGTTGTATTTCTGGTTGATTACGCTCAGTCATAAACGGCTTTTCATGTTTCATCAAATTTTTTTCCCACAGATCCCAAACAGATCGATCTTTTGGAATTAATAGTACCCCTCCTGATACTTTTTTAATATAAACTTCTTTACCCTCGAATCGATAAGTTTTTGGCAGCCGAACAGCCTGGCTGCGTCCATTTGTAAATAATTTGGCAGTTTTCATAGATTCCCCCATTTGATCTTGGTTTATACTTAAAAGTATATATCAACAGTTCGAAATGTCAAGGTATATATCGTTGTGTATATATTATCTATCAAATTTTTTGGGAGGTGATGGAGCTTTGAATTTAATTTCTTACTATCAAATAGGACATGATGAAATTTATTGTTTTTTTCTTTTTAACAGAGTAAAGGATAGACTGTGATGCTAATAATCTAATATCGTAATCGTTCACGGTTCAAAGGTTCAGGGTTCAGGTTTAGGGATAAGACTGAAATTGGATACCCGAAATGCTCGTAACAAATACGGAGTTTGCCATATCATCTCCAAGTACCATGTTTCGGATTTGTGGGAAAGCAGAAGCGGGCGGTTTTCCCGTACGAAACGATTACAAAATAGCGTATGGTGATGAGAATCCAGCCTTTGAACCCTGAACCTTTGAACCGTGAACGATTACCTAATATCTAAATATAAAAGGAGGAGGAGAAGTATGGCGTTAATGACACCAGATCAATTTGAAGAGAGCTTAAAGGATATTAAACCACGCATTTTTATGAATGGAAAGAAGATCGACAATATCCTTACCAATAAAGTTACAAGAACCGTTGTTGAGGCAAACAAGGCAAGTTATGAATGGGCCCTTGACCCAAAATATAAGGATATTATGACATGCCACTCACCTCTTATCAATGACACGGTAAACAGATATACCCATGTAAGCGCAAGTATTGATGATCTTGTTGCAAAGGCACAGGCAGGCACATTTACCGCTGAGATGCTTGGCACTTGTATTTACAGGTGCGTTGGGTACGACTCATTTCACTCGCTCTACGCAACAACCTGGGAAATGGATAAAGAACTTGGAACTGAATATCACCCAAGATTCCTTAAATACCTAAAGATGGTTCAAGAAAATGATCTCTCTGTTGCCGGTGCATTAACAGAGGCAAGGGGAAGCAGAAAACAAAAAACCCTTGACTGGGAGGACCCATATCTGTCCCTGAAGATTGTGGATAAGAATAAGGATGGGATAGTGGTGAAGGGTGCAAAGATAAATATCAGCGGTGCATTTGCAAGCCACTATATAAATGTGCTGCCCCAGGCTGCGCACTATAAAGGTGAAGAAGACTATGCAGTTGCATTCGCCACGCCGGTAGATGCAGAGGGCATTACCTATATATGCCAGTACACACCCTATTCTGCGGAAAGGGAACAGACGGACGATATGGAAGAGCTTGGCAACCCACTCTATGGTCAAAGGGAAACTTCTATGGTAATATTTGATAATGTTTTTGTCCCATGGGAGAGGGTATTCCATTGCGGAGAATATCAATACTCGGTAAAGCTTGTTAGCAGGTTCGCTAAAACTCACCGGATGACCTGTGGAGGAACATGCAAGGTAGGATTTATGAATCAGATAATCGGAGCCTGCAAACTCCTCCAGGAATATAAGGGACTTGATAAGGCTACCCATATTAATGAACAACTTATGGAGATGGTAGTATTGAGGGAAACAAGCCGTTCGTGCGGCATGGCAGCGGCATACAACGGAGCCGAAGAGCCTGAAGGCTCAGGTGTGTTTTTACCGGATGAACTTATGGGCAATGTATCAAAGCTTAATGTGGCTAATGCATTCTGGAAGGTTATGGCGCTCGCAGGAGACATTGGCGGTGGCCTAATTGTAACCATGCCCTCTCTGAAGGAGCTTAAAAATCCTGAAATAAAAGACTATGTGAAGGAATATCTCAGTTTTGGCTCGGATGCATCTGCCGAAAATGTTATGAAGGTTACAAAATTATTGCAAAACTGGACGGCTGGCCTGCATGGTGTCGGCACATGGCATGGAGCAGGCCCTGTGATGGCCCAAAAAATAATGCTCCAGAGGGTCATTGACTATGATCACGATAAATGGATAGCAAAAAGAACACTTAACATAAAGGATTAGTATAACCGTTCAGGGAACGCTGAGATTAGTAAATAGTCCCCAGGGCGTAATTGGAAATTTGACGGTCTCGTAAAAAGTCGTCACTCCGTTAAAAACCTACGTCCAGAGTCTTTGTAATTAGCTTGCTAAACTGGATTCCGGCTTTCGCCGGAATGACATAAATAGGTAGTTATCGACTTCTTACGGGACCATAAAATTTGGCCTGCATACTTTTGTATTATTAATGAACGCTTTCAATTTTAGGCCGAGTTTTCAACTATTGCTTTGAACGGCTACCGTTTATTAAGGTCGTGCCGGAGCTTACCTGATAACTCTTCTGCCGGTTTGTAAATATCCAACTCGTAAACTCGTTTCATTCCTGCCTGTGCGTGCTGGCACGCATAGGCAGGTCCCCCAAATTTCTATTTTCCAATTTCCCCGCTTGGCGGGATCTTCGACCACGAGGAGCGGGATCTACGCTTCGCTTCGACAATTTTCAAGCCGTGAACAGCTACGAAAAATTAAAGGCC
>JAYEMW010000064.1:0-5174 GCA_034718555.1 Thermodesulfobacteriota bacterium
CCCTATAGCGCTCATTTTGATATCAAAAACGAAGATATAGGGGCAAATAACACCTGCTATTGGGATATAAATGATGAGTATTCAATAAGATAGCGTGGCCCGACCCCGACCCCGGGCTTCTCATCAATTTCGGGCATCATGTTGAAATAAAACGCAAAGTCTATACCCCTCCGAAGGATGATGTGCCTTTGTAATCCGGAAGCCCGGATTCAAAGGCAAAAATCAAAACAGTGTAATCTGTGAAATCCGTGCCAAAAACCTTCATGCCAATAACCTAACAACCAAACAACGTCCCCCATTACAACGTCCCCCATTAGAATTTAAAAGAGCGTCCCGTTGCCCTCTGCTGTCCTCTGTGGTAAAAAATATCAATAGGACTTAATTCAAGGTTTGACCCCAGGCACACTACTACCAGCGTCCCGCTTCATGAACTTACGCAAAGCAGCATTGCAAAACTGCCAGGAAACAGGAGGTAATCGTCATGGAAAACATAGCAATTTTGAAACGCACACAGGAACTTTTGGAAGAAGTTCCGCTTGGTGGCAGGGATGTGGATTCAAAGGTGCGTCATTTGCTCAGAGCAGAATACCTGCGTCGCCTTAGCCAATATCGCCGTGCTGACGTTTTGCTGACACAAAAATACGGGATGTCGTTTGATGAATTCATATCCCGCAGGATTGTTCGTGAAAGAGGATATGGCTGGGATGTCGAGTCGGATGCGATGGAATGGGAAACGGCTATTAGTGGTATGAAAACGATGAGGCGCAATATAGAAGAATTGCAGGAGGAAGGGCATGTATGATGCCAAGTCGCTATTGGCGGAGTCGCGAGAAGCCTTTGGCAAAGTATGGTTCTTGCAGTCTTTGGAAGTGACTGATCGAACTGATTTGACATTATCTTTGCGTCTGTATATTCGGCATGATCTTTTTGTGCAAGTTTTTCTTGGCGAATTGACGGGTTCGCTGTATTTCGCGTTAGTAGAGGGTAATCAGCGTATTTTTGGAATCGGGGGGAACCCAATAACCTGAGCAGTTAAAGGTAAGTCAATCAAAGATTTGCCCCCCCTATTTAAAAGCCACTGGCATAGAGGTAGGCCTACTGATAAACTTTGGTGAGAGCGTCGAGATAAAGCGAAAAGTGTTTTCGTCTCCGGAGGATTGTGCGTAATAGGATTCAGGTGCCTGAATTTCTATTGCAACAAAAACAGTGTAATCCGTGAAACCTGCCCGCTCGTGCCTTGCATGGCAGGCGGGTCCGTGCCAAAAAAACTTTTGTAAGACGGGAGAAACTTAAAAACTTAAGGATGTCCCGCTTTCCACAGGGAACAGAGATTGCCGAAGCCTTATCTCTGAGTCCACCTACCGTAAGTCAGAACATCGATAAAGGAAAATTTTTTCTTGACAGAAATGAAGAATTGAAGATACGATTGTCAATAACCTAACAACCAAACAACGTCCCCCCATGCCGTCCCCCCATGACACGCAGGATAAAAGGAGAATCACAATGGAAAAAATTCAGACCAGCGAGGTGACCCTAAGAATACCGCCTTCTATTGCTGTTGACATTGGAAGTAACGAAATTATCAAGTTGCTGCTCGATAAGGCGCTTGGGAAAAAGGATTTTTATAAAAGCAAAATCAAGATGTTTGAGTCAAAGTACGGAAGTGATTATGCATCCTTCAAGAAAAAAATAGAGAAAGGGGATGAAATCTTTCAGGAATGGGATGATTTGCTACTATGGGAGGGTTTTTTGCTTGCATACAGGGAATGGAATAGAAAGTATAAGGATCTCAAGCTTTGTACGAAATAATTTCTGCTCTCACACAATCAGCCATTGTTCTTGATGTTGAAGTCCTTGAACTTATTGATGAGGATTCTGTCAAACTAATCAAGATAAAGGCGGTTCTCAAGGAAAACTGTCTTTTATACATTACAGAGCTGCATACTAAAAATTATCAGAAATACTCATATCATTGCCAGAAAAATGATGGTGATTTAATAGCCAGATGGGACAATAAGCCTCATTGGAAAGATATGAGTACCTATCCGCACCATAAACACGAAAATGATCAAGTTTTTCCTTCACATAGAGTGACAATTACCGATGTTTTGGATCAGTTAGAGAAGAAGATCGTGGCAACAAAGGAACATTGAAATCCAGTAAATCCTGTCAAAAATAAGTCTTTGGCTGTTGAGGAAACAGGGTACCCTGCGGCCGATGTGGCAAGGTATTTGGGTGTTAAACGAATGAGCGTTCACGAGGCTGTAACAAGGGGCAAGACATTATGCGCCGATTATACCAGCCTGGGATTGGAACGTAAATAACCTTACAAACCTTCCAACGTCCCCCTATTACAAACTCCTGAAGATCCCGTATATCCTGTCCAATAAAAAAGAGTTATGCCCCGCCAACCCAGATTAGACGCCCCTGGACTTTTACAACACGTCATGGCTCGGGGAATTGAACGAAGGAAGCTTTTTAGAGACGACAAGGACCGCAAGTCCTTCCTCGAAAGGCTTGCCATTATTCTCGAAGAAACCCAAACCCAATGTTACGCTTGGGCCTTGATCCCAAACCATTTTCATCTCCTCTTGCGCACCGGCCTGTCCGCCTCGGCTGATGCCTCGGGATGCCGGGCGGGCCCTACCCCGCTCAGCAAAGTCATGCGCAGGCTTATGACTGGCTATGCCGTGACCTTCAATAAACGCCATAAACGCAGCGGCCATCTCTTCCAGAACCGCTACAAATCCGTTGTCTGTGAAGAAAACTCGTATCTCCTTGAACTCATCCGCTACATCCACCTCAACCCTTTAAGGGCTGGCATCGTAAAAGACCTCAAAGTACTCGATAAATACCCCTGGACCGGCCACAGCACCATCCTCGGCCGCCATAAAAACCCGCTGCTCCCAAAGGAACCCGATAAACCCAATAAACTCAAACAACCCAACAAACCCAAGAACCCGGAGAAACCCTTAGCAGAAAAGACCATCGAAGATGTTCTCCTCCACTTCGGCGATACCCTTAATGTCGCCCGCAGAAGATACCGCCAGTTTGTTAAGAACGGAATCGAACAAGGAAAGCGTCCTGAACTGCAAGGCGGCGGTCTTGTCAGAAGCGCTGGTGGAAATAAATCAGGTCTATTGGGGAGAAAGAAAGAAGAGCGCGAGAAAGGAGATGCAAGGATATTGGGGAGTGGGGATTTCGTTAGTGAAGTTTTAAGGGAGGCTGGAGAGATTTTTGAAAGCCTAATAAAAAAAAGAATGTCTCTTGAAGAAATAATAGATGCTGTAGCTCAGTATATGGGAGTATCTATTGAAGAGATTAAATCTTCCAGTCGGAAGAGGAAGCTTTCTTATGCACGATCTGTGGTAGCGTACGCAGCGATCAGGAATATGGGATATAAGGGTACAGAGGTGGCAAAAATTTTGTCATTAAGCCCTGGCACGGTTAGTCAAAATATCGACAAAGGTAAAATTTTAATTGACAAACATAAAGAGTTGAAAGTAAAGTTGCAAACAACCTAAATACCAAACAACGTCCCCTATTACCACAGGTAATCCTGTAGCGTGACATGACATAAAAATCCAAAAAATCCAGCCTGCCCGTAGCTCTCGCAGATGGTACTGGGGTTAATCCTGTCGAAAAAAAGGAGAAACGCATAAAATCATAGACGTCCCCGTGGATGACCTGAGTAGTTAAAGGTAAGTCAATCAAAGACTTGACCCTCAAACAATCACAAATAAAAGGAATAAGTCAACGAATTCAAGAACGTCCCTAAGATTTAAAAATTATAATGTAACCCAAGGGGCGGAGCTATGCGACCCTAAGCAAGCAGCCAGGGAGCGTTTGTCAAGAGGAAAGATTTGACCCCCCTCCCCGTCATCTGTCAACTGTGTAGGCCTGACACCCATATCTTGCTCTTGAAGTGATAAATAGTGGACGAGAATTAAGGAGGTATTAGAATAAGGCCATGGAAAGAAAAAAAATTAATTCCACAGTCGGCGTTATTAAGATTATAGAACATATAGAGTTTCAATTATCCAACCTGAAGGAAGCCTTAAAGGAGACTAAGCCGATTGTGGAGGGAGAGAAAAAGAGATTTCGATCCGTCCGAGAATACAAGTTTTGTGGAATGTGGAAAGACAGGGAAGATATGAAGGACTTATCTAGCGCTGAATGGCTGACAAAACTTAGAAGGGATCAATGGGGCAGAATATAGTAGATATGATTCTTCTAGATTCCACAGTACTAATCGACCTTACCCGTGAAAATGAGGAAGCAATAAATTTTATAGATACGGTGAGAAAGAGCAATCATGAAACAGCTATCTCTATAATATCTTCAATGGAGTTAATCATCGGATGCCGTAACAAAAGTGAAATTGGTAAGACATTAAAATTTCTCAGAGAATATTCGATTATTGACATTTCCGTTCCGATTTCCAGAAAGTCATATCAACTAATTATCCAATACAGCAAAAGCCACGGGCTAGTGATTCCTGATGCTTTCATTGCCGCTACAGCGTTGGATGAGGGCTTGACACTGGTAACAAGCAATGTTCGACATTTTGACATGATAGAGGGATTAGGTGTTCAAAAACCCTATTAGATTTACAGCCAAAAGAGCCATCAGCTGAGTTACTGAATTACAAATGGACGTCCCCCATATCCCATACCGCCTACCTTCCCATCCATGAAGCTCAACTTTTGACTTACCTCAAGCTGGCCAAGTTGAACCTGGGCTATTTGCTAAACTGGAATGTGGTTCTGATGAAGGATGGTATCAAGCGAATGGTAAACAATTTGAAACCGTAGTCGCCCGTCAGGGCTTGTGTTTTTCCTGATTATTCGCCTGCCCTGTTCAATTCTTTGCAGAAGACGAGCGCAGCGCATTTAACCGGGGTTCTGATCAGGAAAAAGCAACAAAAATACCCTTAGCGTCCTTCGCGTCTTTGCGGTTGACCCAGTTCAATCCCGGAGGGCTATTTAACCGGGGTTCAAAAAAAAGGAAATTAATTCAACGAATTCAAGAACGTCCCCAAGATTCCCAATAATCAATAGTCCTGCTTCCAGGGTAAGCTAATCTGTGAACATAAGATTTTCCATATTTAAAAATTATAATGTAACCCAAGGGGCGGAGCTATGCGACCCTAAGCAAGCAGCCAGGGAGCGTTT
>JAYEMW010000065.1:0-24658 GCA_034718555.1 Thermodesulfobacteriota bacterium
GGGCTTTATGCGAAGGCTTTTCCAGGGTTTTTGAATAGGATACGTCAAATTTATCTTTAATAAGATTGCACAGCTTATTTGTCAGCTCGTGCAATTGAGAGAAGGTAAACCTTCGATTGCGCTCAACATTGATCAGAGCCGTCCTATCTGAAAAACGAAGGGCTGTTTGCCTTAACAGCCTGCCCATATTGATTAACATGGTGAAAGATAAAAACCTTTTAAGGTAAGCAAAAACATTGATATAAAATACCATGTTTTCGACATAAAAACAAAGGAATCAATAAGGAAAATGTTTTTTTACCAGATGCGGATGGACATAACTATAGCCTTAAAGATAGCTGTTTTAACCTGTCCGGTCAGGTTTGTTATGCATGCGAAAGAATACTACTAAACCCAGGCACCAGGCCATCAGAATAATCATGAACCAGTTGTAATGTAACACCCCCAGATGAGACCGTTTCAAGACCATCAAAAGTACTGCCGTTGCCGCTATGGCCATCCATTCTATTATTCTTTTCATATTCATGCAGGCACCTCCTGAACTGTCTCTCGATTTCGAGTATAGTGCAAAACTACTGCAGGGACCAGAATGACCCAGGCGATAAGTTGAGTTACCCACTGCGGGAAATTAAATCCCCAGCTACTGAGGCTTATATTCAGCCCGGGAACAAAGAACAATAGAGCACATAAACTCATCAAAACCCGCATAGGCCATTTTACACCTACAACAAGCCAGCCCTCCGTAGTAATGGTCAGGGCATAAATACCGGCAAAGCCTCCTGTGATAGCCAGAATTATCTGATGCCAATTTCCCTCAAAGACCATGCCCGGGGAAAAAACGAACACAAAGGGCAACACATACTTGGCTATACCCAGCCTGAAGGAATGAACCCCTGTCACCATGGGATTAGAACCGGCTATGCCTGCCGCGGCAAATGCAGCCAGGGCCACAGGTGGCGTTATGGCTGATACCAGGCCGAAATAGAAGGCAAACAAATGGGCTGCAATGGGCACTACGCCCATCTGGATAAGCGCCGGGATTACTAAGGCAGCAAGTGTAATGTACACTGCTGTAGTGGTAAGGCCCATCCCCAGGATAATAGAGGCTATCATGGTTAGAATCAGTGCAATCCACAGGCTGCCCCCTGCCAACTGGACAATAATGTTGGCGAATTTAAGTCCCATGCCTGAGACGAACACGCAACCTATTATGAGACCGGCAGCGGCGCATGCAATTGAGACCGGTACAGCCAGTCGGGCCCCTTCTTCTAAGGCGCTTAGAATATCCACCGGGCTCATACGGGTTTCCTTGCGAATGGAGCTTAGCACCAGGATAGATATAATTGCCCAGAAGGAGGCAAACATTGGCGTGTACCCGATAACCAGCAATACAATAATGATCACGATGGATAGAAAGAGGTGTCCACCCCGTTTTACCTCGTCTTTAAAGCTTGGCAGTTCATCAGGGGAAATTGTAGTTAGATTACGTTTGCGCGCCTCGAAATGCACCATCACAAAAATAGAAAAAAAGTAGATTAATGCTGGGAAAAGACCGGCCAGTGCAACGTGCAGGTAAGGTATGTTGAGAAATTCAGCAATAATAAAGGCAGCGGCTCCCATAATAGGCGGCATAATCTGGCCCCCTGATGAGGCACAGGCCTCCACGGCTCCTGCAAATTGAGGCCGATAGCCGATGCGTTTCATAAGAGGGATAGTAAAGCTGCCGGTTGTAACCACATTGGCCACAGCCGAGCCTGAGACCGAGGCCATCAGTGCCGAACTGACAACCGACGCCTTGGCCGGCCCACCTACCCTGCTGCCGGTAAGTGCCAGGGCTACATTTATAAAAAAACGTCCGGCGCCGGAGCGCACAAGAATAGCGCCGAATAGGATAAACAGGAAAATATAAGTAGCCATTACCATCAGTGGGATTCCATAAATACCGTCCTGACGCATGAAGAAGAAATCCATCATAGTATCCCACGATGTAGGGGGGCCGTAAAAAATCCAGAAGAAATAATCACTGAACGCGGTCTGGGCAAGGAAAAATATGACAATAAATACCATGGTCCATCCCACAGACCGGCGAGTAGCCTCTAAAAGCAATACTACGAGTATGGTACCTGCAACAATGTCCCACCTGCTAAGATCTCCCCCGCGCAAGGTAAACGCATCTAAATCCCACAGGGTATACACCTGAATGGCTACAGTAAGCAGCACAAAGAGCATGTCTAAGGCAAACCAGGTGTTTTTAGGGTCGGTCCATTTTTTGCGGCCTAAGGGACGGGTCAGAAAACAAAGAACCATTATAAATGCTAAATGAGTGGATCTGAAGGCATGTGCCTCCATTGACCCGGCATATCCTACAAACAAGTGGTATATACTCAGGGACAGAGACATTACACTAACTATTACCTCCAGCCAATAATGCCTCAACCCTTCTTTCTGTAATAGAAGAAATTCAAGGATGCTTTCCTTGCGTGTCTCTTGATATTCTAATTTTTTGCGGCTATCTACCAATGCTTAATCCTTTCATTTTGGAGAAATTTTGTATCTTCCCTTCCTTAACTTTCATTCAGAATCATGGGACACTGCATGAGCCCATCCAAGATAGACGGAAGGACTCATGCAGGCCGTTTATTTCACATAGCCTTTTTCCTTGTAATACCGCATGGCGCCGGGATGCACAGGGATACGGGCGCCCATAATGGCATTCTCCGGTTTAGAAGCCTCGATGGCCTTCTTCTTTACTTTAGCCAGTTCAGGCCAGTTGGCATATAGGGTTTTTACAATATTATAAACAAGGTCATCAGGTACGTCCTTGTTGACAATTATACAGGTCACGGTTCCAACTGTTGAGACATCGGCCTTCATGCCTTCGTAGGCATCCTTGGGAATGACCGTCTCCATAAGTCCTGGTTCTTTCTCAAGAATGTTCTCCATGTGTGCTTTGTCAATAGGAAGCATCCGGACGCCGGGCCGAAAATTAAGGTCGATAATGGTAGACTGAGGGCAGGATGTAACGGCCATATAGCAGTCACTGTGACCGTCCTTCATTAAGGCCGCAGAGTCTGCATAGGTCACATAGCTTACCAAACCACCGTTTTTCTTTATTTGTTCAAATGTCAGCCCGTAAGACTTAAGCACTAACTCAGCCAATACAGTACCAGTCCAACCCACCTTGCCAGGCACAATACGCTTATCCTTGAGATCGGCCACAGAATGAATATTGCTCTTTTTGGGAACCGCCATCTGGAATACGCCGGGATAAAGGGACATCAGGTGACGCATGTTGCTGTATTTCTTCTTAAATTTCCCACGGCCTTCATAGCCGTTAAATGCAGTATGGGAATAAGTCCAGCCTAAATCAGACTTTCCTGTGCCAACAGCCTTACAATTAGACAAACCACCTCCAGGGGCATTAGCCGTACTGATGTCAATATTTTTCTCCACTATGGCCATCATTGCTGCCCCTAATGGATACCAGGAACCCCCTTGGGGGCCTGAAGCCATGCGTAAAAACTTTTTCTCTGCATTAGCACTTGTGCCGATAGCTAATGTCAAGATAAAAACACCTATAACCAATAATAAGATATTAATTTTTCTCATATTTCACTCCTTAATTTATAGAATTAACAAACAAAAACGCATACCCCCTTAAATAACTTGCCTCACCCCCTCCCTTTGATTTTTTACATTCACTGTAACCCTCTAACAATCAATAAAAGATGTGTAAAGCAAAAAATGATTGTCTCTTTATTTTTTATTATCTTGCCGGCATTTAAGGATGCTAGGAGGCTGTCCGAGAATAGTAATTTTTTCTCAAATCGAGGAATGCGAAAAAAATTACCGCAGGTATATGGTTGATATTCCGAGGATAATTTTTTGAGCATGACAAAGAGTTGAGGAAAAAGGGCATTCTCGGACAGCCTCCTAATCAGATTCTTTCAAAGATGGCGGTTATCCCCAGCCCGCCACCGCCGCAAATGGTTTCCAATCCATACCTAAGATCCTGCCTCTTCATCTCGTGCATCAAGGTTACTAACCTCATAGCTCCGGTTGCAGCGATGGGGTGACCAAGGGAAATGCCGGACCCATTCACATTGATTTTTTTATCATAATCTTCCCTTTTGATCCCCATCATCCTTGCATCGGCCAAGGCCTGCACGGCAAATGCCTCCTGTATCTCAATAAGGTCAACCTGATCTATGTTGATTGCAGCCTTTTTTAGGGCCTTGCCTGCAGAGTCAGGCACTGCAGGATAAGTGAGCGTTGGGTCGCTTCCGGCGATAGCGCACGATCTAAAATATACCATAGGCTTGAGGTTCATCTCCTTGGCCATTGTCTCGCTCATTAGCACAACCGCGGCTGCGCCGTCATTTTCAGTAGATGAGTTTCCAGCAGTGCATACCCCATCAGGGTACACCGTGGGTAATTTTGCGAGTTTCTCTATCGTAGTATCTTTGCGGGGCGTCTCATCCGTATCGAAAATTAATTCCTCACCTTTTCTTTTTGGAATAGGAATGGGAACAATTTCGTCACTGAATTTGCCGGACTCCATTGCAGCAATAGCCTTCTGATGGCTTTGCAGAGACCAGTTATCCGCTTCCTCTCTTGTGATCTTCTCTACTTTGGCTGCCTTTTCCGCCCAGGCCATCATGGAGTTTAGCTCGCCAAATCTGTCGGTAGGTTGAGACATTACCCTTGCCCTCTGTATCCTGTCATAAATGGGCATGCCCCATATAGAAAGACTTCCATGTCCTTTTGGCATAAAGCCCCATTTCTCATCCATTCTTCCGCCCAGGCCCCACTTGATATCGCCTGAAATGTAGAGTTCCGCCTGGCTCATACTGTCCATCCCACCAGCAACAATAATATCGGCGTTGTCCGTTTGGATCTTCATGGCACCGAAAAAAATAGCATCCAACCCTGAGCAGCAACGGCGGTCCATTGTGACACCAGGAACCTCATTAGGCCATCCAGCTTCAAGAAGGGACATGCGTGCGCCATTTGCGCACTCACCATTCTGATAAGCCTGCCCCATGATCACATCATCTACCAAGGAAGGCTCAATCCCGGCCCTTTTAACGGCTTCATTCAGCGCCATACTGGTAAATTTGTATACCGGAATATCCTTCAAAGAACCGCCGTATCTCCCAATAGGCGTTCTTGCACCGCTTACAATAACAACGTTTTTCAATGTTCAACTCCTTTCTGTTATTATTAAGCCTTCCTGGTACCATCCTCATTATACTCATACCATCCCTTGCCTCTCTTGCGCCCAAGGTGGCCGGCCTTAACCTTTCTTCTCAAAAGCTGTGGAGGATAAAAACGAGGATCCTTTGTCTCTTCATAACATGCCATCAATGCCCCATAGGTTACATCAAGACCTACCATATCCCCGGTCTCAAATGGGCCCATTCTGCGCCCAAACGCCAGTCTCATTCCCTTATCAATATCCTCAACTGTTCCTACGCCCTGCTCTACCAGATGAATGGCCTCAATAGTAGAGGGAAAATTGATTCTATTGAGAAGGAAGCCGGGCACATCGTTTTCAACCCTGATAGGCTCCTTACCAATGCTTTTTACAAACTCAATACCAGAGGAGATTGTTTCTTCCGTAGTGCTTATTCCCCTGATTACCTCCCCCACTGGCATCATAGGCACTGGAGAAAAAAAGTGAATCCCTAATACCTTTTCCGGCCTGTTGGTTATTGATGCAAGTTCTGTAATTGGGATAGCCGAGGTATTGCTGGCAATAATAGCATCTGATTTACAAAACTCATCAAGTTTCTTGAATATTTCCTGTTTAAGCTCTAATTTTTCAAAGACAACTTCAATGGCCAGATCCGCATCAGCGGCCTTTGAAAAATCATCAGTTGTAGATATACGATTCAAAACAGTATCTTTATCCTCAGTTATTTTCCCCTTTTCAATGAACTTGGAAACGGACCAGGCAATATTCTCAACCCCTTTTTCTATCGCCTCCTGACTAATATCATTTAGAATTACATTTATACCGGACTGGGCGCATACCTGGGCAATACCACTTCCCATCAAGCCCGCACCAGTGATAAAAACACTTTTAATAGTCATAGTTTATCTCCTTATGAAATTAATGGTCCATTAGCAAGACTATAAAATACTCCACGAGATCAAACATATTTTTGAATCAACTAATAGTATAGATCCGTATGCATTAACGCCTTATACCCAGGATATCACGGGCCTCGTCTGTGGTAGCCACCTCGCACTGGAGATGATTTACAAGATTAGCAGCCATTTCTACCATCTGAGCATTGCTCTTCGCTAACACCCCTTTTTTTAAATAGATATTGTCCTCAAATCCTACACGTATATGTCCCCCTAAGAGTATTCCCATGGTAATCATTGGCAGTTGGGCCTTGCCAACCCCCAAAACAGACCATAAGGTATTTGGCGGTAATTTTTGCTTCATAAATAATAGGTTCTCCAGACTTCCCTCTATTCCCCACTTAGTCCCCATGCAGATCTGAAAATAAGGAGGATTGTCAAAGAGACCCCTTTTAATATAATCAACAGCCTGATAGATATGGCCTACATCAAAAACTTCTATCTCAGGTTTAACGCCATACTCGCGCATTTTTTTGGCGGCAGTCTCTCCCCATTCCGGGGAATTTATAAATGTTTCGCCCTGAAAATTAATAGAGCCGATATCCAGTGAACATATGTCAGGCCGTAGGGACGCAGGTTCAAGACGCTTTTCAATTACATTCTCACCACTGAGCCTTAGGCCGCTTGTGGTTAAATTTATTATAATATTACACTGTTGTTGAACCCTGTCCTTTACCTCCTCAAAGAGCTCAATTTTAAATTCAGGCTGCCCGGATTGGGGATCTCGTACATGGATATGTGCAATAGACGCCCCGGCTTTCCAGCATTCCACTGCAGATTCTGCAATTTCCTTTGGGGTATAAGGCACAGCGGGATTCATTTCTTTTGTCGGTCGAGAGCCTGTTACAGCAGCGGTTATAATAACTTTTCTCATATCTCTACCTCTCAGCGTAATGTAAGTTTTATTTTATCCGTTCACGGGTTCAGGGTTAGGGAAAAGACTCAAATTGGATCCCCGAAATGCTTGTAAAGAATACGGGGTTTGCCACATCATCGCCAAGTAACCATGTTCTGGATTTGTGGGAAAGTAGAAGCGAGCGGTTTTCCCGTATAAAACGTTTACAAAATAGCGTATGGTGATGAGAATGCAACCTTTAAATCCCGCTGTAAGCGGGAAACCTTTGAACCTGTGAACGGTTACGGCCTTTTTCCAAAATACAGACATCCTATATCCTCTTAAGCTTGCGGCTTTTTTTATAGCACTTAAACATTTTTCTTGACATAACACGTATAAGTTGTATATGCAACTATTATTGGAATAAAATATTTTAAAAGAGTAAAGATTATGCAAGATATAAAATATGACATTGAAAATTCCCTCGGGAGCATTATAAGGAGGGCTGACAGGGTACTTATTAACAAGCTTAATAGATACTTCAAAGAGAACGGATATGATGTAACTACAGAACAGTACCGCATTTTTATCAACCTATGGAATAAGGGTGGACAAAGCCAACAGGAGCTTGCTGATGCAACCTTAAAAAACAAGACCAGCATTACTCGACTTATTAGTGGGCTTGAGGAAAAAAAACTGGTTGCAAGGGTGCCTGACAAGATAGACCGCAGAAACAAGCTTATCTATCTGACGAGAAGGGGAAAAAAACTGCCTGAAGATCTTGCTGAATTGGCCAAAAAAACCCTTAAAGAGGCTCAAATCGGCATTTCTGATGATGAAATTGAAGTATGCAAAAAGGTTTTGAGCAAAATTATCCAAAATCTTAAATAAATCGTCCTGATGTGAGGTTTAAAAATGAGGGTCGGAATTGACGTAGGTGGCACCTTTACCGATGTTATTATGGTGGAAGAGAAGGCCGGCAAATTTTACAGCGCTAAAACGCCGACAACACATCATGACCTGACAGAGGGTGTTTTAAAGGGCCTGGAAGAGATACTAGAAATTGGCGGTGTTTCAATGGATGATATCGATTACATAATTCACGGAACCACCATTGGAACCAATGCCATTGTAGAGGGAAAAGGGGCGAAGGTAGGACTTATCACAACTGCCGGTTTTGAGGATGTGTTAGAGATAAGGCGCGTAGCTCGCCCAAAGGAGGCCACCTTTGATTTTGGGGCAGACAATCCACCGCCGCTGGTTCCCCGTTATCTAAGAAAGGGGGTAATTGAAAGGATAAACAACAAAGGGGAAGAATTCCTGCCATTAAATGAAAACTCCGTCCTTGAGGTTGTATCATATTTTAAAGAGAAAAAAGTAGAGGCGATAGTTGTCTCTCTCCTGTTTTCTTTTCTTAATCAGACCCACGAGAAAAGGGTTGCTGAAATCTCCAAGCGTGAACTCCCCGAAATACCAGTCTCCCTGTCATCAGAGATCTGTCCTGAATTCCGTGAATATGAAAGGACCTGTACTACAGTTATGAACGGTTATCTGGGTCCCGTAATAAAGCAGTATATGGATAACCTCATTAAAAGACTGAAAGAAAAATATGGCAATTTCAACTTACATATAATGCAGAGCAACGGTGGCACCATTACTGCAGATGTGGCAGGAGAGCATGCAGCGCATCTTATAAATTCTGGTCCGGCAGGTGGTGCAATTGCCGCTGCCTTTGTGAGTCGCCTGACCGGCCATAAAAAGGCTGTTGGTGCGGATATGGGGGGAACAACCTTTGATATATCCATTATTGATAATAATCTTCCCAAAACCACTACATGGGGTGGCGTAACCAATTATCCCATCAAACTCCCCATGGTTGATTTAAAGACCATCGGCGCCGGCGGAGGGAGCATAGCGTGGGTGGATGAAGGGGGTGTCTTGAATGTAGGACCTCAAAGCGCCGGTTCCAATCCAGGTCCTGCCTGTTATGGGTGGGGAGGAACATTGCCTACTGTCTCTGACTCAAATCTTATATTAGGACGCCTCAACCCGGCTTACTTTCTTGGAGGCAAATTGCCTTTATATCCTGACCGTGCGAGGGAAGCGGTCAAAAGACATGTTGCAGACAAGATGGGTGTCTCCTTAGAAGAGGCCGCTGTAGGAATTCTACGTATTGTCAATGCAAATATGTCCAAAGGCATCAGCGGTAACTCGGTGGAAAGAGGTTATGATCTGCGGGAATTTGCTTTTATTACAATGGGCGGAGCTGCGGCCCTTCATGCCGCGGACATTTCAAGGGAGTTGAATATGGCCAAAGCCATAGTGCCCCCATTAAGTGGTAATTTTTCCGCTGTTGGCCTTGTTGCGGCGGATATTCAGCATGATTATGTTAGGACATTTGCAAAGAAAGAACATCAAATCGATCCCCCTGACCTGTTGATGGCATTTAAGAAAATAGAAAATGAGGGAATAAGGCAGTTAGCTGAGGAAAAGGTGCAGGGAGAAAATATTGAAATAACATGGTCTGCTGATCTGCGTTATGAGGGACAATCATGGGAGTTAAATGTACCTATTGAACCAATGCCTGAAATGGACGGAAAGGATATAAGCAGGATTATTGAAAATTTCAATATACTGCATCAACAATTGTACTCCTATTCGGAACCTAAGGAGGTAGTAGAGTTTATCAACCTGAGAATCAGGGTTAAAGGAAAAAATCCCGCACTCTACCTCCCGGCAGAGAAAAAAAACGTTTCCTTACTTAAAGATGGTTGGAAAAACATCAGGGAGGTCTATTTTGATAGTCTGGGATGGCAAAAAATACCTGTATATGAGAGGGGAAATTTAATCACAGGCAGCAAAATTAATGGACCATGTCTTATTGAAGAAAAAATTTCCACCACCTTGATACCTCCTGAATTTTATTGTGTTATAGATGAATACAGGAATATCATCATAACAAATAAAGATAAATAGATCCTATAATTAACCACGGATAATTCGAGTTTTGAGGAGAAGATGAACTACAAGGCAGATGCCGTTACAATGCAGGTAATCCGTTATGGGTTGGAGGCCGTAGCCGATGACATGGGTTATAACCTAATGCGTATGGGCCGTTCAACAATAGTTAAGGAGATCATGGACATCAACTGTGGGGTGCTCGATGCAAATGGAGACATTCTATCTCAGGCCCACCTCTGTCCCTTGATGATGTTCAGTCTTCCCACCACTGCTGTTAATATGTTGGAGCGTGTTAAAAAGTTTGATGAAGGCGATGTAATTATCTGTAATGATCCATATTTAGGCGGTCAGCACCTTTTGGATGTCCAGTTTTTTTCCCCTGTTTTTGTGGGCAGGGAACTGGTCGCCTTTGTTGCAAATATAGCCCATCAATTAGATATGGGTGGTGCGGTGCCTGGAGGAGTAGCAGGTGGGCTTACAGAGATCTATCAGGAAGGGTTGCGCATCCCCTTTGTGAAACTGTACTGTAAAGGAGAAGAAGACCAACAGATTTTCGATATTATCTCAAGCAATATCAGGGTACCGGAAAAGACCATGGAGGATTTAAGGGCTCAGGCAGCTACTACCATGGTTGGGGTAAAGCGGGTAAAGGCCCTGGTGAACAAGTACGGACTTGATATTTTCCGTAAATGTACGGATATGCTTATGGATTACAGCGAAAATGTAGTTCGTCGTTTTTTAACATCTCTGCCTGACGGGGATTATACGGGTCTTGATTATTTAGATGATGATGGCTATGAGGATAAACCGGTAAAAGTACAGGTTAATATACACATTAAAGGGGATAGCATGCAGGTCGATTTTGACGGGAGCGATTCCCAGACCACAGGCAATGTGAATTCCCCGTGGGCCTGTACCCAGGGAGGAGTTTTTTACACCATGGTGGGAATCATAGACCCTGATATGGCCTTAAACTCAGGGGCCTTCCGACCTATCGAGGTGAGGAGCGCAAAGGGGCTGGTGACCAATCCATTGCCGCCTGCCGGTGTTACGGCCAGAAGCCAGACCATGACAAAAATAGTAGAGGCCATGCTTAAGGCGATGAGTGAGATAGTTCCCGATCGGGTAGTAGCAGGCAGTCATGGCCAGGCCTGCACTAATAGTTTTTCCGGAATCCATCCTGAGACGGGAAAACGATTCACCTACTTAGAGATTCAGGGCGGAGGAGCCGGTGCAAGACCAGGGAAAGACGGTCCTGACGGGCAGGATCTCCATCTTGGTCGTTTTATGAATACACCGGTTGAGGCAGCGGAGCTGGAAAATCCCGTTATGATAGAGCGTTATGAGTTCCTTCCTGATTCAGGGGGGCCTGGTAAATACAGGGGTGGACTCTCCCTGCGCCGGGATATTCGGTTTTTAACCGATGTAACATGGGCGCGCTATTCAGACAGGCAGAAGTTTAAACCCCTCGGTCTTTTTGGCGGCATGGAGGGGAGCATGGGAAGCCTGACATTGAACCCGGAAACACCGGAGCAAAAAAAATGTAAGTCCAAGGGAGTTGATCAGATAAAAGCAGGTGATCTACTTAGCATATGTCTTCCCGGGAGCGGTGGATACGGGTTACCAAGGGAAAGGGACCCTGAGGCGGTTAGGTGGGATGTTGTAAATGGTAAAATCAGCATGGAATCGGCGCGGAAGGACTACGGGGTTGTGCTTGATGATGAAATGGGGCTTGATATGAAGGCCACGGAGACCCTTCGCAATGAGATACGATGAGTGGTTTTATCTGCGATGAAAGGAGGTGAGAATAAAATTATTAACTTGGGGAATAAGAGGTTTAGGTTGAAATTTAATGTTTAGACAAAGGGGATGAATAAAATGAAAAAATTTATATTTTACTCACTGATCATTACGCTTATGACGGTCTTTTTACTGGGGATAAATTCGACTGTTATGGCAAAGTCAAAAACGCTTAAAGCGGTAAGCTTTTTGCCAAAAAACCATCCGCTCTGTAAAATGATCCATGTTTGGGTGGACAGTGTAAACAATCAATGTAAGGATGCCATAAAAATCGACTGGGTAGGCGGTGGTGAAGTGATACCGGGTTTTGACCAGGCCGAGGCGCTGCGCAATAACACCGTGCAGATCATTTTCAACCCAACAGCCTATTATGCGCCACTGGCCCCGGAAGTCAATGCATTCACCTTATCAAAGCTGTCCATGGCAGAGGAGCGCAAACCAGGCGGTTTTTATGATTATATGGTGGAAAGACATAAAAAACTCGGCATGATGTATATTGGTACATGGCTTTATGATCCCTTCTATTTAAGGGTAAATAAGCCTGTAAAAAACCTTGCAGAGCTTAAAGGAATCAAAATGCGGACTTCGGCCCTTTATGATCGTTTCATGAAAAAACTGGAAATGATACCGGTGACGGTGAAGTTCGGCGAGACATTTACTGCGTTGGAGCGCGGATTGGTTCAAGGGTTTGGTTTTGCAACCCTGGGACCGAGAGAATGGGGCTGGTTAAAGAACTGTAAGTATATTATCGATATCCCGTTCTATACCCGTCAGAACGTCCTTATACTGATGAACCTCGATGTATGGAATGGGCTTGGTAAAAAAATGCAGGACATGATCATGGATATAACAGTAAAATTTGAGCCTGAAATGGAGGCATATTTTAAAAAACAAATAAATGAAGAATGGAAAAAATATGACGAAATCGGCATAAAGAGAATCAAATTTACACCCTCTGAAAACAAAAAATACTATGATGCTGCATATGCGGCCGAGTGGGAAGATTTGAGCAAAAAGGTTCCGGATCTTGTTCCTGACCTAAAAAGGTTAACAGGAAATTAATCATTTTTCGGAAATAGTTTTCTTTAGATCTTGAATCAAACTGCCCGGATAGATATTGCAGAAAATCCATCTGATAATACAAATTATAGTTAATTGTATAGTTAATTGTATAGTTAATTGACGGGTTTAATTCCTAAACCCTTTCTTTGCTTCAATGTTGTAATCAGATACATGACATCCTGAAACGTATTTCTGGGCAGTTTTACTATTTCGCAGGTAACTTCTTAATAAGAAAGGGTATTCCCATAGCTTCCCCCTTTGAGAAAGGGGGATTGAGGGGGATTTTTCCTAAAGCTGCCCGGACTTATTGAGAAGTTACCGAGTTTTTAAAATCTCGGTGAAATCAATGAAAAAACTTGTAGAAATTTTTGATCGAGTAATGAACATAATGATGTTTCTTGCAGGCATTATTCTTATTTTTATTATGCTATCGGTCAGTCTGGAAGTTATTTTGAGGACTTTTTTCAATCGTCCGCAGATCTGGGTAACCGAGGTTACAGAGGTTTTGCTTCTTTATATCACATTTTTAGGTTCAGCATGGTTACTTCGCGAGGGTGGCCACGTCAAGGTAGATATTATCCTGGGCCACCTAAAACCAAAGACTGTTGCTTTTCTTGGGATAATAAGCTCTGTTATAGGTGTGTTTGTATCCATTACCTTAACTGTATATGGCTTTAGCGTGACCCTGGACTATCTGCAAAGGGGAATTTATACTCCTACTGCCATGGAAATACCGGTCTCGGCAATTATCGTTATTATTCCCATAGGCGGCCTGATGCTATTTTTTCAGTTTATAAGAAGAACGGGAAGGTTTATTGCGGGATTTTTTATAGAATCAGGTAAACCCGAATCTTAAGCTCTAACCAAATAAAAAGGTTTTTATTATTATGGAATGGTGGATAACCCTTATCCTGATTTTTCTCTGTTTGATGTTTCTATTTGTCATCGGGGTGCCGGTGGCCTTTTCATTTCTTTTTATAAATATAATCGGTGTCTATGTTTTTTGGGGTGGCGAAGCAGGTTTAACACAGCTTATAAGGAGCATTTACAGGTCTGTGGCTACGTTTGCGCTACTTCCAGTCCCTTTGTTTATCCTTATGGGTGAAATTATGTTTCGCTCCGGGATCGCACCCAAGATGATGGATACACTTGATAAATGGCTGGGACGTATACCCGGTCGGTTGAGCATGTTGGCCATTGGAGGCGGAACCCTCTTTTCCACACTGTCCGGTTCAGCTATGGCAGGATGCGCAATGCTTGGTTCTGTCTTAGTGCCGGAAATGGAAAAAAGGGGATACAAAAAACAGATGAGCATAGGGCCTATTCTCGGTAGCGGCGGGCTTGCAATCATGATCCCGCCAAGCGCCCTGGGTGTTCTCTTAGCTTCACTGAGCAGAATTTCAGTTGGTGGAATGCTGGTTGCTATCATACTGCCTGGGATCATAATGGCGCTCCTTTATGCCGCCTATATTGTTATCAGATGCTCTTTGCAACCTGAACTGGCGCCATCCTATGAAGTTGCAAGGACACCTTTTTCGGAAAAAATTATACTTACATTCAAATATGTTCTGCCCCTTGGCACAATCGTTTTTCTCGTAATCGGCCTTATGTTCTTAGGTATTGCGACACCTACTGAATCTGCGGCCCTGGGGACCCTTGGCTGTTTCTTACTTGTATTTATATACAAAGGATGGGACTGGCAGGCCATGTCAAGTTCCGTATCCCACACACTAAAGATTACGGTCATGATGTTTATGATCATGACCGGGGCAATGGCATTTTCACAAATACTGGCATTCAGCGGTGCAAGCTCAGGATTGGTTAACCTGGCCGGGGGTCTGAATATGCACCCCATATTCATTTTAATATTTATGCAGATAATCCTCCTTTTCATGGGAGTTTTTATGGAGCCCCTGACCATTATGATGGTTACCCTGCCGATTTATATGCCGATAATAAAGACTCTGGGTTTCGATCCCATCTGGTTCGGCACAATTATGCTTATCAATATGGAAATGGCAACAACAACGCCGCCTTTTGGTCTTGTGCTTTTCGTTATGAAAAGCGTCGCCCCATCTGACACCACAATGGGGGATATATACAAAGCAGGGCTTCCGTTTTTGGCCTGCGATGCCATTGCAATGGGTCTTATTATGGCATTCCCAGGACTTGCATTATACCTGCCCGGCTTAATGTGATAATGGTGTTAGGAAATCATAAAAAATTAAGGGGACATTAATGTCGGAAAATTCGATATTAAAGGAGCTTGAATACAACCAATCGTCTGGGACTCTAAGCTATAAGGGTGTAAGATATCTATTGATTAGACCTGAGACTGTTGCAGGCTTTCAAAAAGAAATTGAAAAAGTTGCAGGGGAAAAGGCTAAAAAAAGTTTATACCAGGGCGGTTTCAGCGGTGGATATCTGTCTGCAAAGAAATACAGAGAACTTTTTAATTTCTCAGACAAAGAGATTATAGAATTCATGGTGAGGATGGGGACTGAGATTGGATGGGGCGGTTTTTCTCTCGATTATTATAATCCCGGCTCCGGGACCATGCGCATAGCGGTAAGAAATTCACCTTTTGCCCAATCTTACGGAAAATCATCTGAAGGTGTGTGCCATTTAATTAGAGGAGTTGTTGGGGGGATGGCGTCGGCTATTTTTGATCAGGATTGCACTGCCTCTGAGCTTGAGTGTATCTCAAAGGGGGATGACCGATGCCTTTTTGTAGTGGATTTAAAATTACAGTCCTCTGATATTTTAACGGGGAAAAGAATACTGATCGTTGATGATGAGCCGGATATCCTTGTGTGTGTTGAAGAAATTCTGGACATGTGCATTGTGGACAGGGCCTCTGATTTTGAAACCGCAAGAAGCCTTATCCAGAAAGAGACCTATGATGCGGCCATTCTTGATATCATGGGTGTAAAGGGATATGAGTTATTGGAGATAACTAAAAACAATGGTATTCCTACGCTTATGCTGACTGCCCATGCACTAAACCCTGAAGACTTTATCAAATCTGTTGAAAACGGGGCACAGGCCTATGTGCCAAAGGAAAAAATTTCTGAGATTCAAATATTTCTGAGAGATATATTGGAAACCAGGCAGAAAAGAGGTCGTAAGATTGGAAGATGGTTTGTTTGGCTTGAAGATTTTTTTGAAAATAGATTCGGCCCAGAATGGCAGAAAAAGGCAGATCCGGAATTCTGGAAAAAGTATTTTTATATATAGTTACGGAATAAATTACATGGGGAAAGAATGATTAAGTCAATGAACATAGCATGCTGGGTCCAGCGATGGAGCGAATTGAATCCCGAAAAAACCGCAATCTTTTTTGAGGGGCAGGAGATAAGCTATTTGAGACTTCACCAGAGGGAAAACAGGAGCAGTTGCTGGCTCCAGTCTCTCGGCATAGAAAAGGGTGACCGGGTGGCTGCCATGATTAACAACTGCCCTGAGTTTATCGGCCTATTCCTTGCCTGCTCGCGATTAGGGGCAATTTTTGTGCCTATTAATTATCGTCTGGCAGGGCCGGAGCTTGAATATACACTGAGAAATTCTCGGCCTCGTCTTTTTGTATATGGTAGCGAATACGATGAAAAGGTAAAAAAGCTAAAACTCAACAATGGAAGACCATATATGATGCTGGCCTCTGTTGGAGAAAATTTGGCAGACAGTGATGTTATGGATTACATTTCTGAGACCAGGGAGTTTGATGGCCGGAAACCTTTTTTGACAGACTCCTCAGGCCCTGTTGACCCGGAAGAGCCACATGTTATAATGTACACGTCAGGCACTACAGGCCAACCCAAGGGGGCAGTTCTTTCTCATAGGAAAACGTTTTTCAACTGCCTGAATGCTGATATTTTCTTTAAGCTTCAATTCGATGACATCATGCTCATAATCCTTCCACTTTTTCATTCAGGGGGACTCTTTATACAGGCAGCTCCGATTCTATATAAAGGCGGCACCATGGTTATTCATCCGAAATTCGACCCGGATCAAACATATAAGGATATAAATAAGTTCAAAGTAACAAAATTTTTAGGAGTACCCACCTTGTACAGATCCCTTCTTCAGGTAAAACCCGAAGACAGGGAAGATATGTCTTCTTTGAAGGTTTGTGCAATCGGAGGGGAAAAGACCACACCTGAAATCCTTGAGCAGTGCAAGGAGGCAGGTTTTCCTGCTCGGCAGATTATGGGTCAGACAGAGACATCAATTCTATTGTGGGCATCTGAAGAGGATTCAATACGTAAACCTGGAACCGTAGGGAGACCGGTATTTCATGCTGAAGTCAGCCTCAGGGACAGGCAGGAAAGGCAGGTTAAAACCGGAGAGATAGGAGAAATCATGGTAAAAGGGTCCATTATGATGAAGGAATACTGGAGGAACCCGGAAAAGACCAATGAAACAATCAAAAACGGGTGGCTTCATACAGGGGATCTGGCCCGCATGGACGAGGAGGGCTATTTTTATCTTGTTGACAGGGCAAAGGATATGTATATATCCGGAGGAGAAAACGTTTATCCTGTAGAGGTAGAGCGTGTGCTAAGAGAGCACCCGGGCGTAGAGGATGTTGCCGTTGTTGGTGTACCGGATGATGTATGGGGAGAGACAGGAAAGGCATTTGTTATTAAAAAGAAGGACCATGATATTAAAGAGGAAGATTTGATATCTTGTTGTGAAGGCTGTCTTGCAAGATATAAATGGCCTAAAAGCATAGTTTTTTCTGAAACCTTTCCCCGAACTTCACTTGGTAAGGTGAGAAAGGCATTGTTAAAGTAGGCTGTATTCAATATACCCCGGAAGGTTATAACTATAATTTCAAATGGGTAAAACAAAAGCAGAAAAACGAAAGGCCGAAAGAAAGATCAAGCAGAAGGATCGCAGGAAAAAATATGCGAGCTTTTTGAACAAGGAGAAGGCCGGTGATTTGTTCTATGAAGCGCTCTGGGAGATGGATGAGGGCCGGCTTGAGGATGCGCTTTTCTTTGTGGAAAAGGCCTTGCGTCTGGACTCGAAAAATAATGAATACCTTGAGACCTTGGGCTACCTGGGTCAGCAACTGAACAGGGCGGATGTTGAAATGAAGGCCCTTTTGGGAGTTTACGCCAACGGTGTCATAAGACCGGATCAGATGTTTACGCTCTGCAAATTGTTGTCTGTGACGGGCAGATATGAACAGGCCCTGGGCATCATTGAAGAGACCCTCCCCCTTGTAACAAAAATAAAGGGTGGAAATAAGAAAATACAAAAGGAGTTGCTCCTCAAAGAGCAGCAGTATTGCATCAAAAGGCTTGAGGCGGCAAAAAAACCCGCCGCCGACACCATGGCAAAAGCGGCACGGAAGCCCCGTTATGAAAAGGTTAAAGCCGATATCCGTGAAGAGATGGCACTGGCCCCTGAATCCGCCGATAAGCATATCCCTGTTCCTCAAATCCCCGTTTCCATTGAGGTGGACCCTCGCCCCTTAAAAGATACGATCTCTCGGGGCGCAAGCAGTTCCATTGAAGATTATGAACTTGCCCTTCAGGGATATGGAATTCGATTTAAAGAAACATTTGATAGCCTCATCTGTCTCAACAGCCTCAGAGAAGTCAGGTCGCTCTGGTACCAGGAAGAGACTGCAAGAAAGGTATTAAAGACCTTTCGCGGTCGAGCACTCCTGGCCGATGAGGTGGGACTGGGCAAGACTATAGAAGCCCTTATGGTGCTCAAGGAGTATATCCAGAGGGGCATGGTGAAAAATGTTTTGATACTGACCCCCTCCCCACTGGTAAGCCAGTGGCAGGAGGAGCTGAAGGCCAAATTCGATCTTTCCTTTTCCTCCACGGATGATCCCGATTATCGAAAAATGGGACGATCATTCTGGGATCAGCCCTTTATCCTGACCTCCATCAATCTTGCGAAGTCAAAGCGGAATTTCCAGGTTGTTACTGAAAGAGAATATGATATGGTCATTGTGGATGAGGCCCATCATTTGAAAAACCGGAATACCTTGAACTGGAAGCTGGTAAACGCCCTAAAAAAGAGATTCCTGGTCCTTCTTACTGCCACGCCTGTGGAAAACAACCTCATGGAACTGTATAATTTGGTAACGCTCCTGAAACCTGGGCAGCTCAAGACCGCTTCCGAATTCAGAAAAGAATTCATGACACGGGGGGATCCCACAGATCCGCAGAATCGTACCCGGTTAAAGGGTCTTCTTGCAGATGTCATGATACGCAATACCCGGGCACTGGCCAATATTGATATCCCTCCCAGATTTGCTCAGACTGTAAAGGTTGAGACAAGCAAGGCGGAATTGGCGCTTTACAAAAGGATTTCCGCCCTTGCAAGGGATTTGAATACAACCGATGGAAAGGGGCACAAGTTTCTACCCAAAAACCTCCTGGAGGAGGCCGGGTCATCTCCTCGCGCGGTCAGCCTTACCCTGTCACGTCTTTTGGAGAAAAAAGATATGCTTCTGAGGCATAAACAGGAGATCAGCGCAATAAACAATATGTGTCGTGCCCTTGAAGAAAACAGCAAAAACAAGTTTCTTTTAAAGCTCATCAAGAAATCTCCCGGGAAAATGATTGTTTTTGTCAAATATTTAGGCACGCTGGATCATATCTCTAAATTCCTGGAATTGCATGATATCCCTTTTGCGATGTTCCATGGCCGAATGAACAACCAGACCAAGGATAAGCAGATTGAACACTTCAGGAAGGGCAGGGATATTCTGGTGACCACCGAAATCGGCGGCGAAGGCCGTAACCTGCAGTTCTGTCATCAGATGGTCAATTACGATCTCCCCTGGAATCCGATGAAAATCGAACAACGGATAGGTCGTATCCACAGGATCGGACAGGAAAGAGAGGTCTCCATATACAATCTATGCGCCGCTAATAGTGTGGAGGATTTTATCTTGGAGATATTGGATAAGAAAATCAATATGTTTGAGATGGTCATCGGAGAGATTGATATGGTGCTGGGCCGCATGTGGAGAGAGCAGGACTTCTCTGAGGTGATTTATGATATCTGGATGAATTCAAAGACGGATGAAGACCGAAAAACAGGCTTCAATAAGCTGGGGAACATGATGAAAAGGGCAAAAACCGGCTATCAAAAGACAAGAACATTGGATGAAAAACTCTTTGGAGAAAACTATGAACTTTGAGCAAGGTGGGGGGCTGGAGGCATTCGCCATTCTCTTCCTTAAGAATCGGGGGGCGGTTGTGGAAAAGGACGAAAATGGATTTGAAGTCCTTTTGCCTGAAGAGTTGTCCGGGTTTCTGGATACTCCCGAGCATCTGAAAATTGACAAAACCTCATCCCCTTCCGACACGAAAAATGGATATTCTATTTCGTTCGGCTCCCCTTTGCTGGAAAAAATGGTTGATATGGCCTGCACCCAGGCACCGATTGTTGTGTGCGAGCTGTCGTTTGATTACCTGAAAAGCCAGGGCTTTGACAGGTTGGTCCGAGAACATATCAATTTTCCCGGGACCGTGGGCAATGTAGAATCCGCCGCGAAAGTAAAGACAAGCTATCTCCTTATAAATTGCCGGTACCTGGCACAGAGCGATGAACAGAAGGAGGGTTTAATCGAGCTGCTCTTTAATTACGAAACAGGAGCATTTGTTTCTAATAAAAAAACTAATCTTGCCGGCATTGCAAGAAACTATACGGACACATTTACTCTAACATGGGACCGGGAGCGGATGAAAAGTATCGTAACGGGAATTGAAGTAGAATCAAAAGTCATATTGGAAGATGAAATCGAGCCGTTCAGGGAGAGCATGACCAGACGCTTCAGAAGGGATGTGGCCAACCTGGACGAATATTATGGCGCCCTCAAAGATGAGATGGAAAAAAGCCTTCAAAGACCCGGTTTATCAGAGGAGATTATCAATGATCGGCGGACAAAAATAGCGCTTCTTCCGGATGAGTTTAACCGTAAAAAAGATGATCTGTTTAAGAAATACAGCATAAACATTAAAATACAGCCTTGCGCCGCCATGTTTATCAGAACCCCGGCCGTAAGTCTGCTGTATAGTGTGGCGGCCGGTAGGAAGAAAATGAGCCTTTCTCTTACCTACAATCCTTTAACCCACTCTATCGACCCCTTAGTGTGTCAGGGCTGCGGGAGGAGCATCTCCACCATCTACTGGTGCGATAAATCTCGTCTTTTGTGTTTCGAGTGCCGGCAAAACCGCCCCCTTTGTTGACAGAACAAGTGTTTCAATTTACCCCGTTTTACCACGGGGACCGCAGGATTAGTGGAGATGCCATGCCCAATGGCTTTACTGCAAGAAAGCGCATCAGTCCGAATGTCTTGATGCAAAACTCAGGCATGCTGTTGCCTCGGAGCGATGCACACCGGCGTGCCGAGGTGGGTTGCGGCGGACGGGACGTCCGGTTTCCACTCGACCGGAGTCCCCATATGGAAAGGAGACGCCTATGAAAATTAGCCGAATGCTTGTAACATCTTCTTTATGTTGAGCTTAGACTAATGTTATTTACACAAAGTGAGGGCTTTCCTGAGTTCTCTGACAGTCTCCTACTTGCTGTGCCGGATTTTTAAAAAAATATTTGACAAAATTATATCCATCAAATATATTTAATTAACATTTTTATTAATCTGGTATATTTGATGATATTTCTTCAATTACAAAACATTGAAAAATTATACTTTGGGCACGAGGATATTGCCCGTGCGCTTGGCATCACGTTACAATCGGCGAAAGTCACTGCCAATCGTTATATAAAACATGGGCTTTTGATCAGACTGAAAAGAAATATATACGTGCTCAGAGAAAAATGGGCAAGCATTGATCGTGAGCAGGAGTTTCTCCTCGCTAATATCATCCAGGTGCCGTCTTACATCTCTTTGATGACCGCCCTTGATTATTATGAAATAACAACGCAGGTTCAACGAGATTTTATCGAATCCGTCGCCGTTAAACGGACAAAAGAGGTTGAGATTGAGCGGAAATTTTTTAATTATACAAAAATCAATACTGATTTGTATTCCGGCTTTTCAAGGACAAGAGGTTTTTTTATCGCCGCGCCTGAAAAAGCTTTTTTGGATGCCGTTTACTTGATGTCTTTCGGACGATACAGTTTTGATATCCCATCCATTGATTTCAGCAAATTGAATCGGGAAAAGATTGAATATATGGCACGATTATTTCCACTGAAAACACAAAATCTTATAAACAAAAATGAATATTTTCGAGAAGCATGAAATCTTTGAAATAGAGGTTTTGGAAAAGCTTAATAACGAAGGGCTGATAGAACCTCTGGTGTTCGGCGGGGGTAGTATGCTCCGCCTATGCCATGAGCTGAAACGCTACTCTGTCGACCTGGATTTTTGGCGGATTAAAAACGTGCCGGTAGACGCATTATTTGATAAATTTCAATATTTTTTCGAGAAGGAGCATGATGTAACGGACGCGCAAATAAAACATTTTACTCTCTTATTCGAAATACGTTCAGCGCATTCCCCCAAACGACTCAAAATTGAAATCAGAAAAGAAATAAAGGATTGGGATTTCCAGGAAAAGATTGCATATTCAAAATTCAGCACAAAACAAGTCGCCTTGAAAGCTCATACCTTAGAGCAAACGATGAAGAACAAGATTGCCGCTTTAATGGAAAGAGGTGAGATTCGTGATGGTTTTGATATTGAATTCTTATTGCGGCAGGGAGTCCTCTTGCCTGAACTGACAAAAAATGAAATTTCGAAATTGATGAACAGAGTGGATGGATTCAACGCAAAAGATTTCAAAGTCAAGCTCGGTTCGGTTGTTGAAAGCGATATCCGGAAATATTACATTGAGAACAGATTCAATTTTCTAAGACAAAAACTACGGGCACTTTGACCATGGAATTATGGAGTCCTTTACTCAGAAATCAGATCTCGTCATTCACATTATTCAAACACAGGCTTGATGTCAGGTCTTGACATTTGACATATGCAATGGGGTTATTATGTTGCGCTACCTCGTCAACCAATTCAAATGTCCGAAATTTTATGCCTGCCTGTGCGCATATTATTAGTGATCACATGTATCATCCGAAACTTGTAAACTCAATAACAATAACCGAAAGACAGCAATTCTAATTATAGCGAAATAAGCGACTTAACTACAGACACACACAGAAACATACAGACATTTTAGCCGAGCAAGTCGCTCGGCTAAAATAGTATCATCGCTTCGCGAAAAGAGGTAAAGGCTATAGGGTAAATAATCTGTCCGTGTCCATCAGTGTGTGTCCGTGGCTAATAAATTAGCCCAAAATGAGAGTTGCTGATCATCAAGAATCTTACTTGACATAGCTTTCTTCCTGTTTTATCGTTTTTTTCATAATCAGAAAAAATATGCTATATTGAATATTGGAAGCAGGCAAAATTGCCTGTTTGTCTGTTCAATATCAGGATATCAGGCAAAATTGCCTTATATGTAAATGTTACCGGGCGCTGCGCGCCTCTCCTGTGTAACGAAGATGTAATGTATTCCACTGCATAACAAGTTACATGGTGGAACACTTTGATGGCAGCGCCCGGTAACGGCCGGGCTGAGCTTCGCTCATCACCCATGGTCATCTCGGCGCGTAGCGCCTCGATAACCACGGGCTCGAGCTGCGTACTCGCCTGATAACAGGCGCAAGCGCCGTTATCAGGCTGCGCCGCGCTCAGCCCGGCCGTTCGGCTAACAAAAAAAGGAATTATTTTGAACAGTAGAACTTACCAAAATGGGCTTAAAGAGTTTATGGATTATCAGTTGCCCAATATAGATCAAATGTTGTCAGAAAATCAGGAGCCATTATCTAAAAGACCATTGGCAGCCGCCCTGTTTTTTGTTAATCACTGCATAATCGAAATTAAGGGTGAAACCAAGGAAAATTTCTTGGAAAAAGAATGGTTCAGATCCGTCTACAGACTAATCAAAAAATGGTACGAGGAACGATATGGTTATGCACTCAAAGAGACTTCAGATTATGTCGCTCTTGGGATTGTTCTAATTTACAACACACCATTCCAGTTGAGCATCCCATTAAGCATTTCCCAGGAAAAGGAAGGGACTGATAAGCAATGGTTTTGTCTCCCATGCTCAGTCATAGATGACGAAAATGTCATTGATTGGATAGTAAAAAAGCCAAATATTGAGAACATGACAAAAGAGGAACTCGATGGCCTCCAAAAGAGCATCGTCGATTTAGCAGAAAATGCTCGATCAACTCATATCAATTTAATGACCGCTTCCCTCGAAACAAACCTTCAAAAAATTTCTAGTACAATTCAAGCGCATATTGATAAGGCAATCCAAGATATCCTGAGTTTGGAGCCAGGTAGAATATCTACTTCATATTGGGAAATCCATTTGGCAATTGAAAAGGCGGTAAAGTTGATCATCCTTCAAAATGGTCGAGATCATCAAAATAAACACGATTTAGACAAGTTGTGTAAAATTGCCAACAACATCAAAGGCATAAAACTCGACTGTAATATTTTTTCAGGTTTTCCGAAGGATGACGAAGCAATAAAACAAAGATATGGAGAGGGCAGCTTTTACACAATTCAAGAGGCTGTCATCAATATCACTCATGCAAGTGAAGTTGTTCCGGTGATAACGAAGCTCTTGGATAGAGAATTCATTATGGATAATGCGAGAGTTCTGATTGCACTTCCTCCATGGGAAAAGTAAGGCCGAACAATTTTTTGCACAGGACGCAAAAAAGCATGCGCCTGTGAAAATGGTGTTCGGCGTAATCACAATAATAGGGATATTATTAATATGTTTATTCGGAGGTAAAGGTATGAATGGTTCAATAGAAACACCGCCTCAT
>JAYEMW010000066.1:0-5155 GCA_034718555.1 Thermodesulfobacteriota bacterium
TCAGCATTGGCAGGCAAGTGGGCTGTTGTGCTGGTAGATCTACAAGGGGATTTTACCGTATGGAAAAATGGATCTTTAGCCGTAGCCGGGTCGGATGAGGCCTATGTTCAAAAGGCTGAAGCGGCCTTAAGAGAGCTTAAGAAAAAAGGCATTGATGTCTATGCTACTCAGGACTGGCATCCAAAAAACCATCTGTCGTTTTTTGTAAATCATCCTGGGAAAAAGCCCTTTAGCCTTATTAAGCTTCATGGCCAGGATCAGGTTTTATGGCCTCCACACTGTGTGCAGTGTACGGAAAATGCAAAGATACTCGCAGATAATTCGTTGCTAAAGATGGTGGTGCAAAAGGGAATGCTAATGGACTGGGACAGCTACTCTGGATTTTATGTAGGCGGTGACAACAAGACAGTCCTGGAGGATGTATTAAAAAAAGATGGCGTTGATAAATTGATTATGTTTGGAATCGCCACTGATTACTGTGTGAAGAGCACGGCAATAGACGGGGCTAAATTAGGCTTTAAAGTTACTGTAGTTGAAGACCTCTGCCGGGGAGTTGATCCTAAAACAACGGAGAAGGCCTTGCAGGAAATGCCTGCCGCAGGCGTAAAGGTTGTAAAAAGCCTGGTCGATGTTAAGGTGCAATAAATAATTTTCTTAATTGATTTTAATTAACATTTAAACGGAGGATAACAATGAAATTAAATAAATTTTTTACACGTTCCGGCCTTTTAGTGGTTTGTCTTGCTTTCTTGCTTACTGTGGCATTCGGAGGAAGTGCCGTTGCCGCAGATAAGGGGAAAATGCACATCAAATTCAGCACCTGGCACCCGCCTGTAGCCAGAGAGGTTAAAACTGTTTTTGTGCCGATGTTGGAGGAACTGAAAAAACGGAGCAATGGCAGAATAACATACACGATGTTTGCCGGTGGGGCGTTAGGAAAAGGGGCTGAACATTACGATATAGTGAAAAATGGCCTCTCTGATATGGGATATTTTACAGCAACCTGGACACCGGGACGTTTTCCCATGAGCGATGTTCTAAGTTTGGCAGTATGGGTAAATGGCAAAGATGTAGGTGTTGATATAGGAAATGCCATGTATAAACGTATCCTCTACAAGGAATTCTCTGATGTAGAGATGATTGAGCTTAATGGATGCATCAAGGCCTCCTTATGGACTACAAAGCCTGTTCGCACCCTTGAGGACTGCAAAGGCCTGAGGATTAGATCTCCCGGCGGCCACCAGACAAACTATATTAAGTCGCTCGGGGCAGAGCCGGTATTTATGCCCCTTGGCGATGTTTATCTCGCCCTGCAGACAGGCACAATTGATGGGCTTGTCACTTGTCCGCCGCTGGTCCTTGCGTTTAAACTTTACGAGGTGGCAAAGTATGGGGCCATAGCAACCTTTGGTTGCGTTACTGAAGGGATTGCAATGAATAAGAAAAGCTGGGCAAAGACACCGGATGATCTTAAACCTCTCATAAAGGAAGTTTGTTCAAATCCCTTTCGCACCACTGGTGGATTAACAGTAGATGTTTATGAGACCATGATGAGTGAAATTTCAAAAAAGGGCGTGAACCTGCATTACCTTACAAAGGATGAGGAAAAACGATGGTACTCCGGGTTTCAGGATATGACAAGAAAATGGGTTGCAGGCCTGGAAAAAAAGGGTCTTCCCGGAAAAGAGGTGGTCAAAATGTATAACGAGGAGGCAGAGAAGAACGGTGTTAAATGTGTGGCATGTCCACCTGAGTGGAAGTAGTTGTTAACTTTAAAGAAAGAGTTGAGATATGGGTTGGCCGAGCAAGATTGGTAAAGGGATACAGCGTATTGACTTTTATATATGCTCCGGAGGTATGTTTTTACTCATACCAATGATGTTGCTCACTACCGCTGATGTTATAGGGCGCGCCGTATGGATGCGCCCTATTCCCGGCGCAGTTGAGTTGTCAAGCTACATGTTAAATGTTTTTGTACTTTTGGGAGTAGCCTACACACACCAGGTAAGGGGACATGTCCGGGTGTCTATGCTTATATCTCGACTCCCTGAGAAGGCGGAAATAATACTTGATATTATTGCTACCCTCCTTAGTCTTTTTATACTTGCCATACTGGCATGGCAGGGCTGGGTTGTAGGGATTGAGGAAATAACCGTTTCAGATATGTTGAGAATACCGCAAATGCCCTTTAGGCTGCTTGTCTCATTAGCCGGGCTGTTTCTATGTTTAGAGCTGCTTATTGATCTTTCAGCCTCAGTAAACAAACTTGTAAGGAGATAAATGTGGACCCTGTAATTATAGGTTTAATTGGAACCTTCCTGGTATTTCTTCTTATTTTTATAGGGATGCCTATTGCCTTTGCATTGATGCTTGTCGGGTTTGCCGGAATAACTTATTTGGCATCTGCAGGTGCTGCTTTGCCGGTTGTTGCAAGAACGGTCTATGAGGTTTCATCCTTCTATCCGTATACAGTAATCCCGCTTTTCATTGTTATGGGTGGATTTGCAGGTAGCTCAGGCATGACTCATGAATTATATGGGGCGTTTGATAAGTGGTTCAGGCGCTTGCCCGGTGGGTTAGGAATAGCAACTATCGGCGCTTGCGCTGGGTTTGCCGCAGTGTCCGGCTCTTCAGTAGCCACGGCAGCCACCATGGGAACAGTTGCACTTCCGGAGATGAAGAGATTTAACTACCATCCAAGGCTTGCGACAGGCTGTGTTGCTGCCGGAGGAACGCTTGGTTTTTTAATACCTCCAAGTATTGGTTTTATCGTGTATGGTATGCTCACAGAGCAGTCCATAGGGAAACTCCTGATTGCCGGTATGATTCCCGGACTCCTTCTGGCCATGGCATATATATTGATAGTAGTGGCCATGGTGAAGATAAACCCGGCTTTAGCCCCAGCCAGCCCGGATGCAGTAAGCTGGGAAGAAAAGCTTGTTTCACTACTCGGCATATGGGAACCGCTGGCAATCTTTTTATTGGTAATGGGCGGTATTTATTTAGGTATTTTTACACCCACTGAGGCCGGTGCAATAGGTGCAACAACCCTGTTTTTAGTCGCCCTTCTAAAAAGGAAGCTTACATTACAAAACCTGATAGGGGCTTTGCATGAGTCTGTTCGCATATCCGTGATGGTTCTATTCCTTGTAGCAGGGGCTAATGTTTTTAGCTACTTTCTCGCCTTGTCTACCATCCCAATGAAGGTTGCAGCATGGGCGGCAGGCCTGCAGGTGACACCATATCTGATTCATGCAATTATTGTTATAATCTTTCTTTTTTTAGGATGTTTTTTAGATGCCATATCAATGATGGTATTGACAATGCCCGTAGTTTTTCCAGTAATACTGGCTCTTGGATTTGACCCAATCTGGTTTGGAGTTATAGCAGTGTTGATGATGGAGGCAGGACTGATTACCCCGCCAATGGGACTCAACATTTTTACAGTTGCCGGTGTTGCAAAGGATACACCAATTGAGGTGATATTCCGTGGCGTGGCCCCTTTTCTTTTTGCAATATTTTTTATAGTGATTCTAATTACAATCTTTCCAAAAATAGTACTTCTGCTTCCCCAAATGATGAATCGGTAGGATGAGGAGTGACACGACTACGTCCTTGTTTGCGTCCTAAAACATGGGGTTTCAATGCTGTTGTGAATATCGATCAAAGGAGGTTTATAAGGTGAGGGAAATAATTTCAACAAAAAATGCGCCCAAGGCCGTTGGCCCTTATTCCCAGGCAATAAGATATGGGAATATACTGTTTGTTTCGGGACAGATCCCGATAGACCCTAAAACAGATGAGATTGTGACAGGAAATATTGAAGCCCAGACATCGAGGGTTCTGGTTAACCTGAAGGCAATAATTGAAGCAAGCGGCATGGGGTTGGAGAATGTTTTAAAATGTACATGCTTCCTGAAAGATATGGAAGATTTTACTAGATTTAATTCAGTGTACAATTCTTATCTTGGAGAAATCCTCCCTGCAAGAGAATGTGTAGAGGTTTCAAGGCTGCCAAAGGATGTCCTGGTTGAAGTCTCTGCTATTTGCGGAAACTAACCCTATCTCCATTAAGACAGGATAAGGGATTATAAGATTTCTCATCTAACTATGCCGATACAACTGGTTGTTTTTCCAAATTGTTGAAGATTATCTAAGGCAAAAGGAGAAAAATAATGATAATTATCGGAGAACTTATAAATGCCAGCCGCAAGGCGATCAGTGCGGCAATCGAGGCTGGAGATACGGAGGCCGTTCAGAAAGTGGCCAAAGACCAGGCCGAGGCCGGCGCGGATTATATTGACGTGAACGCAGGTGTTTTTGTTGACAAGGAACCGGAATATCTGAAATGGCTGGTGAACAAGGTGCAGGAGGAGATTGAAATTCCCTGCTGCATTGATAGCCCTGATCCAAAGGCCATTGAGGAGGCCCTATCAGTTCATAAGGGTACGGCCATGATCAATTCGATCTCTTTGGAAAAAGAGCGCTACAATGCCCTTCTCCCAATCATAACGGGAACAGACCTTAAGGTGATAGCCCTTTGCATGAGTAATGAAGGCATGCCTGAGTCGGTCGAAGACAGGATGTCGATAGCCGATAAATTAGTTAATGGGCTGCTCCAGAAAAATGTACCACTCGAAAACATCTATGTTGACCCTCTTGTGCAGCCGATTGCCACGAACAGCATGTTTGGTATCGACTTTCTGAATACAGTGGAAAAAATTATAGCCCAATTTAAAGGCGTTCATACGGCTTGCGGTCTATCCAACATATCTTACGGTCTACCTGCGCGTAAGTTCATGAACCAGACCTTTATGGCAATGGCAATTTCCAAAGGTCTTGACGCAGCTATCGTCAACCCGTTAGATAAACAAATGATGGCAAGTATTATTGCCGCCGAATCACTCAGAGGGGGAGATGATTTTTGCATGAATTATATCAAGGCTTACAGGGCAAAAAAATTTGAGTTATAGAATCCCGACTCTGTTGGGATTTTATACGGCCCGGCAACACCAATAGACAAAAAGGATTTCTTGAATAGTAAATTCGTATGAAAACAGAAAGAAATAAAAATTTTCCCGAAAATCTCCAGGTTATCTTCGAACCGTATGGCTTATCTGTCACAGCAAAGCCTGACTCAACAATCATGGAGCTT
>JAYEMW010000067.1:0-5150 GCA_034718555.1 Thermodesulfobacteriota bacterium
GCAGAGATATCTCGCCTATTTTGCTTAAGAAAATTGCCAAGGACATCAAGCTGAATGTTGAGGAATTATTACAAAATCAATAGAACTGCCGAACCCAACTGATAGAGACCGATCCTGATAAGGTCGGACTCCATTCCCGCCGATGGCGGGATTCAAGAAGCCCGGTTTTTTGTTATGCTCGCTATAGGGTGCTCTTTAGGGGCAACCTTAAATATTTAAATAATTCAATTTTCCAGTTGATAACCCCATCCCTTTGCCATTTTCTCTCCTCTTTGAACTGTATAACTGACAGTGCCAGGTTTTATGTATGTCAAATTTTATCGCCAAATCCACCATAGGCATTCCCAATTCAACCACAGTCCAAAGAAACAATGGTGTCAAAGTTTGAATTGAGAATTAATTTTATCAAATTGATTTTTTACTTTTTATCCTTTATCATCTTCTCTATAAATATTTTCACACTATGACTGACAGCAAAGTAACTTATGCCCCGGAAGGTTATAAAGAAGAAAAAACACTGAGAATTCAATTTAAAAATTCGTATAGTCTCTGCCTGGAGCACCTTTTTTATAGTATAAATGATCCAAAGAAAAAAAAGCAACACGTGATGGTGATAAGGAAATCTTTATAATTACAAATTTATCTAAAAGTGTCGCCAATACAAAAAAGATCGGTAATTTATATCGTAAACGTTGGAAAATAGAGACAGCGTTTCAAGAATTAACCGAACACCTAAATTCAGAAATAAATACATTAGGCTATCCCCCTGCAGCCCTGTTCGGTTTTTGTGTGGCCTTGGTGTCATATATGATATTATCAGTAGTAAAAGCAGCATTAAGCAGTGTGTATGGAGCTGAAAGAGTTGAGAATGAAGTGTCCGGATACTATCTATCGGATGAAATTTCCGGAACATACCGAGGCATGATTATCGCAATCCGAGACGAAGAATGGGCGGAATTTTGCAATTTATCACAATCAGAATTTGTAATGGTTTTAAAGCAACTCGCTAAAAATGTGAAGTTGTCGAGATTTCGTAAACATCCACGAGGACCAAAGAAACCAGTGCCAAAACGCAAGTTCGATCCGAAGCATCCTCATGTCTCAACTGCTCGACTACTTGCGGGTAGAAAAAGATTTTAAGCTACACCTTGAAAGGGCTGGTCTTCACACCTATGTCTTCGTATGAAACAAAGGTTAGTTTATTATGAAAAATATCTTTTCTACCGGAATGACGAAAAAGGTATTTTCCGACTTACAAATAACCTATAGGCTTTTTATATAATAGATAAGTTGTTTTCATCCACAGGGGCGCCAAGCGCCTTTATTAGCTTTTTTCGAGTCCATCGATTTTATCTGAATTTTAATCACATGCTAACAAAAATCTAACATTGATACTATATTCTATTTTTTATAAAAGGGCATTCCCGCTTATTAAAAACACAGGAGATGCAGAGCATGTTTAGAAAAACTATATTTTTATGCCTGTCTTGTCTATTCAGCGTCATGGCTTTCATTTCTCTTAGCGAAGGTGGCAATGTTATACTGAGTGGAGCCGGCGCCACCTTTCCACATCCCCTTTATAAAAAATGGATTGATATGTACCGGGAAGAGACAGGAATACGCACCAACTACCTTGCAGTGGGATCGGGATCTGGAATTCGGCAACTGCTCGGAAGAAAAATAGATTTCGGGGCCACAGACGCGTTCATGTCTCCAGGTGAGCTTGAACGTGCCAGAGGCGATATCCTTCATATCCCCACATGCTTGGGAGCGGTAACGATTATCTATCATCTTCCTGGAAACCCGATACTGAAATTTACGCCGGAGCTTATTTCGGATATTTTCCTGGGGAAGATATCCAGTTGGTCGGATGAAGAAATCTTAGCTGTTAACCCGGAAATACGTTTGCCTGACCTGGAGATCTCGGTTGTTCACCGTTCGGATGGAAGTGGTACAACATTTGTCTTCACCGATTATCTTTCCAAAGCCAATCCTGTATGGAGGAAAAAGGTCGGCCACGGGAAAAAGGTTCAGTGGTTGACAGGAATGGGCGTAGAAGGAAATCCAAATGTAGCTAAATTCGTAAAGAAGATTCCCGGCGCTATCGGCTATGTACAGCTCGCTTATGCAAAACGTAATAACCTGCCTTTTGCCTTTGTTAAAAATCGATCCGGCCATTTTATCGGTCCTACATTGAAATCGGTTTCTTCGGCAGCAGATATCGTTCTTCCGCCAGATACCCGAATCCTCATTACAGACACCGATGCACCTGACGGATATCCGATCAGTGCATTTACCTGGCTGATTTTCTATAAAGAGCAGTCTTACAACAACAGATCATACGACAAAGCCTGTCAGCTTGGCCGTTTTTTATGGTGGGCTACCCATGAAGGTCAGCAATATAACAACGAACTCTTTTACGCCCCCCTTCCCCGTGGAGCAGTCAGAAAGGCTGAGGCGATTATCCGCTCCATGCGTTTTACCGGGGAACCATTCAATATAGAATCATCCGGAGATTTTAAGTGAAATGATTTCAAACTATTTTTCAGGTCAACGTATCAAAGGGATCATTCTGATATTAGTGGCAGTTTTCTTCCTGGCAGGTGCGACATCAACAGAAACTTCAAAAGAACGGGTCAGAGTCTTAATCTCTTATGACATTGATTCATTGCGCCGAACACAGAAGAAGGGAGAAGGCGGCGGCCTTTTCATTGGGCTCCTCAGCCACATCGCTTCACAGGAGCAATGGGATATTGACTATATCTACGCGTCGGATAAGTGCCCTGATAAGCTTAACCCTGCCGATTTTGATCTTATTGTGGCCACTGCCTATTCCACAGAAAAAGCCAGAGAATATGACTTTAACCGGGAGGCGGTTATATCTACCTGGGGGCAGGTATATACTCATAAAAAAACGGATATTGAATCGCTTTTGGATCTTTCCGGGCTTGCTGTAGGAGTCGTGAAAGACAGTACTTACAACCAGGGGTTGAGGAAAACGCTGAAACATTTTAATGTACAGTGCAAATTTGTGGAGTTCAATCACTCAGGCGAGGTGTTCAGAGCCATTAAAAAGAGATGGATCGACGTGGGGCTTGCCGACCGTCTATATGGCATGAAGTATTTGGACAAATATAGTATCAAAAGGACCCGGGTTATTCTCTTGCCTCGTAAATTGCATTTTGCTGTTCCAAAGGGACGAAAACAGAAACTGATTGATGCTATTGATTACCATTTGATAAAATTGAAGGAGGATCCCGATTCGATTTATTACAGTCTGATCAATCAGATCTTCGGTGTATCCGGCAATTCAAAGGTTTCCAGATGGTTGATCTGGGGTATAGGTATTGCCCTTGCCCTCTCGTTTATTGCAGGCGGCACAAGCCTTGTTCTTAGACAGCAGATCAGGATAAAAACAACACAGCTTTCTAAAAAGAACGAGAAGCTTGACGAAGAAATCATGATGCGAGAAAAAGTCAAGGAGGCCCTCGCCCAGAGCGAGGAGCGTTACCGCTCTTTAATTGAAAACACACTGGATGGATATTTTGTTTTTAAATATTCTTCGGGAAAGATCATGTTTTTGAATCAGAGGATCTGCGAGCTATTCGGATATACCAAAGAGAGTGCTTATCAGAAGTTTCCATGGGAATTTTTATCACGGAAAGACCAGGATATGCTCAAAAAGAACATCCAGTCGCAAGTCAATGGGAAACTCCCGGATCGGGCACACGGTACCTACACGGCAGTACGCAAAGACGGATCAACCTTTTACGCCGAAATTTCGGCATCACCGGTTAACTATCAGGGGAAAATCGTCATACAGGGAATCCTGAGAGACATAACCGAACAAGAGAGCATGAAACAACATCTTCAGCATGCAGAGAAAATGGAGGCTGTCGGCACACTTGCCGGGGGAATAGCGCATGATTACAACAATCTGCTCATGTGTATCCTGGGTAATGCTTCTTTGATGAGAATGGATCTTGATTCAGGCCATCCCCACTACGATAAGTTAAAACACATCGAGGAATATGTGCAGAGCGGTTCTGCCCTGACCAAACAGCTTCTTGGTTTTGCCAGAGGCGGAAAATACGAAGTCAGGTCACTGGACCTCAATGAAGTGGTTGAGAAGACCAGCCATATGTTCGGCAGAACCAGGAAAGAGGTAAAGATTCATGCCTCATATGAAAGAAATGTCTGGCCGGTGGAGGCCGATCAGGGTCAGATTGAGCAGGTATTATTAAATTTGTATTTAAATGCCGGGCAGGCGATGCCGACCGGGGGCAATCTCTATCTCAAGACAGAAAACGTGACGATGGATGAAGATAATATCCAGGCACACCGGATAAAACAGGGCAAATACGTAAAGATGTCGGTTGTTGACAACGGCGTGGGGATGGATGAAGAAACGCTGAATAGGATCTTTGAACCCTTTTTTACAACCAGGGAGATGGGAAGAGGAACCGGGCTGGGGCTGGCCTCCGCCTATGGGATCATCAAGAACCATGACGGATTTATTTATGCCTATAGTGAAAAAGGGAAAGGGACGACATTTAGTATCTATCTGCCGATTGCAAAAACTGAGGCCATGATATACGACGAAAATGCCCATGAAAAGATGGAAATTCAGACAGGAGAAGGGACGGTTCTCCTTGTGGATGACGAGGAGATAGTCGCTGATGTGGGCACCAGCATTTTGGAGAAAATCGGATATTACGTATTAGTAGCAAAGAGTGGGGAAGAAGCATTAGTGGTTTACAAAGAGAAAGGAGAGTTAATCGATATGGTTATCCTCGACATGATCATGCCGGGGATGGGGGGAGGGGAAACCTTTGAAGGGCTGAAACAGATCGATCCTTCGGTCAAGGTCCTCCTCTCAAGCGGATACAGTGTCAATTCTCAGGCAACCGAGATATTGAAACGTGGCTGCCGTGGGTTTATTCAAAAGCCTTTCACCATAGCAGAGCTTTCAAAAAAATTGAGGGAAGTTATAATCGCCTCTTGATGATATCGTAAGTCATTTTTCACCACAGAGTTAATCCGGGAAAAGTCAAGTAAAAAAATGCGCCCCTCTTAATCTTTTCTTTGAAAATTCGGTAAAGCCTACAATTGTGGTAAAATGTCTGCTATAATGTCAGCCAATGGAACGG
>JAYEMW010000068.1:0-5138 GCA_034718555.1 Thermodesulfobacteriota bacterium
CAGTCGTGCCAGTTGTCCAAAGGCATTTCCTTCCACGGACACTACCTGCCGCGCTGACTCAAGATAGCTCATGAACTGCTCTGGGACCAGAGGCCATACCTGGCTAAAATGGAGCGTGGCAACCTTCTCTCCTTGAGAGTTCATACGGGAGGCCGCCTCCTGTACTGCACCCTTGCTTGATCCCCATGAGACCAGAAGAAGGTCAGGCTTTGCTTCCCCTTCCATATCCGGAGGGATGACCTCAGTACGAATGCCTTTTCCCTTTCTTAGCCTCTTTTCCACCATCTGCCTTCGAACGGAAAGATCTTCGGTAATGTGACCCTCCTCTGTATGTTCATCACTGTCAGCCACAACAAGATGTTCAGTCATCCCAGGAAGCAGGCGAGGTGAAAGGCCACTTTCAGTGATGGCATACCGTTTATACTGCGATGATCCGACTGCCTCAGCGTCAACATGCACTGAGGGTAAATTATCAATGTCAAAGGGTATTACCGCCCGATATGAATCGGCAAGAAACTGATCGGTTAAAAGAAATATGGGGCCCTGATATTTCTCTGCCAGCTCAAATGCCCTTCGTGTAAGATGGAAGCACTCCTCCACTGTTCCGGGTGCAAACACAGCCCTCGGAAACTCTCCATGCCCGGCATGCAGGACAAATTCGAGATCGCCCTGTTCGGTTCGTGTGGGTAAACCTGTAGCCGGCCCGGGTCGCTGGGCCACCACGACAACTATCGGGGTTTCAGTCATGGCTGCCAGGCTGATCCCTTCCACCATGAGGGCAAAACCGCCCCCAGATGTGGCCGTCATGCTCGGAGCACCTGCAAACGAGGCCCCAATAGCCATGTTAATTGCAGCAATCTCATCTTCCGCCTGTTCAACAATCAAACCCAATCTCTTGGCTTGCCCTGCCAGATTGAGAACAATAGATGTTGCAGGAGTCATGGGATAAAAAGAGCAGAATCGCATACCTGCTGACATTGCCCCAAGGGCTATGGCCTCATTGCCGTTCATCATCAACCTCTGAGAGGGATTGGGAATAGAAGGGAGTTTGTGGCTTGAGGTAGAATATTCAGCCGCCCACGCTGCTGCAACTCCAAGTACACGCCTATTTTCCGCGCCTAATCCAGCATCTTTTTTTCCAAAGAAGGTATCTAATGTCCTTGCCATCAACTCTTCATCTAAACCGAGAAGGGAACCAGCCACACCAAGGGCGGCGATGTTTGAGAACCTCTCTTGAGAAAATTCCTTGAAAGGGACTTTCAGAAAGGAAACACCATCAATGCCTAAGGACTCATCCAGGACAACAATCCCATCAATGTTAAGAGCCTTGCGATGCATATTAACTGTATTTATGTCAAGAGCTACCAGGAGGTCTATTGACTCCTTTGGAGCGATAACCTCTTCAGGCCCCACTCGAATGGCGAAAGTGTTGTGACCGCCTCTAATGCGAGACTGGTAGTCCTGTGTTACAACAATGGAATAGCCACTGCGAACAAGGCTTTTTGCAAGAAGTTGCCCAACAGTGACTAATCCCTGGCCTGCTTCACCGCCAATTAGGATATTCAAAGTATTATCATTATCTTTCATCCAATTTTCCCCTCTATATAGGAGGCTGTCCGAGAATAGCAATTTTTTCTCTAATCGAGGAATGCGAAAAAAATTACCGCAGGTATATGGTTGATATTCCGAGGATAATTTTTTGCGCATGACAAAGAGTTGAGGAAAAAGGGCATTCTCGGACAGCCTTCTATGTTAAGCCCCATCAAGTCCTGTATGTTCATGTTCAAAAAACCATCCCGCCGGATCAGTAAAATACAACTTCATATCCGACAAGGCAGCATGGTGGCTATTCTCTTCATCGATCATTTGCCTAATGAAATCCCGCTCGATTGAATCCTGAGCCTTTGTTAGGTTTTCCTTGTAGAAAGAAACAGATCGCAATTCAAGATCAATGCCCATATTGAGTGCATCCAAATCGCTCGTATTTGCCGTTATGTTTTTGCCGTGGGCGGATGCCATCTCTCTGAACAGTACCCCGAGATCCTTGTGGTCGGGCGTTATCGACTTCCAGTCCTCAGACCACGTTTGACCTGCTTTCAGCGAGTCATAAATCTTAAGGATACGATTCATATGAAGGCCCTCATCCTTCATGAGCATCAGAAATATTTCTCGTCCAAGGTCGTTCCGGCACGTTGAAACTGCTTCCCTATAGAATGCCTCACCCTTCTTTTCCAACTCCAACGCCGCGGAAAGCATCTGCAAAGATCTATCCTGTCCATTTGTCATATTTATCCTCCTTTTATTTTAAAATGATCCTCATTTATTTGAAAAAACACTCTCCTGTTCTACTCGTTAATGTAATGACTCTTATGCCTTCCACAATCCGTGCAGGTTACAATACTCACGCCGGCGTATATGTATAGCCAAAGATTTATGGTAACCGTTCATGGTTCAAAGGTTTCCCTCTTACAGCGGGATTTAAAGGATGTATTCTTATCACCTTAAGCCATTTTGTAAGCGTTTTGTACGTGAAAACCGATCAGCTTCCATATACCCACAAACCTGGAATATAGTATTTGGCAATGATGTGGCAAAACCTGTATTTTTTACGAGCCTTTTTGGTAACATCTCAATAAGTCCGGGCAGCTTTAGAAAAAATCCCCCTCAATCCCCCTTTGTTAAAGGGGGAAGCTATAGAAATGCTCTGTCTTATTGAGATGTTACCCTTTTTGGGATTTAATTTCAGTTTTTTTACTAACCCTGAATCCCGCTTTCAGCGGGAAACCCTGAACCCGTGAACGGTTACGATTTATGCAAAGGACATCAAGACTTAAGATTCACACCTCTCAATCTCAAAGAATTGCCTATCACCGAGACCGAGCTGAAGCTCATGGCAGCCGCTGCAATGACCGGGGTGAGAAGCAGACCGAAAAAAGGATATAAAATCCCGGCTGCAATGGGTACGCCGAGAGAGTTATAAATAAAGGCAAAAAAAAGATTCTGTTTAATATTCCTCATTGTCCTCCTCTTCCACCGGCATAACAGGCTCGAGGGCCATTCCACATTTCGGACAGGAGCCGGCACTGTTCTGACGGATTTCAGGGTGCATTGGACATGTGTATAAGGCGCTTCCATCCGCAGATGGGGGTACCATCTCCGAAAGCCGGGCATGATTATGGTCCTCACGCACGGCATACAGGTATTTTTCCGGCTTGTCAATGAATCTATTCAGGCAATATTCACTACAGAAATAATAGGGCAGGCCTTCATGTTCATACTTTATAAATTCATTTTCATCACCTGTTTTCATGCCGCAAACAGGATCTATAAATTGAGAAGTATCTTCAGGCTTCTGATCTGTATTGGTATCATGCTTCATATCATGACCGTCCACTGTATTTCCTCCTTTGCCTTGGGAAAAAATATTTCCTTAAGCCAATATCTAAAGCCCTTTGAAAAGTACCTGTTCTCATTTTCGAATCGTATAAATTAACAGTATTAACCTATAAAAGCCTGTACGGATAGGCGCGTTTTGTCCACTCGCTTTTAGGGTATTCATCCCGAAGTTTCTCATAGGCCTCCTTGAGTGGTTTAGGGTCATCCGTGCTTTTATACAGGCTTACTCCCTTTAGGTATATTGCCTCAGGCGTGGAATCACTATTAGGATAATCCGAAAGTATATTTCCCAGGCTTGTGAGTGTATAGTCAAATTTATCAGCGTCAAAATACACCTTTGCCATGCCCAAAAGCAGTGAAGGGATTAATTCCTCCGGGGCAAGAAAACCGAGTGTACGATGATGTTCATTGCCCTCAGAATCCAGTGTTATAATGGATGGTGTCCATTTTATATTGAAATCCCCTGCAAATGGTTGGACATCATATTGAATTCGAAGGGGTACCATATTCTCATTAATAAAACTAACAACCTTGTCGTCAGGATACGTAACTGCACCCATTTGTTGACAGCCAATTCAATTGGGATTAAAAAAATCGAGCAATACAGCCTTGTTCTCTGATTTAGCCCTAAGCAGGGCCTCATCCATTATGGTTTCCCATTTGATATTTTCTTCCATGATTATTACCCCTTATTTTTTAGTTTGAACTTGTGAAAAGGACTACTTTATCTTATCCTCCAAGAACAAAACTTCTGTAGACCTGTAAACCGCTTACAACCTGGATTAAACATAGAACCAAAACGAAGAGATTGTTCAGCCCATGTATAAGAGGAAGGAGCCTACCGTTTCTCTTTTTACGGTTCATGTGTATACCGGATAAAAATCCGAAGATCATAAAAGGCGCCATTAAAACCCCGATCTTCCCGTGTGTGCCTGTTATTATAAATCCATGCCAGTACACATATACCAGGGTAATACCGCCTATCATACCTGCCATCAATATCCCAAGGGCTGCCTTCCCCAGGGCTACGTGGCGTTTCCATGGAAAAATCGCTTTTTGATGAAGATGGATAAACCGAAAACGCCGAATACCCAGGTAGAATACATAGAGGGATAACACAATAGACAAAGATTGAATTACAGGATGAATTGTAAGCATGATTTCTACCTTATATGCAAATATTTCTTCTTGTCTTCTATTCTATTTAAACTCGTGAACAAGGATAAAATCATTATTTGCCCTTGTCCCATGGCAGCCGATACATCCTCTTGGTTTGCCAAAAGGGCCGGCCTTACCTTCCGGTGTATATTTCACCCAAAACCAGTCTCCATCTTTGGGGTTATATCCGGGTATCTTATACATCACTGTAATAGCCTTTAGCTCCCGGGCCTTGCTGTAATTTTCCTTTACCTGAATAGAGCCATATTGAACTGGAGGCTTGGTTGAATTCAGTGCCCTGCCATTTACATATACCTTGTGTAAAGGCCCATGGGGGGCACGACCCGGCTGCACCCCCTGATGATCCGACCAAAAGGCCCAATCCGTATAAGGCGAGCTTTTTGTTATGTACTCCCATATTTCATCAGGGTCTGGCCCGGGCATCTCGGCAAAGACCATAGATCCTAAGGCCACACAGGCTCCAACAATTAAAGCGCTCATGATTACCGTTATTCTGTTCATTTTTTCCTCCTTTTTTAACATTGTGTTAAAATTTTTTAATGAATAATATTCCATAAAACCTA
>JAYEMW010000069.1:0-5137 GCA_034718555.1 Thermodesulfobacteriota bacterium
CAGGACTCGAACCTGCGACCTACGGGTTCGAAGCCCGGCGCTCTATCCAACTGAGCTACGGGCGCTTTGATTTCTTTTATTTATTATTTGTTGACATCTAATGGTCAATTAACAATTAAATATTTATCTGTCAATATTAAATTTATTAATTCGTAGATATTTTAAATATTCTTGACATTAATATAATAGTTGTAATATTAAAATTGACAAAACGAAAAAAAAATATAGAATGTAATTTTAAAATATTGTGCAGGCATGTGAGACGTGCAAGTTGATAATATAGAGTTACTTTAAAAATATTTGTGGCTTATTATACTTTTAATCATTAAAGAGGATATATTATTAAAATGAAAACCTTTGTTGCTAAAGAGCATGAGGTAGACAAAAAATGGTATTTGGTGGATGCCGGTGAAAAGGTATTGGGTAGATTGGCTACTGAGATAGCAGTAATACTGAGGGGTAAAAATAAACCAATTTTTACTCCCCATATGGACGCCGGCGATTATGTTGTAGTTGTTAATGCAGATAAGATTACACTAACTGGAAATAAATTACAAAAGAAGATTTATTATAGACACAGTGGCTATCCAGGAGGGCTTAAAGAGATTACTGCTGCAGATATGCTTGAAAAAAAACCTGAAAGACTTTTAATGCTGGCCGTGAAAGGTATGCTTCCGAAGAACAGTCTTGGACGGAGGCAATTAACCAAACTCAAGATTTACGCCGGCCCAAACCATCATCATCAAGCACAAAAACCGGAAAAATTGGAGATTTAAATGGCTGAAGAAAGTTATTATGCTACGGGTAAGAGAAAGACTGCTATAGCAAGGGTCTGGATGAAGTTAGGAGATGGAAAGGTAATGATTAATAAGGTACCTATAGATGATTATGTGGACACAGATGTAGCAAAGATGATTGTTGCTCAGCCGCTGGAACTAACTAATACTATTGGAAGATATGATATTTCAGTAAATGTTAGTGGTGGAGGTTTTTCCGGCCAGGTTTTGGCCATTAAACACGGCATAAGTAAGGCCCTCCTTAAAATAAGCCCTGAATTCAGGGAACCATTAAAGAAAGCAGGATTAATTACGAGAGATTCGAGGATAAAAGAACGAAAAAAATATGGACAACGCTCTGCAAGGGCACATTTTCAGTATTCCAAGAGGTAACAGATATGGAATAAATATTTTTTTGGTAAAAAAGGAAGGCTTCCGGCCTTCCTTTTTTTTTAAATTTCTGGAAATTGTTGGAATGAAATGTATAGTAGCAGCATTAGATAATGGAGAATAGAACGGAAAAAAATATAAGGCTGACCATCGCATATGATGGAACGAATTATTATGGGTGGCAACGTCAGCCTGATAAGAAAACCATACAAGGAATTATAGAGGAAAAAATTGAAATAATGGTTGGTGGGAATGTTTCACTTATTGCATCAGGACGGACAGATGCCGGTGTGCATGCCCTACATCAAGTAGCAAATTTCAGGGTTTTTTCCAATATCACCCCATATTCTTTTTTTAAGGGGCTCAACTCTCTCCTGCCGGACAGTATTTTGATTAAAGGAGCAAGATATATGTCCTTTAAATTTCATTCGAGGTATGATGCAAAGAGCAAGGTTTATGAATATAGAGTTTATACTGATAAACTTCAATCCCCTTTTTTCAGACATTATTCATGGCATATTTTTCGTTACCTTAATTTAAAACCAATGGAAGAATGTATGGAGATTATTCGTGGAACCCATGATTTTTCCGCCTTTTGTTCAAGTGGAGATAATAAGATTGATTTTGTCAGGAATATAATAAATGCAGGTATTAAAACCTGCAGACATAATTGGTTATATTTTATCTTTGAGGCCAATGGATTTTTAAGGCATATGGTAAGAAATATTATGGGAACAATTATAATGGCAGGTTTAGGTGAAATCAGTGTTGATTATTTTAGAGATATATTGGAATCTAAAGATAGACAAAAAGCCGGGGCAAAGGCGCCACCAGGTGGTCTATATTTAAAGGATGTTAAATATTGACTTAAAAACAATGGCAAAAGATTTACCGAAATTAATTATAATAAGCGGCCCCACGTGTTCAGGGAAGAGTATGCTTGCAGTTGAATTAGCCTTGAAATCAGGTGGGGAAATAATTAACGCTGATTCCATGCAGGTATATAGAGGAATGGATATAGGGACAGCCAAACTCCCTATGGAGGATAGAAAAGGTGTAAGGCATCACCTCATAGACATAACAGACCCTGATCAGGAATTTAATGCTGCATGTTTTCTATCTTATGCACTTCCAGTAATTAAAGATCTCCATGAAAAAAAAATACCTATTATTGTAGTTGGCGGTACAGGGCTTTACGTGAAGGTGCTTTTAGGCGGTCTTTTTGCATATCCTCCATCTGAATTTGAATATCGGCGGGTCTTGCAGGAAGAATATGAAAAAAAGGGGCTGTCTGTTTTGTACCAAAGGCTGTTGAGGCTTGACAAAAAAGCCTCAGATAATATTAACCCAAATGATAAAGTCAGAATTATCAGGGCGTTGGAGGTGATAAATATTACAGGGAGACCTTTTTCAGAGGTTACAGAGGAACATGGATTTTCTGATAGGAGGTTTTCTTATTTGCATTTTTGCATGGATATTAACCGAAAAATACTTTATGAAAGAATTAACAACAGGACGTTGTCAATGATTGACGCCGGCCTGATTGGAGAGACAAAAAAGCTTCTTGATGCAGGCTATAGCCCCAGGCTTAAGTCAATGCAGGCTATTGGTTACAGGCATATTATTTATTTTCTAAATGGCAGATGGGGACTTGACGAGGCAATAAGGGTTATTCAGCAGGATACAAGGAGGTATGCAAAGAGACAGTTTACATGGTTTAGGGCTGACAAAGATGTAATATGGGTTGATCCGGAAGATAGGCAGGGTATAATTGATAAGGCGTTTGAGTTTATCTAAAAATCCGGTTATTTTTAGTTGCCCTTATGAAAGCCAATATTGTATAAAGTTTATTCCTGTAAAGCTGTTTTGTAAGGAAACAATGCACATAAATAATAAAAATAAAAAAATAAACACCTTTAGGACATTAAGCGAAAAATTTAATTTTTTTAATTTTTCATTAGCCCTATGCTTTTTGCTCTTTTTTTCACTGTCCCTGTTGTTTTCTTCAACTCCCTCTGTAGAGGCTGCTTTCACTAAAGGCCCAGGAGAGAAAGTAACTGATGAAGGAATAGTTGTAGGCACAGGGATTATTATAGGCGAGAACATTTCTCATGCCAAGAACAGGGCAATAAATAACGCATTTTTAAAGGTGATTGAAACTTATCTCATTACAAAACTTGGATTGCAGGACGTTGCCGATAATTTTCAAATACTTGATGAAGAAATATTATCAAAAGCTAAAAAAGAAATTCAGGATTATCAAATAGTTTCAGAATTTCAGACGGATAGATATGTAAAAGTATTAATGAAGGTAAGGGTAAATAAGTCTCTTTTAGAGCAAAATCTTGAAAGCCTTGGTTTGCTTGAAAGTGATAATGCTAAGGCCAGCGTGCTTTTTTTGGTTTCTGAAAAACAAGTTGGTTTTCCGCCGGTATACTGGTGGTATGAACCTTTTAGTCAAGTATCCCTTACGCAGACGGAGTTATCTCTTATCAGATTATTTGAAGGTAAAGGGTTTAGGGTTATCAATAAATCTTTTCTTACTCCAGAGGAAGATTATGATGAGGATATGCTTCGTATAACCTTGAGCGATGAAGATGCTGTAAAATGGGGAAAACTTTTTTCTGCCGGTATAGTAATAACAGGAGATGCAAACCTGTATAGCGAGTCTTGGGCGTCAGTTTTTTTAAAGGCATTAAGGGTCAGCGATGGGGCAATACTTGCCCAAGGATATAGAGAAGCAGTATTGGGGGATAACCATAAGGATGGCAGAAGCTCGGTAGGATTGGCTATAAATAGCTGGGCCGGTGATATGATTTCATATATAATAAAGGGTGTAGAGCCTGCCAAAAAACTTGCTAACAACATAGACATAGTGCTAAAGGGATTGAAAAACTATAGGGAGTTTATTGATTTTAAAAAATTCTTAAAGGAGAGCTTCCCTGAAATAAAATTTGTGCTGGAAAAGAGCTTTAAAAAGGACGCTATAAAACTATCTGCCAGGGTAAACACAGATTCAAAATTATTTGCAAAAAAAATGAAGGAGTTCCCTGAAAAACCTTTTTCATGTGAAATTGACAAGATAAACGAGCAAGGATTTACACTGACTATAAAATGAATATTCCCAATTTGATAACAATCTTTAGGATACTTCTTGTACCGTTTTTTATAATATATATGATAGATGAAAGGATTTTGGCATCTCTTGTTGTTTTTGTAGTCGCCGGTATAAGCGATGCAGCAGACGGATTTATTGCAAGGGTCTTCCATAAAAAGAGCAACATAGGAGCCTACCTTGACCCTTTAGCCGACAAAATTCTACTGATTGCTGCGTTTATAACCATGGCCATGTTTAAAATGCTTCCATCGTGGCTGGCTGTTTTAACAGTAAGCAGGGATGTTATTATTTTGTTAGGGGTTTTGGTACTTTATTTAAACAGTTACCCGGTAAAGGTGAAACCGTCTATTTTAAGCAAGGCCACAACATTCTCACAGGTAGTCACTATAATGATTATATTATTTGATAGATGTTTTAATATTCAGTTTTTCGAAATATATCTATTCTGGCTTGTAGCCTTATTGACTATACTTTCAGGGCTTCAGTATATAAAAATTGGATTAACTGTTTTGAGCAAGGGAATGAATGGCGATTTTTCTTGACATAACAAGATAGGAATTGATAAATAGTTTTTTACATACATTATAGGCGCGTAGCTCAGGGGGAGAGCGCTACCTTGACACGGTAGAGGTCATGGGTTCAAATCCCATCGTGCCTACCATTAAAATCAATGAATTAGGGGATTGTTATTAATCCTCTGTTTTGTTTCTGCTACCATTTTGCTACTACTTTCCCCCAAGAATTGTATTTTCTAACCTACAAGCTGCCTGTTGATTGGACGGTTTCATCAGATGGGCATAAACGTTCAATGTGACACTCGGGCTTGAATGTCCTAATTGGCTCTGGATATATT
>JAYEMW010000070.1:0-5131 GCA_034718555.1 Thermodesulfobacteriota bacterium
AGCCGATAAAGCCAACAGGGGCAGCGCAATAGCGAGCTTTATTATATCTTTGTTAAAAACGAAAAACGCCATGGCTTTCCCGGTCTGAGTGCAAGCATTTGCTCGGCGTAGCTGAAATCTATATTTGTATCTTAAGGGTGAGGATATCCTTCATTAGGCTAAAATGATTGTCCATTGAATAAATTTCACAATTATTTTGTTTTGCGTTTTGGGCAATTATTAAATCTGGTATACCAACACCATTCAATCCATTTCTGAGGCATTTGTATTGATACTCAATGATTTGGCCCCAATTAATGGACAAAATCAACCTGTTTATATTTAGCAATAAATTGATCAATTTTCTTTGCTTTCGAATTTTCAGGAAGGGTATCAGCTCTGCCATAATTAGATCATTTGTTACAATGAGATTTTCATCAATTAAGAAATCAAGTTTTTCAGAATTATTTCCACTCCTGAAATACTCAACCCATACTGAAGTATCAACTAATACTGACATTGACGCGCTCTGATTGTATTTAAATCAATGTCCAAATCGACTTTTCCTTTAAATTCTTTTAACTCCGTAATTTTTGATTTTCTGATTAATTCTTCCAAGGCTATGATGATGACTTTGGTTTTTGTCTTAATATGGGTGGCTTTCATAGCCTCATCTAATAAATCTATAGGTAAATCAAGCGTTGTTCTCATGATCGGCCCCTCCTTATCTTTTATGCATAAAAATATCACATTGTGCATAAGGTGTCAAGTTTTACATGCGGGGTTCGATAGAAGTCACCAGTCGCCGGGTAAGACGCAGAAGTCTTGAGCAACAATTCAAACCAGGTAAATGCATCTATAAAAAAAGAATCAAAAAAAGGCGGTCTGGTGCCGTATAAGTGAGAATTGAAAAAAAATGTCAATTTTTTTAATGGAGAGATGTTTTTTCTCTTTGCCTGCCCGCCTTCTTTGTGGTGGGACACGCCCTTTAATGGGTGCTACATATCCACATTTTCGCCATCTTTAATTTCCATTCCTCACATTTCTCATTTCATTCGTTAGGTGGGATTGAACGAATGCTTACGACGGATTGATTGAATCACGTTGTCGAGCTGTTGAAGAAAACGTGATCTGTCACGCTTTCTTAGCGGTGGAGGACCGCCCGTTATCTCTCCTGCATTACGAAGTTCTGACAACAGGTCCCGAGTCGCGACGGCCTGACCGATGTTGTTTTCCGTGAACGGCTTTCCGGTTGGACCAATTACGCGTGCGTCTTCCTTCAGGCAGCGGCTCGCAAGCGGAATGTCAGCGGTGACCACAATGTCGTAAGGTTGCACGTGTGCGACAATCCAATCATCGGCCGCATCCAATTCGTCCCCTACAACTTCGAGTGCAATCCAGCGTTCATTCGGAACTCGCATCCAAGAGTTGGCCACCAATGTGACATCGAGGCTATATCGGCTTGCGACGCGGTACACCTCCTGTTTAACCGGGCACGCATCAGCATCTACAAAGATGTGTAGCAAATAAAGATCCTCACCATCACCCCGGATCTGGTCCGGGTGTCAACTAACGGCTGGCAGCTCACCTGCCGAAACCTGCGTTGCACTGAACGTCAAAACTTAATCTTAAACTGATGCGGGCATCCAAAAATTTGGATTCGCACAACACGGTTTCGGCTAGGTGCTGCCGCTGGTTAGGCGATTAAACTACATATGTTTTATTACTTACAATTAAATCTTAAATTAATTTTTATAACTTTCATTCAAAGTCATTCCATTCATCTTCCCAATCTGGATATTGTAATGGTGGTTCACCACGCTCTTCAATAATTCTTGGTGATTTTAATTTTTTGTCTAAAGGATTTATTTTTTCCAATAAAACTTCAAATTCCCAATTATCTCCAAAATCATATAAAAACTTCATGGATGATCCGATTGGAATTTGAATTTCTCCAATTAGTTTTTCTATTGTATGTGGCTCTTCATATGAATTGGGACTATTTATTTCAGCAGTATATCCAAAACGATTCTTATAATAATAAGAGTAAAGATGATCTTTATCAAAATCAAATGCAGCAAGAATTGTATCAGTTAAATCTTCCAATGTCATTTCGCTACATATCTCAATTCGTCTCCAGACATTCCCTAACGATACTTTGAATAAATAAATTCCACTTTTAAACTCGGTTTCAGGGAAAGTTAAATTATTTCGCCACTCAGGAAAATAAGATTGAAAAGCTGTCTGCCATTCTCCAAAAGGTATTTCATAATTATATTCATATTGCCACAAATAATCTATATTCTTATCCAATTGGTATAAATATTTAGAAATAGCATTTCCAAAATCTGTTCGTTTAATTTCTAAAATTCGCCATCCTTTTCCTGTTTTAGTTTCACTTTGTTGAATAGATAAGATGCCAAATAATTCCAATAATGCAATATTGTACAAACCAGGTACATATTTAATATGATCTTCTATATCTCTATTCCTTTCATTTTGTAAGCCTTTTTTAGGAACACTTTTCCAAAAATCAAGATAAGTTCTTAATAATAATCTGCCGAAGGGGCTATATTCTCCTAAAATTTCTTTTGGTTGACTACGAAGAAGCCAGGATTCTAATAATGTAAAGTATTGTTCAGTTGGATTTAAATTGTTCCATAATTCAAGGATTGTTTCATCTAAAGTCATAATATGTTTCTTTTCTGAATAAATAAATCTGATAATTCCTATTGAACACAAAAGTAGATAAAGACCACTAATATTTGGAAATGATTTTTGTTGAGGACGATTAAGTTTTAATTTGATAGGATGAATTAATTTTTCATTAATGGGTACCAAGTGTTTCATAGCTATATGATAATTAGCTTTTGTGGCGTCAACAGTGTTAGAATTAATATAATCCAATAAAAATTTGAAATCTTGTAAGATACTTCCAGGATTATTTTCATCAATGACCTGATTTTTTAGAATCTGTTTATCAACTTCTGTGAAAAAAATTTCTTTTGGATGATTTAATAAAGACATAACACCCATTCTCTTAAGATTATATTTTCAATTTTATAAGTACATTTTCCGCCATAACGGCCCGCGCGCAAGCCGCCACGCGAGTTTCGCAGTGTCACCAAACTTGATTTGAAGCGCAACAAAAGCGAAAATGGCCTCAAAAAGGACCTCGATAGCGTGGTCGGCTTATGCGCTGTTTAGGTGGCGCCCACTATATATATCTACGGCCTTCCTTGCGGACAAATGTACAAACACAGGCCACACACGGCCACTTCATCTTGCTCCTCCATATTGGCAAAGTAGTGATCACATTTGCTCGCATCATAGCGAGCCTCCCGAGATTCGTTTTCCCGAAACGGTTGCCCTGTGAAGGCTTTGACTGGGCAAATCTCTACGCATTAGATAGCATCACGGGCGAGAGAAAGGTCTGCTACACCGAAAAAATCCGCTCCCCAAGTCTCAGCCAAACTCTCTATCCGGTCATCACGTCCCATTATTCTCCTCTCTGCCATCCTGACCATACTTCTCTCAACATGACGAACTCAAAGCTGGTGCGGACGCGCCACCTAACGCTTGAGCTCATGGACGGCGGAATGACGCCGACCTTTACTCGCATATTTAAGTTTATTTATTCTTTTTATCCTCTAAATCGCGCGACGATTCCGCCGTTCTATGAAGCGATTCGTTCGACAGAATTACTTGGTTGTGTTCTTTTCCAATCTTTTTTGCTTCTTATTTATAGCGGCAAATGTAATAAATGATAAAAAAGACAACTGACTCAGTTGCGGTCGTGAACTTAGCAGAAAAAACAAGAAGCATAAAGAAACAAGAGAAACAAGAAATATTTTCTTTTCAGGCGTAATAGGCGATTTAACCTTTGATGCATCGAATGGGATAAAGACCAAGCAAGATAGAAAGGACAAGAAAGACAAATATGATAGCTGAGTCAGATGCTGATAGGAATCGCTACCCAAAAATCCGAGAAAACCAAGAAAACCTAGAAATCCAATAGCTCCCAGAAATCTACTATCATTTGCTCGTTTCATTTATACCTCCTTTTTCTATTCGTCGAACGGTTTGGTCAGCGGCCGAGCGCTTGCGAGGTCCGCTGAACCAATTTGTTGGCTGAATATTTTTTTCGTATTTTTCTACCCTCGCTGGAATCAGCTAAAGAAAGGCAGGTTCGTCTTAACTTATCCACCATTTTTAATCGAATCGTAACAGCACGTGGACTCATTTCAATCTTCATCTGTAATACTCCTAAGATACTCAATATCGTCCTCATCCTGCCCACTTCTACGAAGTGATTTTAGGAAAATCAAACCCTCTGGAGAAACAACCTTAAGCGGACCCTCATCCCACTCCACCGTATGGCGACTTTCCCAGACGCTTCGGATAGTTGGGGTTACGATCAGCAAATCCAATACCAGTGTTTCGCCTGTATCTTCATCGATTTTGGTAAGTCGATAAATTTTCACTTTACCGCTTTTAAATTCCATTGGTGCTGCACGAAGAGTAAAGCCCAAATCAGCAGCAGCATCCTCCGCTTTTGATAGAGCTTCAAATTCGATTAGAACGTCAATATCAAGCGTTGCCCTTGGGCGTGCATATATTGCTAAAGCCAGACCTCCACAAAGAGCATAATCAACGCCTACTTGATCAAATTTCGCAGTAAGTTTTTTTAGTTCTTCTAAAAGATCCATATGAGTATCCTTAGGCGATTATTAGCTGCCAACGGCTGAGCTGAGGGGCTGGGCAATGATAACCAAAAAACTATGTTAAATATAAAAACTGCCAGTCAAATACTGCCTTTCAAAAAGCGACGCGGCTTTGCCCAGTCCCTATCCAGCGATTTGGTCGAGTAAGCAAGGGAAACCTCCCCCCAAGCTTCTCACAGAACCGTACGTGAACCTCTCGACTCATACGGCTCTTATCATTCGGTCAAGCACGTAATAAACTCCAGTGGACAAATAAATTAGGCATTTCACGCTTTATACGCTTTACCCATCTATCTGTCTTTTTGAAGTTGCTACCTTGCTGACTTCATCTTGCTCAATAAAATCCTCCGGACTCTGTCCGTTGTTAAACTGGCAAAATTGAATGATTTGCCCCCTTCGCTCCAGCTCTATTACGGAGCCTTCATCAC
>JAYEMW010000071.1:0-5124 GCA_034718555.1 Thermodesulfobacteriota bacterium
TGCCCTTTTTCCTCAACTCTTTGTCATGCTCAAAAAATTATCCTCGGAATATCAACTATATACCTGCGGTAATTTTTTTCGCATTCCTCGATTTGAGAAAAAATTACTATTCTCGGACAGCCTCCTATGCCCATTATTTTTCCTCCAGTCCATTTATCTTTGAAAAAAGGTTCCATGACTGTAGAATCTGTAATGCGCTCCGGAGTTGATTGTCGTTGTCAATTCGTTTTTGTGCCTCAGTTTTCTCATCTGGTGATGGCTCGCTTGTTTCCTCTTTTTCTACCTCTGTTTTTTCATCAGGCCCTTCTTTTTCTATATGGCCCTCCAGATCACTTTCCCGGAGCATGTGATGTTTTTTCTCCTCGCCTTTTTTATTCGGAGGCATAAAGGCAATCTTTATATCCGGCTCAATTCCGCTTGCTTGTATGGATCTTCCGCTTGGCGTATAGTATATAGCAGTAGTAAGGCGCAATCCTGAACCGTCTGAAAGGGTAAAGATTGCCTGTACAGAGCCCTTGCCAAAGGTTTTTGCGCCTAATATAAGGGCTTTTTTATTGTCTTGCAATGCACCTGCCACTATTTCTGAAGCGCTGGCGCTTCCACCATTAACCAACACTATAATAGGATAATTTCTATTGTTTTTGTTCTTGTGGGCAAGGCTTTTTTCTTCCTGCTCATCACGACCCTTAATGCTGACAATCACCCCTGAGTCGAGAAATTCGTCTGCAACCTTTATTGCCTGAGAGAGAAGGCCCCCAGGATTATTCCTTAAATCTAAAATGAGGCCCTTCAATTCTTTTTCTTTAACCAGGTCTTTTAACGCCTTTGAAAGCTCCTTGTCGGTTTTGCTCTGAAAAGTCGAAATCCTTATGTAGCCAATTTCAGAAGGAAGAAGTAGTGAGCGGACACTTTTTATTGGTATCACATCTCTTGTTATTAAAAAATCAATGGGCTTTTCAGCGCCCTCCCTCCTAATAGTGAGCTTAACCTTGGTACCCTTTTTCCCCCTGATAAGTTTTACCGCCTCCATAATCACCAAATCCTTTGTCGGCTTGCCTTCAACCATAATAATCTGGTCACCTGCCTTTACGCCCGCCTTAAATGCAGGAGTTCCTTCTATGGGAGATACTACTGTAAGAATATCGTCCCGGACGGTTATTTCAATGCCTACACCGGAAAAACTTCCCTTTGTCTCTATCATCATCTCTTTATATCCATCTGGTTCCATAAAAGATGAATGAGGATCTAATGCCTTTAACATTCCCTTGATAGCGCCATGTATAAGTTTTTCTCTGTCTACATCATTGACATAGTTTTTTTCTATCTTTCCCAAGACCTCGCTAAAGACCTCAATGTTTTTATACATCTCTTTTGTATCTGCAAAGGCGCCATAATTTCCATAAATTATTAGTGCAATGGCTATCGACCCAACAATAGCCGCCTTTAAGAAAAAATAATTACGTTTAGGTTTTACCATTCTCATTCTCCCCTTCTGTTTTAAAATCTATTGTCTCGTAAATAATCAGTGGATATCTATGTATAATTGCATGGGCTGCTAATTTATCCTGAACCATTTCCTTGGGTCAAGGTTAAATCCTCCCTTTCTTATTTCGAAATACATGCCGGCCCCAAAATTCAGCCCCGTGTCACCTGCATTCCCCACTATTTCTCCTTCTGAAACCACTTCTCCCGCCTCTTTTTTTCTCTCCTCAAGATGGGCGAACATGGTAAAATATCTTGCCCCATGATTAATAATAATCATCTGGCCATAGCCTTTAAACCACCCTGAAAAGACAACTGTGCCGGGATAAACCGATTGAATCTTATCTCCAAATTTTCCTTTAATATATATTCCCTTTCTATGCATAAACGGTTCACGATTTCGGAGTGTGGAACCGTTAATTATTTTCCCCCTTAGCGGCATAGATAATTTACCCTTCATTTTAACGAATGTTTCTATTAATGTCTTTTTTTCTTCTTTTTCCAAGCCTGCAATTTTTTGGCTAAGGGCATGGGAGGCTTCCTTTAGTTCCTTGACGGCTTTTTCATAAAACTCCTTCTCTTTATGTGTCTTCACTAACAAAAGAAATTTTCTTTCAATATCCTTTTCCAGCATTGCCGCACTTTTTTTCTCGGCTGCTTTTAATGTTTCGATAGTGGATCTATCTTTGTTTAATAATTCTATCTCCTTCTCAAGCTTTTTCCTCTTTGCAGACAGGTTATCCATTATTTTTCTATCATAATCAATAATGGCCTTGATATATTTTATTTTCTTCTGAACTCCCTGCAAACTTCCATTGGCAATTAAAAGACTCAGGTACCCGGATTTTCCAAATTTATAAAATGCCACTAAGCGACTTTCGAAGGCCGTTTTAACCTCCTGAATGGAACCATTAAGGTCTTTAATTTTCTCCCGACTTTTAATTATCCTGTCTGAAAGCCCTTTTATCTCGTGCGATAGTTTTTTAACGGATTTCCTATTTTCCGCAGTGTTTTTTTCTAATCTTTCTAACTCGTCCAGAATGTTTTTTTCTTCAATGTATACGTTTGACAGCCCCCCTTGCTGTTTTAAAAGTTGTTCCTCTATATGCTGGGCTTGAGAGATAGCCTCTTCAGTATAATCCTTATCTCCTGCTATGGAAAAACAGATACCAATTACATTGGAGCCGATCACAGATAAAATCAACAAATATGCAAAGGCAATAATATGGTTCATGTTCTAAAAAACCTGCCTAAGGCTATACTGCTCCCTGCAAAGCCTACAATAACACTCATGAGCAACAAAAAAACAGTGAGAAATGGCGAGATAAAGACTACATCAAGTGTGGCAAAGCCAATTCTAAAGTCTGCCCTGATTATGACTGTCATATAAGCTGCAAAGAGAATGATTAAGGCGACAAGGCCTCCGAGTAAGCCCTGAATTGACCCCTCAATTAGAAACGGGGTCTTTATGAATAGATTTGTAGCGCCAACCAAACGAAGTATCTCTATCTCATTTTTCCTGGCAAATACAGTAAGTTTTATTGTATTGGTAATAATAAAAAGTGTTGCCAGAAAAAGCAAGCCACCAAGAATGGATCCAATGAGTTTTATTCCCCCCATTATCGCCTTAATCTTTCTTGTCCATTCCTGGCTATACTGAACCTCGTCAACTATATCCATTTTCTCCAGTTTGCTCTTTATATTATAGGGAAGAGAGTCCTCTCTATCCGCTATTGAAAAAATAATTTCAAGAGATGCAGGAAGGGGATTTTCATGCAAGCCACTGAGCAGTCCTGCCTTATCTCCCAGCTCTTTTGCCAAAACCTCCATTGCCTCTTCCTTGGAAACAAATTTATTAATAGTCACTCCTTGGATATTGATTAACTCCTTTTTTATCTCCTCAACCTCAATGCTTTCCGGCTGGCCTTTGAAATATATGGACATTGTTAATGATTTCCCCAACTCATCGGTCCAATGGTTTATGTTTACATAAACAAGGACAAAGGAAATAAAAATGAGGAATGCTATCGCTATTGTTCCTATCCCTACTAAGTGCACCATCCTGTTATCAGCAATGTTAGTCAATGCCTGCCGGAAAAAATACTTTACAAACGCCGTTTTCATTTAACTATCCTGCCCTTATTAAGGGTTATTATCCTTTTGCCTGTATTTTTCAACAGCTCTTGGCTGTGTGTTGCCACAAGGACAGTTGTGCCCCTTTCATTTATTTCTCTTAATACTGCCATTATCTCCATGGTTAGGTCAGGGTCGAGGTTTCCAGTAGGCTCATCTGCTAATAAAATCAGAGGGTTATTGATTATTGCCCTTGCAATAGCAACTCTTTGCTGTTCCCCTCCTGAAAGCTGGGGCGGGTAGTAACGCTCTTTTTTTGCCAGTCCCAGGTGTCTTAGGGTCTGATGTACCTTTTTTCGTATAATGGAGTATTGTACTCCTGCTATTTCGAGGCAAAGAGCCACATTATTAAACACATTCCTGTTTGGCAATAGTTTAAAATCCTGGAAGACTATCCCTATCTTTCTTCGTAAAAACGCCAGTTCCCTTTCTCTGATTCTATTGAGATTTATTCCATTTACCAGGGCATTACCGCTGGTTGGTTTTTCCGAACAAAAGATTATCTTGAGAAGCGTGCTTTTTCCTGCACCGGAAGGCCCGGTGATAAAAACAAACTCTCCTTTCTCTATCTTTAAGCCTATGTCAACAATTGCCGGATTTTTTGGACCAAAGCTCTTACATACATTAAATAGCTGAATCATCATAAAAGACCATAATAGTAAGTTCGCTTATAGAGATACACTTTTTGCAATCTTGTAAATACACCAAAAAACGATTTTCAGATACTCAATTTTTATTGTTTGTTTGATATAATAATAGATTTCAGGGAAAGGGGCAATAATTTTGTAGCGGTTCACGGCTTGAAACTTGTCGAAGATCCCGTTAAGCGGGGAAATTAGAAACTGGAAATTAGAAATTAGAAGCTTGTCGGCGCAGCGCGGAGATCCAGCAAAGCGGGGAAATTTGTGAGACCTGTCTGTGTGCGGGCATCCACAGGCAGAGATGAAAAGAGTTTACGAATTGGATATTAAAAAATCGGCAGAAGAGTTATTAGACAGAGTCTTGCACAATTTTGATAAGTGACAACCATCCAAAGCAATAGCGTAACAACTACTCACGTAGTCAGGCTGAAGAAGGAGTTTGAAAAGCACGATTGAGGTATTGTGGCAGAGAGAGAAGATTTTTGCGCCAAACATGGTTTCCCCGTAAACAGGATCTTCGACAAAATGAGCCGTGTTCACAATTTTCCTGACACTATCTTTGGCGGGACATTCAGCCTACCGACCTGCGTAGTTGTAATAGTTGAAAAACTCGGCCAAAACTGAATGTCTCGTAAAAGTCCCAAAATACCGTTTTCCGTCATTCCGGACTTGACCCGGAATCCAGTCTTTTTCAGGAATTGCGGCCTATCTGTACTCCGGTTTTCACCGGAGTGACGATTTTTTATGAGTGCATCAAGATTGAATGCGGCCATCAACAGCACAAACGCATGAAGGCCAAATTTCCAATTTCCAGTCTCCAATTTCAGCGTTCCGTGAACGCTTACAAAGATTCTCATCAGGAAGGATT
>JAYEMW010000072.1:0-5116 GCA_034718555.1 Thermodesulfobacteriota bacterium
CATACATGGACATTATGGTGAAAAATATAAAAAATAGATTTTTATATAAGGCAGAGTACCTGTTGAGATGGTTCAGGATTAGCCTAAGAAGGCATTAATATAAGAAGTGAAATTTGAAATTGGAAATTTAAAACTTGAAGATGGTTAAGGTAATTGAAGGTATTCTTTGCGTATAGTAATATATAGCATAAACTATGCTCCAGAGCTAATCGGAATTGGCAAATACAATGGTGAAATGGCCGAATGGCTGACTGGCCAAGAGCATGAGATTTGGCTGGTGATCGAACCGCCTTATTTCCTCAATGGTTGATTCTGGATGGATACTCTAGAGTCGTTATATCGGGTGGATGGTAAGTTTGCCCAAAACAAACGTAGTTTTGGGTCGATGTAATCATGTGCAAACTTTGGGCATTCTGAATTTACTGATGAAACCCTCCCGGGTGCAAAGGTAATTCGAGGGGGACTAAAAATTATCTATCCCAAATCAGCAGTTCTCAGACGCTTAGTTTTAGAGCTATAATTTGCCTGTCATTTTTTTAAAGGAGCAAGGTATCGTTATTTTTTTACATTTTTTTGTTGAAAAAAGCTTTATTAACAAACTTAATAATAAAAAGGAGGAGAAATGAAGTTAGCGCTTGTTTGTGGTGCAGGTGGTTTTATAGGCTCAAACATGGTTAAACGCCTAAAAAATGAAGGTTTCTGGGTGCGTGGCGTGGATTTGAAATATCCGGAATTTTGGGAAACCGTGGCAGATGATTTTATAATCGGTGATTTGCGCGATCAGTACTTGTGCCGACAGATCGTCGACAGAAAATTTGACGAAGTCTACCAGTTCGCTGCTGATATGGGTGGGGCTGGTTATGTATTCATCGGCGAGCATGATGCCGACATCATGCACAACTCGGCCAAGATCAATCTGAACATGCTTGATGCCTGCTGCAAGAGAAATATCAAGCGTATTTTTTATTCTTCATCAGCATGCGTGTATCCAGAATACAATCAATTGGGTTCTGGTAATCCCAATTGCGCCGAAGACAGCGTCTATCCGGCCCAACCGGACAGTGAATACGGGTGGGAGAAGCTTTTCAGTGAACGCCTGTATTTAGCGTATCATAGTAATAAGGGAATGGAAGTGCGTATTGCCAGATACCACAATATATTCGGAGAATTTGGGGCTTGGAATGACGGCAGGGAAAAGGCCCCAGCAGCAATCTGTAGAAAAGTGGCTATGGCTGAGGACGGGGGAAAGATTGAAATTTGGGGCGATGGAGAGCAGACCCGGTCTTTTTTATATATTGACGAATGCGTGGAGGGCACTGTTAGGCTGACACGTTCGGATTGGACCGGCCCAGTTAATATTGGATCAGATGAAATGGTGACAATAAACAAGCTGGCAGACATGGCTATGGATATCTCTGGCAAAAAGTTGACTAAAATACACATTGAAGGACCGCTGGGCGTAAGAGGGCGGAATTCAGACAACCGGCTGATTGAGAAAAAGCTTGGGTGGCGGCCAGTTAAACCATTGAAGCAGGGCTTAGAAAAGACTTATAGGTGGATTGAGGAATTGACAACTAAAAAAAGCTCGGATGGAACTGCAGTTTGAAAAAAATAGAAGGAAAATACCTTATACATGTACTGACATAGATTATATCCTGGGAATTCCTTTTCTAAATGGTTCAACCGAACAGATTGTGCCAAAAGTTCAAAATGGTGGGTTATTAGTATCTCCGGCAGCACATGCCCTTGCTAATTTGCTCTTTGGCAAACCTTACCATGAAGCTTTAATGAACGCTGATTTTACAATTCCAGACAGTAGTCGTTTTGCCTATACCTTGAGCTTAAAAGGGATTGGCTAATAATCATAGGATTTGTCGATACATACTATTGGACACGGCATGGAAACGATGATTTTCTGGGTACGAACAACGGACAGGGGCTGTGCTTGAATCATGTTAATATAATCCAAGCAGGATGAGCCTTGATCCCGATGGGTGACTGGTGTGGGTCAGTATTTGACCATAACCAATTAGAGGAGAAGTAACGGGTGCGGGAAAGGAGTATAAAACAAGATCTGCAAAGCTGATTTCTGCATTTCGATGCTCCGCCTTTTGATTATTTTTTGATTGGTTGGTCTTTCAGACCGGCAATCTGAATAAAATATTTATTATAGTCGGTGAGGATTGATTCTCGGTCAAAATTACCTTCGGCATACTTGCGTCCGTTTCGTCCCAGGCGCGTCGACATTTTTTCATCATTATGGAGAGCCAGCACAGCTTCGGCTAATTCTCGTGGTCTTTCCGGGGGGACTACAATACCACAGTCTGCTATACGGATGTAACGGGCGGTCTCGCTGTCAGTATGGACACTGGCCACAATCGGCAGGCCAGTTGACATGTAAACAAGCGTTTTATAGGGGATGACCATATCGATGACCCCTGAATTCTGATTCAGGATCAACAGGTTGGCGGCGGCAAGCATCAGGGGGAATGTTTCCACCGGTTGCAGGGGCATAAACCGGATGTTTTCCTCCGACGAAGCCTCCCGCTGCAGATCTTTTTTTTGGGGACCATCACCCGCGAGAAGAAACAGTATGTCTTCATATCCCAAAAGATGCCGTGCCGCACTAACAACATTGATCAGTTTCTGCTTGGCCGACATATTCCCCGAGTAAAGGGCGACGAATTTATTTTGCAGCATATTTGTTTTTCGGAAATTGTTATTACGATTGAGCGGCTTGATGTGATTCAAATCCACCCAGTTAGGAAGGAGATGAATTTTCCGCTCTGGAACTCCCTTGGCTTTAAGATTATTCACAAATCCCTGGCAGATAACAAGTATGCCGGCTGCTTTTGAATAAACGAACATTTCCAGCTTTTTCCCGATTTTGAGCCACATATTATCTTTTAAAATCCCTAAAGAGATGGCTAAATCCGGCACCAGGTCCTTTACCTGGAGAATAAAAGGAGATCGCTTCAGCTTGGCCAGAAAGTACCCTGCGGCTCCCCCCTGCAAAGGGGGACTGATCGACAGCACCATATCTGGTCGGGGGAGAAACAGACCAATTATTAAAGCGGAAGTGGCTGATGTAGTATCGTGGAGAATGCGCTGCAAAGCCCTGGTAGAGACGCGTGGAATAAGGCTGTACCCCCGGTAAACCGATACGCCGTTTATTGTTTCCCGCATAAAAATCCTGCCCCGGTAGGCCGGACGCACTTTCCATTCGGGATAGTGGGGGAAAGCCGTAATAACCTTAACCCTGTGGCCGAGCGACACCAAGTATTCACAGAGCTGGGTTGTATTCTCCCCGATTCCAATTATTTCCGGGGCATAATTAATTCCGATAACCAATATGTGCATGCTACATACTTCCTTGATACCGTCCGAGGGCTATGTATTGAACATTGGCTCCGAATTTATTGCCATCCAGGACTCGCCAGCAATCGATAATGATCACCGACCGGTTTTCGTTTTTTACCCTCTGGTCCAATTTCCTTAGCTCGGGGAAGTCCACCGCAACAATCCACAGGGATGAGCCATCAAGGCATTCTTCCAGCGAGCGAGCATATTCAATCCGATTTCCGTAAATTTTCCTTACATTCTCTATCGCCAGAGGATCGTATACGATTATAGAAATATTTTCCTTCAACAGGGTGTCGATAAGTTTGAGGGAGGGTGATTCTTCGATTACCGGGGTTCCGGGCTTATAGGAAAGCCCGATTATTGAAACGCGCTTATTCGCTGAGGATTTCAGGCAATTTATTGCCAATGAACTTAAATGATCGCTAAGATAATGATTGACCTGATCACTGGCCTTGGCGAGAATGGCCTTGCCTCCAAAACCTTCGGCAAAAGCCGCGAAAGCTCTATTATCCCGGGGAAAGCACGGGCCGCCGAAGGCCGGGCCGCCTTTCAAATAATACTTACCAATTCTCCGATCTCCTCCCAGGGCGGAGGTAATCTGGTCTATGTCTGATCCAGGAATTTTTTCGCAGATGTTCGCAAGTGAGTTGGCAAAACTAATCTTCATCGTTACGTAAGCGTTAAGGGCTATTTTTGTGATCTCCGCGCTTATGATCGACATCCTGGCCAGGTAAGGTTTGTTGTCCACAAGTTTCTCATAAACTTCCTGCAGTATGTTCCCGGCATGTTCAGAATTTTCTCCTATTAATAATACATCCGGGCTGAGTAAATTCTTCACAACGCTTCCCAGAGCGATAAAAGAGGGACTGTAACAAACACCAAAACCTTCTTTTAACACCCTGCCGGAATATTTTTCAATCCAGGGGATGATGTTATTCTCAATTGTTCCCGGGGAGACAGTGGAGGTTATAACAAAGAGATGATAAGGCTTGCGATTTTTTCCTAGGGCTTCCGCCAGTGGCTTTATAGCTTCTTGTAAATAGATATCCGAGAAGCTGCCTCCTGGGCGGCTGGGGGTAGGTACAATGATAAACGTCAAATCTGATTGACTGATCGCTTCCTCGTGGAGAATTGTAACACGAAAATTACCTGCTCCTGATTCCAGAAGACTGCCAAGGCTCGGCTCGGCAAGAAAGGTTTTTCCCTCGTTGAAAGCATTAATTATCTGCTTATCAATGTCTACCCCGATAACTGAATAGCCTTTTGAAGCTAAACACGCGGCAAGGCACATGCCCAGCTTTCCCAGACCGACTACGGAAACCTTTGATCCCATTTAGTAATGCCCCTGGTTTTATTAGATTAAAATGTTAATAATGTTCAAAGCCAGATAATATCACAAACTGATAGAATTCCCTTTTTGTGGATGGGAGCATAGACAATTTATCCTTGTGTGTCAAGCACAAAATGCCTGCATTAGGCGGATCTTCCAACATGATTGTAGGGTATCAGCTCAATAAAGAATCCGACCTCAGAGAGGCCGGTTTTGATCTAACCCCTAAAAGGGGTAAGTTTGCCTTGTCCCCGGAGGGGACAAGGTTGAGTTGCCCATGTTGTTTGAACTATTTTATATAGATCGACTTATTCTTTATCTTTGTCATCTTGGTACTTAACATACTTACGTATCATTTCTGAATTTAGGCCTACGGTATCAACACAGTAACCCTTTGTCCAAAAATGATTACCCCAATAGGGT
>JAYEMW010000073.1:0-5111 GCA_034718555.1 Thermodesulfobacteriota bacterium
AGCTTGGGGCATTACCAAGCTAAACGCACAACATGGAAATCCGTTACTATTTGATATTATTGCCATAAAATATTTTTAGATTCGCTCTACACTCAAAAAGTGTCCGAAATTCGTGGGGGTAAGCGTCTGATAAGGGTTCACTCAAAAATAATGGTTAAAAATTTAGATATATGTTATATTAAAAGTAAAGGAGGATTCAGCTATGAAAATATTATTTTGTACAGGGGGGAGTGAAAGATCAGAAAGCGCCATTCTCACAGGATTAAACCTTGCAAAAAAGCTGGATGCAGATGCTATTGTTCTCAGCGTAGGGCCTTCCCAGGACATAGTTGGCAGAATGCTTGGGTCGGAATTCAGGAGGTCTGAGGTGATTATTGATACAGATAGGGCCGTATTAAAAAATACAGCTAAATTTGCAGATAGGGGCGTTAAAATCCTTCAAAAGGCAGGCATTAATGCAATCGCAAAAACTGCAAGGGGGGAGGTCTCCGACGAAATTTTGAAGGAGATAGAAACCGGAGAGTATGATTTTGTTGTCTTAGCAGCCAAGGGGAAGCCAGGTGACAGACATCTTATTGGAAGCAACACAAGAAAGGTTTTGGCAAAATCGAAGATACCTGTCTATGTTATTTAACATGTTCAAATGCAGGCGTACTTGTTAAGAGATTGCCATTGCTATCTCATTCAAGACGTTTTCCGCTGCCTTTGCCGGGTTATCGGCTGTGCGGATGGGCCTGCCTATCACTATATGATCAGCGCCTTTTCTAATTGCCTGCTCAGGTGTTATTACTCTTCTCTGGTCATCCGTCTTTTTCAGTGACCATGCAGGCCTTATGCCCGGAGTGACAGCTATGAAATTTACACCAAATGCGGCCTTAACTTTCTCAACCTCAAGACCGGAACAGATAATGCCGGAGCATCCTGCATCCCTGGCAATGCCGGCCCTAAGCATTACCAGCTCTGTTACGTCATTAACATACTTATCTCTATAGCCCAATTTTTTCAGGTCTGTGCCATCAAGGCTGGTCAGAACGGTCACTCCTAAAATTTTTGTTTCCGAAGTATTATTCTCAACAATAGAACGGAGAAGCCCTTCTCCTTTATCGCAGTGCACGGTTATAAATTTGACACCGTATTTGCTCGCTGCGAGAAATGCGCTTTGAACCGTGGCAGGAATATCATGGAATTTTAAATCAAGAAATATGCCTGCCTCACTCCTCTTTTTAATTTCTTCGATTATTTTTGGTCCAGCGCTAACGAACAACTCCAGCCCAACCTTAAAAATACCAACATATTCCTTTAAAATATCAATGTAATGGATGGCCTCTTCATAGGTTGGAACATCTAATGGGAATATAAGGTAATCCTTTGGGTTTTTCATTTCATCTCCTTGTTTAGCTTATTATTAGAAAGAAAAAAGTGGTTTGAATATTGTTATTTTGAATAATAAAAAGTTGGACTATCAATAAAGAAAGAGGTATAAACTAAGGTTAAAGCCACCGTAGCTCAGATGGCAGAGCACCTCACTCGTAATGAGGATGTCGACGGTTCGATTCCGCCCGGTGGCTCTGCAATATAAATAAGTATTCTTCCATGACCTCCCTGCACATCATGGTACAATTCTTATAAGGTAAGCTTAGCCAATATCTCCTTTGTGAATTATTCCCATAGCCTTTTCAAGCTTTGCCCAGGAAATATTGTAGTCGCTCAAGGCATTAAAATAATTTGACCTGGCCCTTGTGAGTAGGGTCTGGGCATCCAGTACATCAGTTGAGGTAGCCACCTGCTGTTTATATCTTTCCTCATTTATTCTAAAGTTTTCCTCTGCCTGGGCTATTGCAGTCCTCGTCACCTGAATGTTTTTTTCTGCCTCCCTGAGAAATAAATATGCATCCTTTACCTCAAGACGTATATTGTCCTTAAGTTCTTGCAAGAGGTAGGAGGTACTTGCCAGGTCAGCTTTTGCAGCCGCTACATTGTATTTTTTCTTTCCCCACTCCCAGAATGTCCATTCTGCCTGCAGCGTTATGGTCCAGTTGTCAGGATCCTCGCCTGCCTTAGAATCCAGGAGAATGCCATTTGTCCCTCTCTGGTAATTGCCTATCAATGCGATTTCTGGGTAATAGGTGCTTTTATTAAGTTTAACCGCCTTCTCAGCAGATTCAACATTCAACAGCATCTCGGTTATCTCCGGCCTGTATTGACCTGCCCTTTCTATGCATAGATCAAGTGTTATGTCGGCAGGGTGATAATCAAGTATATCTTCGATGCTCACCTTTTTTTTAAAATCTATCCTGAGCAATGTATTAAAAAGGGAGTGGGCAATCTCCAGCCTGTTGCTTACCCTAATCAGGTTTTGTTGGGCCTGGGCCATCTGAACCTCTGTTTCCAAAAGATCATTTTTTGCAATAATCCCCTCTTCGTAAAATGCATTAGACACCCTTAAATGGGCCTTTAGCTGCTCTACTGCCTGGAGAGCAACATTCTTAAGTTTTTTCGCCTTTAAAATCCCAAAATAAGCCTCTTTTACATTCAGCACTAAATCTTGAATAACCTTTGCCTTTTGAATCTTTGCAATATCTACACCTAAAGATGCTAACTGCCTTGTTATTGAAAGGCTCCATCCTGTAAATATTGGCTGGGTAGCTGTTATATTAAACTGGTATGAATTAGTGTCTGCCGGAGAAAAGTTTAATGGAAAATGTGCGTTTGAGTCTGGGTCCCACGAATATAAAGTATACTCAGCATCGTTGACCGTACTATTATCAAGGCGGGTATAGGAATAGCTTGTGCTTAGTTTTGGATAAAAATCGGCCTTTGAAGACTTTTCTTCAAATTCCCTTGCCCTTATCCCTTCCTCTGCTGAATGCACGGACAGACTTCTCTCCAAGGCTATATTAATGCTCTCATTTAGGTTAAGAATATCAGATGCCATAGTGGTTGAAGAGATGGTTAATAGAAAAAACAGGACGCCTGATAAAACAGATATCCTTGTCATAATATTTTCTCCTTTCCCGTTTGCAATTACTTAGGCAATAACTTTTTTGCGGCTGCAAGACCAAAAAGCACTATATTTTATTGACTCAATAATATAAAGATAAATAAATCATGCCAAAATCATGCCCGCTTTTTTGACGCTCAAATCCTTTAGTTCGGTAACTGTGTGTATATCCGACTTTAAAGTTTTGTCCCGTTAATGCCATGCCTGCCGTAAAATCGGCTACAAAAGGATTTTTATTAACACTGTGGCTATGGCGAAAGGTATTCCCGTCTAAGAAAATATCCCGCAGCACAAATCGTCCATCAAGGGCTATAAAAAAATTTACCCCGAAGCTATTTATTGATGAACCATGCTTATGATGTGGATAAACAAAAGGCATTCCAAAATCCCCTTTTAGATGCCATCCAAATCGAAATTTTGCCCCGGCGTCGAAATAGGTATATGCATTACCAAGACCAAACCCTGTGCGGGAAATTAAATCATAGCCAAAATGGTCTTTATTTTTTCCCCGGCTCTTTATATCCCTTCTGTCATATACTAAATTTAAAACAGGCTCATTTTTTATTTGATTTTTCCAGCCTTCAGGCATGTTAAAGTCAAACCATTTATGCACTATGTTTTGTGACTGCTCTGCATAAGAGTGAGGACCCACAATCCCTACATCAGTTTTAAAGCTATCCATGCGCAGCTTGTTTTTATTGCAAAATCCAATCGAAAGATATGCTATCCCTGCATAAGGTCGGTCATTTTTGATAAGTTCACTGCCCTCAGTGTGATCAGGGGTGAAAATTTTTTGTCCCAGTGAAATAGAGAGCAAATTTATAGATTCAGGCTTATTAAAAAATGGCAGACCTTTAAGCAATGAGATGCCCTGCATGAAGGTATCGGTTTCTTTCTCATGTTCTTCCTGGATAGATGAAAGCCAGGTTAATTCTATCCCGCTCGTATAATATTTATCAGATATTCCAAAGGCATCATTCTCCAGAGAAAAAGTAAATACATTGGAACCATTAGATGTTTCAGCCTTTGCTATTAAGGGCATTGACATAGATACAAAGAAAAAAAAGATGGTTATAATTATTGTTTTCATTGAACAGGATTCATGCTTATTTTCTCAGTGCCCCAAACAAAGGGAGTTAAATTGTAAACGGTGGTCGGTTATATCGGTTTTAAACATTATTCAATCACAAAAAACGAGCAAGAATATTTTCCCAAAGACCCTGGGCCTTTAATATAGACTCGCATATTTCCCTTACAGCCCCCTTTCCCCCTTTTGCTGATGTAACCATATCTACATTTTTGCGGACTATTTCATGGGCATCAGCTACAGCTATAGATAGGCCAACCTTTTCTAGGGCTGGAAGGTCAAGCAGGTCATCTCCGACAAAGGCAGTTTCTTGGGGTGGGAGCCTTGTCTGCTCAAATATTGTATCAAGCGCAGCGGCTTTGTCCCGAACCCCATCGAATATTAGTGAAATGCCCAGGTTATGACACCGGTGATAGACGGCTTTTGAGCTTCTACCAGTAACAATGCCAACATTGATTCCTGAATCTAAGAGCATTCTAATGCCCAACCCATCCTTTACATTAAATGCCTTTATTTCTTCTCCGCTGTCATTATAAACTATGCTGCCGTCTGTGAGGACTCCGTCCACATCGAGAAGCAGCATCCTGACACGCTTTAATTTGGCCATGTCCACAAGAACGCCCCCCTTAATGAGTTTGCGTGTATACTTTCAATAAATTCTGCTCAAACGGTTAATATGTTACAAAAAATGATAGCCTGAGGCAACCGTAAAGATTGACAAACCCGTAGAAAGTCTCCAAGCCCACCACCACCGCGAAAGCGGGGGTCTATTCCATCCGCGGAGGGATTGATTTTCCTGGATTCCTGCTTTCGCAGGAATGACGAAAACGGATAATTTTCGACTTTTTACGAGATTGTCAAGGTTATCTGTGATATATTATTACAAAAAGGAGAAGGTGCATAGAGATAATGATTTGAAATTTGTTTCTTGAAAGTTTAGAAATATGAATCATGACAATTTTTTTTGAAACTGAAACAGATAAGGTCGAAATAGAACGTCAGAAACAAAGGGCCAGGAAACTT
>JAYEMW010000074.1:0-5110 GCA_034718555.1 Thermodesulfobacteriota bacterium
CGGAAAGAATGCTATATTATGAGATTTACTTATGATCCTCGCTACAACATTGCTTACAGAGCGTTTTTTTGTTTGTCCAGATATAACCATTTGCCCCTGGAAGTACAACATTTGTAGATAATCTCCTGAAAATGTCTTGACAATTTTAGGAGATCCTGTAAGAAAGTCAGGTATGAACAGATGTTTAATGAAATGGCTCAGGGAATTGCATCCTCCCGAAAAGATGGTGTTTCTGGCCGGCCCCAGGCAGGTGGGCAAAACGACCATGGTCAAACAGATTCTTGAAACCTGGCGTGACAGGGGGACATATTTTAACTGGGATATTTCCGGTCATCGAAGACGGATATTAAGTGACGAAGATCTGCTGGCAGAATGGAGGCGGCCGGCCAAACGTCCCATGATCATCTTCGACGAATTGCACAAGATGCGTCGATTCAAATCCTGGCTGAAAGGGTTTTATGATGAATATAAGGATGATGCGGCCGTCTGGGTGACAGGCAGCGGACGTTTGGACCTTTACCGGAAAGGTGGCGACAGTCTATTGGGTCGCTATTTTCTCTACCGAATGCATCCTCTGTCGCTCGGAGAAATTCAGAAACTAACAACGGCAAGTTCTCTTACAGAACCAGACAAAGGATGGGAGACTTTTTCTCATGGCGAAATAAAGAATGAAAATATCGAATCACTGTTGAACCTTGGAGGATTTCCGGAGCCTTATCTGAAGCAGGAAAAGACATTCCATAAAAGATGGCTTCGTTCGCGGCGGGAACGCATTACTCATGAAGACGTGCGAGACCTGACCCGCATAGAAGACGTTGACAGGCTTGAATATCTGGTCCGGTTGTTGAATCCCCGGACAGCCTCTCCGTTATCCCTCAATTCTCTCAGAGAGGATCTTAATATTGCCTTTGAAACCGTTCGGGGCTGGATTGCCACTCTGGAACGTCTTTACTATATTTACGGCGTAATGCCGTATAGTCATCGTTTGCAAAGAGCTATCAAACGCGAAAAGAAATATTATTTCTGGGATTGGTCCGAAGTCCGGGATGAAGCTGCCAGGTTTGAAAATTTTGTCATATGCCATCTTCTCAAGGCATGCCATACCTGGACTGATTTCGGCCTGGGAGATTTCAGGCTATGGTATCTGCGGGATCGGGAAAAACGCGAAGTGGATGCTTTAATTACACGAGACAATGCCCCCTGGCTCATGGTCGAGATTAAATTGAAAGACCTTAAAGTGTCAAAGCCGCTTCAGCGATTCGCCCGACTTCTCAACTGTGAACGAGTCGTTCAGGTTGTAAAAGCCGAAGGCATTTACCGTCAGGTCAAGATTGACTCCCGTATTTATCATGTGGTTTCAGCCGGAAGTTTTCTTCCGTGGCTGCCGTGAGTGAGTTTTTGACATGTCGCATACAAGCCCAAACATGACACGTGAAGAGCTTGCGAACGTACTCGGGAAAAGCCCCAATACTATCAGCAAAACTAAAAGCCGATAGGCGGCTGAAGCGAATCGAAAACGATCGAGATGAAATTTATTGCATTACTTATAGCATATTCCACATAACTTGATATCAAGATTTTTCAAAAAATGTGATTTTTTTATGAATTAGTCGACATCTATCTCTTGATTTGCATCAATTTGTCCATCCTCTGCCCAATACTTGTTTTCTTCAGCCACCGTCTTTGCGATCAGGTTTTGGCATGTTTTCGATGTAACCTGGGAAAAAGCAAAAGGTAAATTATTGCGAAATTTGCCAAGCGTAAAATCACAATGTTTGGCCATATAATTTTTCATAACTCCCCAGCACATTTCGATAGGCTGAAGCTCAGGGTGGTACTGAGTCTCAATTTATCTTTATGAACTGGGGTTGCTGCTTTCTCCTATCTTACCTGAGGTTATATAAAGTCCATAGAATGACGGCTTGAGAGGCGGCTACAGTTCAACCACATTTTATCCATCATCCCTATTCGTTTAACCACTTGATTTATTTTTTCTCCCTGCTATCATGAATGCAATATTATCAGAATTAACATTTTACGGGACGATGGATAAAACGCTATTCGTTAGATGTTCTTTCAAGAAGAATGCCGTTTTACAATGATTCAGCAGCAATACTAACTTTAGCTGAAAGGAAATTAGCTGAAAGGAAATATTTCTTATGTTTTTCTTGGCGCCTTAGTGTCTTGGTGGCTGAATATATACTAAGAGGCTGTCCGAGAATGCCATTTTTCCTCAACTCTTTGTCATGCTCAAAAAATTATCCTCGGAATATCAACTATATACCTGCGGTAATTTTTTTCGCATTCCTCGATTTGAGAAAAAATTACTATTCTCGGACAGCCTCTTAATAAACTTGCCAAAGGATTTATTGACAAATTTTCATATTTGAGTTATAGCTAGACAGACTGGATAAAATATGGAGGTTTATTATGAGTCATACATGGCAATTACAAGAGGCGAAAAATAAATTCAGCCATTTGGTTGAGAGCGCACAAAACAAAGGCCCCCAGGTAGTCACGAAACATGGGAAAGAGGCCGTTGTCATTCTGTCGGTAGAGGATTACAGGAAAATTACCAAACCAAAGGTTAACTTATTCAATTTTATACAAGAATCTCCACTTAGAGGTATTAACTTAGACATTTCAAGAGATAAAAACGCACCAAGGGATGTGGCAATATGAAATACCTTATTGATACATGCGTAATATCAGAACTTGCCAGGCCTAATCCCAACAAAAAAGTCATCTCCTGGGCAATGCAAAATGGTGAAGAAAATTTTTATTTATCCTCACTGACATTTGGAGAGCTATATAAAGGGATTTCCAAGCTACCGAATTCAAAAAGGAGAGAAAATCTTCACCAATGGGTGGAATATGACCTTAAAGAGCGATTTAAAAATAGAATAATCGATATAGATTTAAAAGTTGCAAGAGTGTGGGGTGAAATACAGGGTGAATCAGAGTCCCAAGGCCACTCCATGCCGGTAATAGATAGCCTGATTGCGGCAACTGGTGTAGCGCATGACTTAACAGTGGTGACCAGAAATACAGCAGACATGCAGCAAAGCGGTGCCTCACTTCACAATCCATGGGAATAAAAAAGGAAGTTGATATATACCGAATATTTGTTCTATCTGGCTTTCAAGGAGGATGGTAATTTCTATGATCAATTTAAGAAATGGGGTTATATTGACTAACCAAACTATCGAATCGATCGGCAATAAACTTCTGAATCTCGATTTCATTGGGAAACTTTGAACCGTGAACAGTTACCACGCAGTTTATTAAAAGGAGTAAAGGTAAATGTTGCAATTTATTCTTACAGGTTATATCGAAAATGCTTTATCTCAGGCAGAATATGACAAGCTTGAAGATGGAACATTTTCTGGGCGTATTCCATCCTGCAAAGGAGTCATCGCTTTCGGCAAAACATTACGAGAGTGTGAAGATGAATTGCGCTCTACGTTAGAAGATTGGGTATTGGTCGGCTTAAAATTAGGGCACCCCATTCCAGTTTTGGCCGAATATGATTTAAATAAAGAGCCAAGCAATGAGTCGATGGCAGCCCTGTAAGCGGCGTGAGTTCATCAAACGATTACGACAACTTCAATTTGATGGCCCTTATTCAGGGACACGTCATCAGTTTATGGTTTATGAAAACTACCGTTTAACTGTACCATCAAATACAGAATATTCAGTTCCTCAGTTACGTATGATGCTAAATGAAGTCGAAGGAATTATAGGACGTGCCATTAATGCTGATGAATGGAATAAGCTGGCCTAACGAATAAGGATAGATTGTGTGAGGAACGAACCACAATCTGAACCGTTCGTTGGACGAGTCCGATAATGGCACGGCACTTGAACGAAAATAAATAAGCCGACAGCTAACCGCTGCGGGGTTCATGAGTGGTGTGTGGTTGCTGGAGGGTTAAAATCCCCGGTTAGCCGATTGGGCCGTATGTTCTGCCCATGGTTTTATTTTTTTTAGTGAGTGGCCGAGGGTGCGTTCGGCGACCTCTGTATCGTGAGCAACTTGGGCGCGTAACCAATAACCGTTGGATAAACAGAAAAAACGACACAGCCGTAAATCTGTATCTGCCGTTATCGACCGTTTGCCGGAAACAATTTCACTGATACGTTGGGCAGGGACACCAATTTCTTTAGCCAATCTATATTGGCTGAGGCCCATAGGCTTAAGAAATTCTTCTAATAATATTTCGCCTGGAGTTATTGGTTCTAATTTTTTCATAATAAGCACTCCTTAATGATAATCGACAATTTCGACATCTTCTGCACCTGCATTCGTCCAACGAAAACAGACCCGCCATTGATCGTTAATCCGAATGCTGTGTTGACCAGAACGATTACCTTTAAGCACTTCAAGGTGATTGCCAGGAGGGACTCTTAAATCATCAAGCCGACCGGAGATTTCAAGTTGTCTGAGTTTGAGTCGTGCATTTTTGGAAATATTCACAAACTGTCTGACATTATAACCTTTCGATAGCGCTTCCGTGTTTTTGCATTTAAATGATCTGATCATGTATATATAGTAAAGTATCTCTTTACTAACGTCAAGCGTGATTAATGCGGCCCAGCGGCCTGGCTGACTGGCTGGGGTTGAGGGATAAGGCCAGGTCTGCTTTTGTTGACTCATCTAAGAAAGAAGAAGCTGCGTCAACCGTGCTCTTTGGACCCCTTCAGCCTTCAGTCTCCAGCCTTCAGCCTAACCCCCTCCAAACTAACCCCCTTCACCCTGACTACGTGAGTTACAATGAGCCATTTGCGCTGTCCTTAAGCAACTGTAACTACAGGCTAACTTTGCCATGCTAAAAAAACTTTACCCCAAAAATCTGAGATCACGTACTGTAATATCAACAACTTAGAGCTTGTGTAGATGATTTTCTTAATTTTTCACCCCAATTGACAAAATACATCGAAAGCAGTTATAATGGGTTTAGTTGTGTGGCCGAGCGGGCGAAGCTAGGAGGCTGTCCGAGAATGTCCTTTTTCCTCAACTCTTTGTCATGCTCAAAAAATTATCCTCGGAATATCAACCATATACCTGCGGTAATTTTTTTCGTATTCCTCGATTTGAGAAAAAATTACT
>JAYEMW010000075.1:0-5085 GCA_034718555.1 Thermodesulfobacteriota bacterium
AATAGATATATCAATGAAGCTATTGATTATTACAATAGGCTTCAAAAACGAAAAATCTTAGAGCAAAAAATTCAAAATGAGTCCTTATTAGTAAGAAATAATTCAATGTCTGTTTTAAAAGAATTTGAAAGAATTGAACATGAAAGTTCAGGATTGAGAGTGCACATAGCAAAAGGGATAGCTAATATGCGAGAAAATAGTGATATAATTATTGATCAATTGAGATCTATTGACAACAAAAGATTTCTAAAAAAGATTGGAAAATTACCGCAGGATTTGGCTGAGAAAGTGAAAAAAAATATAATGATTGTTTTAGACATTTAACTGAAGGTTTAAGACATTATCTAATTGAAAATGTAACCCCCCCCATAAAATGTGGCGTAAGCGTTCACAGAACGCTGAAATTAGAAATTGGAAAATGGAAATTTGGCATTCATGCTTTTTCACTATTGATGAACGCATTCAATTTTGGGCCAAGTTTTTCAACTATTGCTTTGAATGGCTATCACTTGTCAAAATCGTGCCGGACCCTATTTGATAACTTTTCTGCCGGTTTTTAAGTATCCAACTTGTAAACTCGTTTCATCCCTGCCTGTGCGATGCACGCAGACAGGCGCATCGCGCAGGCAGGCGCATCGCACAGGCAGGCTCATACAGGTACCCCAAATTTCCATTTTCCAATTTCAAATTTCAAGCGGTGAACGGCTATAATTTGGCAAGATACTATTTCACCGCTTATGTGTTTGCCTTTTCAAACTGCCCTTTTAAATATGCGTATTTTTTATCTACCATTTTTTGATACTCATTTAAATCTTCCTCTTTCAGGTGCCTGAACCTCCCTTGAAGCCTGGTATAGTTGTTTATAGGAACAACCTCGTCCGGCGCTACTGTCTGTCGGTAGGTTTCCCCATTTTCCACTTCATAGAGGGGGAAAATATTAGTGAGCACTGCCAGGCGCATTACCTCAACGGATAAATTCTCTGGCATTCTCCAGCCTGTAGGACAGGAAGCAAACAGGTGTATAAATTTCATACCCTTAATAGACCTTGCCTTTTTAAATTTTTCTATCATATCTTGAGGATAAGCTGCTGTAGCAGTGGCCATATAGGGGATCTTATGGGCGACCATTATCTCATCAAGGTCCTTTTTTGGCTCTGATTTTGGACTCTTAACCGGTGTCGTTGTAGTCCAGGAACCCTTAGGCGTTGAAGCTGAACGCTGGATACCTGTATTCATGTATGCCTCGTTGTCATAGCATACATAGATTACATCTTCATTTCTTTCTGCTGCGCCTGAAAGCGCCTGGATACCAATATCATAAGTGCCTCCATCCCCGGCCCAGCCCACTACACAAACATTGTCCATACCCTTTCTTCTGTATGCAGACCTAACTCCGGATATGGTTGCTCCTGTTGTCTCAAAGGCAGTGTGGAACAATGGGACATCCATTGCAGTTTGAGGCCATGCGCCCGGTATGATGGTCCAGCAGCATGCAGGGATTACAAGCGTAGTTGGTTTTCCTAAAGCCTTTAATGCCAGTCTCATGGAAAGAGATGCACCGCATCCTGCGCAGGCTACATTGCCGGATGCCATAAATTCATCTTCAGGAATAGTCTGATTATCAAATCTTTGATTAAGGTTATACATACTTAACTCCTATCCATATATCTACATCATCCGGTTTTTCGCTACTTTTGGTTTTATTGTAAACCTCTTCAATGGTTTTCGTGCTAATGTCCCGACCGCCAAGACCGGCAACATAGCCGTATATAAGAGGACGTTCATTTTCAGGGAGTTCATAGAGGGCATTTTTTATCTCCTGAGCCCATACGCCTGTAGCGCCTGGAGAAAAATTTCTATCAATTATTGCCACCTTTTTCTTGCCCTTCAGGGCCGCAATAACATCCTCCCTTGGAAAGGGACGCAACGTCTTCATTTTAATCATGCCTGTATTTTCTCCCCTGTCCCTAAGCATGTCGATAGCATCCCTTCCTGTAGATGCCACAGTACCGGACAGCACAAGCACAATATCTGCGTTCTCTGTTTTGTATTCCTCGACCTGGTGGTATAATCTTCCAAAGGCATCTTCAAATTCCTTATGCACTGTTGTAATTATGCCCTTGGCCTTTTCCATGTCTCTCTGAACTTGCCATCTAAATTCCATGTAGGCATTGCTCATGGTAATACCCCCAAAGCTCTTGGGATTATCCGGATCAAGCCATATTTCCCCGGGATCAAAGGGGGGAAGGAATTTTTTCACCGTCTCTACATCAGGTATATCTACAGGCTCTGATGTGTGTGACAGAAAAAAAGCGTCCAGAACAACCATAATAGGCAGACGGATACTCTCCGCTATCTTAAAGGCCATAATAGTTGTATCCAGCACCTCCTGGTTGCCCTCACAGTATAGCTGAATCCACCCTGTATCCCTTTGGGAAATAGAATCTGTCTGATCACTCCATATACTCCATGGCGCTGCTGCAGCCCTGTTTACATTGGCCATTACGATTGGAACCCTGGCCCCGGATGCATAATGAAGCATTTCATGCATAAGAAACAACCCCTGCCCGCACGTTGCGGTAAACGTCCTTACACCTCCCATTGAAGCGCCAATGCAGGCGGCCATGGCAGAGTGCTCAGACTCTACCCTGATATAATCAATGTCTACCCTTCCATCGGCCTGCATATCAGCCAGCTCTTCAATAATAGTCGTCTGGGGTGTTATTGGGTAGGCAGCGACTACCTGAATATCAGATAGCATTGCCCCGTAGGCGACTGCCTGGTTTCCAGTTAATACCTTTCTCATTATTCTACTCCATATATTTCATTTTCATGGCCCCCCTGGGGCATTCGTTGACGCATATTCCGCATCCTTTGCAGTAATCAAGGTCAATAATAAACCCATAACCGGCAGGGTCCTTTTTGACTGCATTATCCGGACAGAAGGTATTGCAATTTCCGCACTCTGTGCAGGACCCGCAATTAAAACACCTTCTCGCCTCTGCAACTATATTATCCTTGGATTGGGATTTTACAACCTCGTTAAAATTACTTAGCCTGTCTTTTGAAGGCATGCTCGATATATTTATCCTCGGTCGGTGATCAAAATAAAAATTATTCAGCTCCTTTTGATCTACCACCTCGTAGGCTGGGTTTTTTCTTGGAAAAAGCCTGACCCCGTTAAGTCCGGCCATACTAATATTTCCCTCACTGCCCCATCTGAATCCGTCAAGTTCATTGCCCTCATCTTTGATCCCCTGGAGAAACCGGTCAATGCCTACAGCAGCCCGTTTTCCTGCTCCAATGGCATTAGTGACAGTATGAGGTATATCGATAATATCTCCACCGGCGAAATACTTGGGCTCATTGGTTTGACTCATGTAATCAGTACTAACAACGCCTTCTTTGTGGTCAATATATGAGGGAAGACCTTCTATATCCGTGGATTCTCCAACGGCCAGTATCATGCCGTCAAAATCAACATCAAATATCTCCCCAGTCGGTACCGGTCTTCTCCTGCCGGAGTTATCCTTCTCGCCTAAAGTCATCTTTTCCAATTTAAGGCCTGTGATTTTACTATTTCCATATACCTCTACTGGGTTGGACAAAAAGAGAAAATCAACTCCGTCTTCTCTGGCCATCTCTATCTCTTCTTCATGCGCAGGCATCTCTGCCTCACTACGCCTGTACACGATAGTTACCTCTGCCCCAAGCCTTCTGGATACCATTGCACAGTCAATGGCGCTGTTTCCTCCACCGATTATGGCAATTTTTCCCCCTGATATTGGTTTGTTGCCTTTATTTACATTCCTTAAAAATTCAAGGGCCTTATATATACCGTCCTTTTCCAATCCCTTTAAGGAAAGGGATTGCTCTCTATAGGCGCCTATGGCTATAAATACGGCATTAAAATCTCTATCCAGGTCATCCCAGGAGATATTTTTTCCTACCTGTATTTCCATTCTGAATTCTATGCCCATATCATAGAGTCTTCCAATCTCTCCATCAATTATATCTTTTGGGAGTCTGTAGGAAGGGATACCGTAACGTAAAAGGCCACCTGGTTTTTCATTTAAATCAAATACATGCACATTATACCCCATTCTTCTAAGATGGTATGCAGCGCTAAGGCCACCTGGCCCTGCGCCTGCTATGGCGACCTTTTTATCCTTAATCTCTCCTGCAATATTCACCTTCAGCCCTTGGGAAAGACCATAATCTCCAATAAAGCGCTCTACCGTATGTATAGCCAGGGCCTCATCATGGTCTTTTCTGTTGCACCTATCCTCACATGTATGAAAACATACCCGCCCCATAGTTGCTGGAAAAGGATTCTCCTCCATTATCAACCTCCAGGCCTCTTCGAACCTCTCTTGCCCTGCAAGATACATATACCCTGTTATATCCTCACCTGCGGGGCACTGCTGGTTACATGGAGAGACACGGTCAATAAATTGAGGTTCTGCAAATCTCCAGCTCCCGGTTTTGTTTAATAAACTTGAGGCAGTTGAGAAAGCACATAACGGAACTTGAACCTGTTTATCAGTATATTTCATCTTCTATCCTTATCTTATTATCACCACTGATTATCAAACTTGAACAACCTCACTGACATCCTGATAGGCCTCCTCGGCAGCGGCCGCATTATTATCAGGGTGAGCAGGGACATCACTCTTGATGGCCTTGATCAGGCTATCCAAGGTCACTATGCCGAGCACCTTGGTTATAGCCCCTAATATAGCTGTGTTAACAATGGGAGATTGGGCGCTGCCAAGATGATATTTTACGGCGATTTTTCCAGCCGGAACAGTAGCCACCTTAAAGCCCCTGAATATATCGGCAAAATCAGTGGGCTCTTTGCTTGTATTCAAAATGGCAATGCCTCCTTTTTTTAGACCCTCAGTGATAGGGACCTGTTCAACTAACAAGGGGTCCAGGACTATAATATGGTCCGGCTCATAAATTTCCGTCCTTATCCTTATGGGTTTTTTATCTACCCTTAAAAATGCGGTTACCGGCGCCCCTCTTCTCTCAACGCCGAATGCAGGAAATGATTGAGAGTAATTGCCATCTATAAACGCTGAA
>JAYEMW010000076.1:0-2560 GCA_034718555.1 Thermodesulfobacteriota bacterium
AATAGTTTTTAATTTCAGGGGGCAGACAATTTTTTACCGCCGAGTACAGAGGTTTAATTTTTTAGCCGCAGACCCACGCAGATAGCCGCAGACAATTATTCTACCCCGCCACAAAGATAGGCGGGCAAGCACAGAGACACCCCAAGTGTAATAGGTTATATTCATAACCTTTGCTACGCAATTTCACGGGGCAGGCAGAGTACACAGAGGTTTATTTTTTTCATTTGTTCCTAAAGCTCTTGTGAACAAATGAAAAGCATCAGCCCTGTCGGGCTAAGGCTGGGTTAATGTGATATTCCGTTTTTAGCCGCCCCGGTTAAATAGTCCTACGGAATTTAACTGGGCAGGCAGACATACGCAGATGGACAAGTCCGATACGCTCCAACCTGCTTGTCCAAGTTAGGCATATAAGCAATTGATTAATCAATCCAACTTAAATAAATTTGTCTTTCTTCATGAAGGCGCCACACTGAAAGACCTGAATGAGATACTCGTATAATTGAACCCATGCGTTTGGATAATGTATCAAATTTTTTATGACGGATAAAACGCCTTAAAAAAACTGCTGCCTCATCTTTCCTGATAGCCAAATAGACTAAACAATATCCTGAGTGGCATAAATTGAGATTATAAAAATCATCGTCACGTGTAAAAAAAGTGGGGTGCCGTAAGCCATGCAAAAGAGAAATGACTTCCTTGTCTTGCATGCCTTGTCGCCCAACACCATAACCAATTTGACGGAATGAAATACGCCATTTACGCAAAAGTTGACACTGATTATCAATTATGTTTTCATCGATAATATTCATGAAGCAAATGATTCTAAGACATATTTATCAGCATTTTCAAGAAATGCCTGCCTCGATAAACTAACTGCTTCGGCTATTGCTTCTTTAGTAATGCTGCCATGCCATTCTTCAATAATCGTCTCCCAATCTAATCCATCTGCAATTTGCTCTAAAACATCTGCAACCATAATACGTGTGCCTCGAAATGTTGGTTTGTCGTGACAAATCTCGGGATCTGAAACGATATACCTGCCATATAATTTTCGATTCATGTTTATTTCCCTCATGTATTTTTTCTATTTATGATGCATTTTTATTTTTAGCCGCAGACCCACGCAGACGCACGCAGACAATTATTCACCGCAGAGGGTTCAGAGTTTTCTTTATTTCCACAGGTAGGGCGTAAAGCACACAGCTCCGCCCCTTGGATTACATCTTTTAATCACAAAGATTGTAATGTCTGTTGTATTTTTTAAAGAGTTTTGATTTTTTGTTTTAATCTGATATTCTTTATTTCGGCAGTATAAGGGAAATAGTAAAGGTTTTTGTTATGTTCGAGGCGCACGTGGATTCATTATTAGCCGCCCCGGTTAAATAGTCCTACGGAATTTAACTGGGCAGGCAGACGCACCCCAGTTAAATACGCTTCGCTTGTCATTAACATGAATTTAACGGGACAGGCGCAGATAGCCGCAGACAATTATTTACCCCGCCACAAATATAGGCGGGCAAGCACGGACAATTTTTCACCCAGCCACAAAGATAGGAGGGCAAGCGCAGAGGATGTTATTTTCTTGAATTATGTCTATCCGCGGATATTAGGTGAATTTTCATGAAGTTATTGTCAAATGCGATTAAATGTGGGCAGCTTTTTGCTGCCCGTATCAATGGTCTTCTTTGGCGTTCTCGCTTACTCCTTGCTTAGAGATATACCAAGCATTGTAAAATGCTGATCAAAAGCGAATGCTTCATGAATCTTATACATCTTGCATGTTGCAAAACTTACAAAGTCTGTAAATGATAATACTGCTGAGTCGTATTGACGGAAAATTGAAACAGCCTTCTGAAACAATATTTCATCAACGTAGGTAACTCGCAATGTTCCTGTTTTTTCTGAGATGTTTATTAAATCTAAGAACTTAACCGCAATTTGATGATTTGTATCATATCTTAACCTGGTGACTGTTTCGTCAATTATGTAATCCGTCGTTACAAATCTTTCCCTTTTATTCTTCAGTTGGTAATAAATCTGCTCCGCTTCACGATGGTATTGATCAGATTTATCTGTCAGAGCTATCCAAGCTCCTGTGTCAATAAAGATCATTGTTCTTTTTTAGTCCATAAATAATTTTATCATGATTAATTGAAGCATCTGTTTGTTTTGTCTCACATAGCCCAACTATTTGATCAAGTGCAGAATAGTCATCTTTATGAAACGGCTTTACAACCTCAACTTCTAATAGAACCTTATTATTTTTTATATCTTTGAATATATCATCTAATGGTATCAAAAAACCTTCTTTTGTTCTTTTGGCTTCGACCTGCATTTTGCACCTCCTTAACAGCAAATATTAGCTTGAGACTTTTGGTAAAGCCTATGTAGCATTTGAAATTTTTCCTGCTTTGCAAAACGTATCTATAATACATCTAAACGTCAAGCTATTTAACAGGGTAAACCTTTTCCAAGAGGCCAGGACCGAGGATTTGATTTACTTCAAATATTGCCCGATTGATTATGTATGTTATTTCATTAATGTCCATTTATATTATTA
>JAYEMW010000076.1:2660-5060 GCA_034718555.1 Thermodesulfobacteriota bacterium
ATCTAAACGTCAAGCTATTTAACAGGGTAAACCTTTTCCAAGAGGCCAGGACCGAGGATTTGATTTACTTCAAATATTGCCCGATTGATTATGTATGTTATTTCATTAATGTCCATTTATATTATTAACCGCAGACCCACGCAGATAGCCGCAGACAATTATTCACCACAAAGCACAGAATTTTTATTATTAACCGCAGACGTACGCAGACAATTATTCACCACAAGACACCCCAAGTGTAATAGGTTATATTCATAACCTTTGCTACGCAATTTCACGGGGCAGGCAGAGTACACAGAGATTATGTTTTTTTCATTTGTTCCTAAAGCTCTTGTGAACAAGTGAAAAGCATCAGCCCTGTCGGGCTAAGGCTGGGTTAATCTGATATTCCGTTATTAGCCGCAGACGCACGCAGACGGACCCTCCACAAAAACGGCGGGCAAGCACAGACATTTGTTCGGGCGAACTGCTCGGACAAATACAGTCAAATACATTAAGAAAGGAGGGAAGAGGGTGAGCAAGCAACGGATTTCTAATTATCATCATTAAAGCCTAAAATTTTCTCTATATCTGCCAGGATTTTTTTCAAGGATTGAGGTCTGGAACTAACGACCTTTTTTGGCAAGTGAAGGTGGTTGGGAAATGTATCAACATTCTTATGATGTGGAACGTTATCCCATCTTTTTCTTAGTTTTCCATCAGCACTCTGCCAATGATAGCTATAGGTTTCTATATGTATCTTTTCTTCATGCATAATAACATATTCCGCAAATTCAAAGATATCACCGTTTGATAATTTGCATTTAATACGAATGTATCCATCATCCTCCCCGATTTCCATTTTCAAAACACGAAATGATGACACAGCATCGCTTACAGAGGCACTCTGGATAGTATCTTCAATATAATTTTTAATCATTTAAATTATGCTCTCAAATTCTTGCTTTTTCTCAAGGAGGCGTTTTCGCATTTGATATAATGAAGACCATTCGACAAAATCCATTTCATCTCCAAGCATGCCTTCCTTGAATTCCTCAAAAAAAACTTTAGACTCTTTCTTGTAAGCATGTTCAAATACTTTCAATTCTTTTGTTAATGCCTTAATCTTTCTCTCGAATCTTTGAATTTTATAAGCCGCCATTTTGGATAATGTCTGTGAAATCAGGGCGTCTTCACCATGTTTCTTGATAAATTTTTCTAAATTTTGAACTTTTAATAAAGTTTGCTCCATTGATCCCCCTCCTTAGGGTTCACGGAAAAATAAGTTCGCAATTTCAGGTGTTGAGGCGCCCGTCTAACAAGTCGTGGAAACGCAGGAATATCAAGCATATTCCGAGTTTTCACAACGCAGTCAGAAGGTATGTATCGGCGTCTGAAATGTGAAGTTATTTTTGAGTGAGCCCTTAATCAACACCTTTAATTGGGACATTCCCGTACTATCTTCCGGGGCGTCTAATCTGGTGGATTTTTAACTTTTGTTGTAAATCGGGCTAAGCTTTATCTCTTCAATATAGATGAAGTGGCCCACTATTTCACGCCTGATTGCTATATAATGTTGATAGTCATTCGCCCATTCGACGAAATCCTCTGAGTCTTCTGACTGTCCCTTGATAAATTTATCGAGAAACTCCTCCGATGCCATTCGGTATTGACTCTCATAGTTGCTGAGGCGTTTAGTTACAGCCACAAGTGTATCTACAGTTGAATCATATTCAATTTTTTGTTTGCGCATATTTCCTCAGAAAGATAATGAATACCATTGATATGGTATCTTCATTCATCATTTTGGTCAAAGAATAAATAAAAACAGCAATTCTCATTTTGCGATAATTTATTAGCCACGGACACACACAGACGGACACGGACAGATTATTTATCCTTTAGTCTTTACCTCTTTTCGCGAAGCGATGATGCTATTTTAGCCGAGCGACTTGCTCGGCTAAAATGTCTGTGTGTTTCTGTGTGGGTCTGTGGCAAAGTCTCTTCTTTCGCTATAATTAGAATTGCTGAATTATTAGTCGCAGACGCACGCAGACGGACCCTCCACAAAAACGGCGGGCAAGCACAGGCAATTATTCACCCCGCCAAAAGGATAGGCGGGCAAGCACAGAGGGTTCAGAGTTTTCTTTATTTCCACAGGTAGGGCGTAAAGCTCACAGCTCCGCCCCTTGGGTTACGTCTTTCAATTACAAAGATTGTAATATTTGAAGTTTTTTTTAAAGAGTTTTCGTATCCTATTCAAAAACCCTGGAAAAGCCTTCGCATAAAGCCCATTTACCCACCCAGATATCCTAATAGTCCTCTTCCTGATGGCACTGATGCATGTGGGACAATGATTACATGAAATTGCAGACACATAAATTTTGTTGCAGAAGTGCGATGAGAATACAGCATTCCTTG
>JAYEMW010000077.1:0-5015 GCA_034718555.1 Thermodesulfobacteriota bacterium
TCTCTCACAACAACTACAGGGTCCCTAAACCGGTGTAATCCACACACTCACATCAAAACTGACAACTTCCGGGAGGGTCTATCCGGACTTGCTAAAGGGGTTCATTTTATCCCGGTAGTAGCAGTTTGTTTTACAGGTAGTTACGCAAAAATCAAAAAAATACTATTTTTTCACTCTCAATACCATTTATAAAGTATTGATATTTCAACAATGGTTTGCGTAACCTATTGATATTATTGACCACATTAAATCCGGTTGACGGGGTTAGGAATCACAGCAGTTCCGGTTGAGCCAAAACTTCTAATGTCTATGTAGCTCATGGAGAAATCTCTCAAACTATGCCTACCTTGCCCCAACAGAGACGTTAAAGCTCTGTTGGGGGCATGAAATGTAAAGAAAATAAAAAGCTACGCCTGACTTTTTCTAATGCGTTAGACATGAATAAGCAATGGCTTAACACCAAAATTGAACGGCAAAAGTTGATAAGAGAAAGAATGAAAAATAATAACCAGGTAAAGATCTTACGAGAAACCAAACAAGAGTCAAGAGCAGACCTGTTCTTTAACTTATTGAAAAGGTGGGAATAATTTTAATTATCGATAATGTTAATTAGAAAAGTATCGTTATAATTATTGTTAAGAGACATGTTATCTTTTAATTTTTGAATGATAGAGGCTGAGCTTAACTTGACATACAAGGAAGAAATTCCCTATGTTACAGCCACAAAAAGCGACTTCTTATCAAAAAACAGCAGCTGTTAAGGAGAGTGAGAGTAAGTATGAGACAAAAAACACAAAGCCGGTTAATACAGAAGTATTTCATTTGTATAATGTATATCTTACTACTGAGCTCCACCCCAGATGCTGCCCATTCCGAAATTTTAGCAGTGGCAAATGTCACAGCAGTTCCAGGTGAAACGATAATAGTACCAATTACAATAGATCAGCCAGAAAAAATCCTCGGAGCTGCTTTCACCATTTGTTTCGACAGCCAATATCTTACTATAGTTGATATTCAGTCGAGTTTTTTTGAAACATTTGCAAACCAGTGGTCTTCAATAGTTCCTGCGCCAAACCCCACTCCACCCAGCAATATTACTGTGGGTGGCATAAACTATACACAGCCTCTTTTATACAAGCAGTGTAGTTGTGGTTATATGGTTGCTGGGGTTCGTGCACAATATAAGGCAGGTGTAACTACAATGTTTGAAATACAATTTGCAGTCGATACTAATATACCAGAAGGCATTTACTCTATATCTATCACAAACTCCATCATTAGTAATACTGCGGCCGGTTATTCTGACAGCGGGGAGTGGATTCCCATGTTAATAGGTCAAGGGTACGACATATATTCATATTGTAATGACGGAAGCATTACGATACAGGCTGTTATCGAAGACAGCGATGGCGATGGAATACCCGATGCTTGGGAATTTTTTTACTTTGAAAATCTTACAATTGCAAATCAGTTTTCAGACTTTGACAAGGATAGATATACTGATATCCAGGAATTCTTAAACCAGCAAAATAATGAATTAGATCCCGATGGTAATCCATATAACCCTAAACAAATTAATGCACCTAGCGGCACCGGTTATATTGAAACAACAGACATCTCTTCTATTTTATTGCTGCTCTTGTCCGATGAATAGTTAGCAGAATTAATTAAATTATATTACTTAACACCATATTTGGTCACTTCTGGAGTTAACATGATACATAAAAAGTCGGTATATGTTTTTCTTATCTTTCTGTTCACCATAATCTGTTCAGACGTTACTGCAGATGAAATATGTGACGCTGTTTGTGCTCGAGAGGCTAAGCCATATGCGCACTTAGCTAATTTAGTTTATAGTGATGGGGCAGAAGGCAACGGTTGGGAATTAGTCAGGTATGATGATGGAAAAATAGTCAAATTTGATTGGTTTAATGGCTGCAATAATTTTGTTTTTGATCAGTTAGGCTATTTACAATGTGGCACTTCAGGATTTTATGCTGCATTGTATAAGAATTCAGAGACACAAGAATATGCGCTTGCATTTAGAGGAACGCATATCCTGAGTGCTGCTGATTGGGCAGTTAATGTAATGCAATTTCTTGGGTGGACTGATTACATATCTTTTGATGATCAATATGATAAAGCTGTTGCTGTTGCAAAGTATGTTAAAGATTTATTGCCAGATGGCGAAGAGTTTGTTGTTGTTGGCCACTCTTTAGGAGGAGGTCTTGCGAGTTGGGCGGCTTTAAAAGCAGCGTCTGGTCCGTCTATAGATAGTGCATATTTCAGCAAGGCCTATATATTTAATGCCGCAAGAATTAATTCGATGTCTGGCTCTTTTCTTTATAATTATGATGTTAATATAAAATCTTATATTTCAGTAAATTATTCTACAGGAGGCTGGACAGATCCTATATCAGCCTTTGGAAGTACGCCCAATAACACTACAGATTATCTTGTAAGTGTACCACCCGGTCATCATGGAATATATCTTCACTCTATAGAATTAATGTGTGAAGCACTTAAAGAATTAGCCGATGATGGCGATAGCCCCAGCTATCCACCTAAACCAACTAATCCTCAAGCTTTGCAAGAAAACAATTTATCTTCTCCAGGGGGTACACCCATAATTCAGAAAGTGTGGGGACTCACACCAGGAGGAACAGCTACATTAAAAGTTTTCTATATTGAAAAAAACACATCGTATACAATTTCTATCAATGCCGACAATAATGGTTACTGGGAGGACTCTTATACACCCTCCACAGTCAAGCCAATAGGTACTTACCGTTGGTTTGTTACTGATGATACAGCAGGCAAAAACACCAATGACTTGAAGTATAAAATCATAGATCCTAACAGTGAAACACCGTGGTATGGAAATGAAGGGACAGAGATAGTTGATAACGCCCCGGCAGATTGCCTTCCTGATTTTGTGGCTAAAAGAGCATGGATAACTAAAAGTGAAAACGGTAACGACAAATATGTTTTTGAGGTTGGTGACAGCGCCTGGATCAACGTGAAGGTAGCAAATGAAGGGTGCGAGAACAGTCCTCAAGATATTTCTGTCTGGTACTTTCTTTCCAAAGGGGAAAAAGAGGACGGACACCATGATTGGGTAAAAATTGGTGACGATACCATACGTCAAGACGACCTACTGAAAAATATGGACAAAGGGGAAAAAGAGGAATTTACAGTCCCCAATGAACCCGGCACGTATAATATCGTGGCATGTGCAGACAGGATAGCGCAGTACGATAACGGTGATGGTGATGTTCTTGAGGAGCATAAATCTAATGATTGTTCAACAGAGGCAGTTTTTACCGTTTTGCCTGTAAATCACCAGCCTACAGGATCCATTACGGCGTCAAATTCTGACACGGTTATAGGGTGGGCAAAAGACATTGATACTCCTGGCTCAACATTTGTGAATGCTTATCAGATGGACACATGCGGAAATAAAAAACTACTGCAAGCAATGATAGCAAATAATACTTTACCTGTAAGCGGTGGAGATTATGGCTTTGCTTTTAGCCTTCCAGACAAATTAAAAAGTGGGTTTCCAGTTACACTTCAATTTGAGGCACTAGACCATGTTGGAGGGTTGTCTACACAACTTCAAAGTGGTATTGGTGGCAGTAGCACTGTCCAAGTATCTTGTGAACCCATAAGAGGAAATGTCAACAATAATGTATCTGCTGGTATTGATGATACAATACTCGCGTTGCAAGTTTTAGTGGGCCAGGAACCTTCAGAAACGATAAGGAATAAAGCAGAAGTGAGCAGAGGCTATTGGAGTAGCAGAAGAATTGGTATGGAAGAAGCTATTTTTTCTTTGCAAAATGCAGCAGGTCTCTTAGACACTTGGAAGCCCCTTAAGTCTCCTTGTTTTTGTGGCAATAGGGAAATGTTGCACTTTTCCCTTGAGGGATATGGTTATATTGGTGTAACTAGCCCAGGTAATAATTGTTGCGAAGATAGCCAGTTTTGGAGATACGACCCTATAAATAATATATGGGAGAGGAAAGCAGATTTGCCCGACAATTACATTTGTGACGAAACTAGCTGTTTTTATGCATATTTTCAGGCACCTAGCTTTGTTATAAATGGGAAAGCATATGTTATTATGGCCAACCAAGTTTGGGAGTATAACCCTACTACTAATCAGTGGGTTAGAAAAAATGATATACCAGGAGAGGACAAAAGAGCTGCTTTTGCTTTTGCGATAGGGAATAAGGCTTATGTCGGTGGTGGATTTTATAACGGGTTCAATCTCTGGGAATATGATTCAATAACGGCCCAATGGAGGCAAAAAAATGACCATCCTGACTTAACTACCTACGGTGGAGGCCCAAATTATCCTACAGGTGATGTGAATTTCATCATTAATGGAAAGGGGTATATCACAGGGACAAATTTGTATACTTGGGAGTATGTACCAGAGAATGATTCTTGGGAACGGTTGCCTTATATAAGCACTGCGTATTGTGGTGCATTTTCAATAAACGGTAAAGGGTATGTGTTTAATACTTATGGAGAATTGTTTGAATTGAACCCCTCAACTCGACAATGGAAAAAGTACTCCAATTTTCCAGGACAGACTGTCTGTTACCCAGTATCCTTTTCAATTAATGGAAAAGGATATATTGGCCTAAGTGCTATTTATGAAGATAATACATGCACGCTAGATTATATCAATGATTTTTGGGAGTTTACCCCGGTGCAGTAGGGTTCTGATAGTTGATGCTTTGAAAGTGATATCATACCGTTTTTTATTACGAAATTCCTGGGCTACAGTAATTTCTGATATCTTTAAGTCGGTAAATGGGGTCGGGCCACAATAACTATTTAAGAGAGAATAGAGAGAGAAAAGGGTCAAATCTTTGATTGACTTATCTTTAATGCTCTGTTACATTCACAAATCATGTCGAGACCACTTAGAATAGAATACCAGGATGCATGGTATCATGTTATGAACCGTGCGAGGTATGGGCAAGAGGCCTTTCCGGCCAGCG
>JAYEMW010000078.1:0-24070 GCA_034718555.1 Thermodesulfobacteriota bacterium
AAAAAATTAATAGCCGTTCACGGAACGTCGAAATTAGAAATTGGGTAATAGTTCACCGCTGAGTTCACAGCCTCCGGCCCATAGGGGCCTACGCCCCGGAGGGAGAATGCAGAGATAAAAACTTTAATAAAAATATTTCTAAATAATAATTAAAACTCTGCGCCCTCAGCTTGCTTTGCGGTAGACTGAACCTATACGAAAAAACAAAAGAGAATGCGGCCCGTTTTGAATCCATGTCTGGTGAGAGAATTTGTTTTTTTACCAAAGTTCGTCACTCGTTCTTTTTGAATCCCCTCAGCCTTCGGTCTGAATAGCTACATGAGTAGTCACAAAATAAATAACATAAATTATTTTTATATTTTGAGTTCGTCTGCTAAATTGATGATAGATTGGTACAACGATTCCTTAACATAAAACCCTGCTATCTCGCGAAGTTCATCAAGATGGGGGCGAATATTACTTATAAAACCTTTGCTTTTAGCTTCTAATAATGCTCCGATAACACCAACTACTTTCAGATCAAACCTTTGTGCTGTATGCCGCCCCTCTTTTTCATCCAGTATAATCAAATCAGCATTTAGTTCCAACGATAAGACAATACTTTCTGCTTCTCCACGGTCCAAGTCTTGTCTTAAAGCATTTACTAATTTTTGGTTTTTAACCTCATAACGCTTAACCCAATCAGACTTAGCTACCTCTTCCCTCCCCGGCCAGTGTTTTCCTTGAGCATTTAACTCCTCCCAGACTCCTTCAGCAATATGGATAGTGGAGTACAATTTTTTAAGAAGATTAAACTGACCGATTGCAGCTAAATTAGTTAAAGGTGATGTATTGCTGACAACAATCATAATCTCCCCAATTCTTTTAAAGTGGCTAAGTCTCTATTGAGTTCATTTTGATCATAATGGGGTGATATATGACGAAATCCAAGAATTTGACGAAATTCCCACAAAGACATTCCTGCTAATTCTCGTGCCTTACCGATTGATAAACGACCTTGAGAGTACAAGCTTAAAGCTAATTCGGTCTTTAGTTCCCTTTCGTTGATACGGGCGGAATCTAAAATATCTCGAGGTATTTCTAAAGTGGTTACTATATCCATAATTCACCTCTTTAAATTAAAAAATAGTTACTGTTCAGGCTCTCTTTTTTGACAGGATTGACAGGATAAGGGTTCACGAAAAAATAAGTTTGCAATTTCAGGTGTTGAGGCGCACGCCTGACAAGGCGTGGAAACGCAGGAATATCAGGAATATTCCGAGTTTTCACAACAAAGTCAGGCGGGATGTATCGGCGCCTGAAATGTGAAGTTATTTTTGAGTGAGCCCTAAACAGGAATATATGTTAAGTTACAAACAAGACATTATTGTAATAACCCTGTAAATCAAAAGAAATATTCTGGCACAATATCTTACAAATAGACCTCTAATAAGGAATTAATATAATCAGTTTCTTGGCCATGAGGACAAACTGAACTGCGTTCACCATACTGTCTCAACATTCGGATAACCTATAATGTTTTGATCCTTTGTGATCAATTTCAATTTGTGGATTCGTGCTGTAGCCACAATAATCCTGTCTGCAGGATCTTTATGAAACGTACCTGGAAGATTACAGGACTCTAAGGCTATTCTTGGAGTTAAATTCAATACCGTTATGCCTGTTCTGTTGATTGCATGGTCAAGCCATTCTTCAGAGGATATCTTCAGGCGTATGCGCTTTCGTGTGATCATCATGGCAAATTCCCATATAGATATTGATGCTATTGCCCTCTGGTCGGCTGGTGTCCTGGAAATTAATTTGTAAGCGCTCTGAGAAAGAACTTTGGGCTCATTAATGGCCCACCACCATACATGCGTATCAAATAGCAGCATCAAATCAATCGAGCTCCCATACGTCTTCGAAAGGCTCTATCAGGTTGTTAAGGGTTTCTCCTTGATGAACCATGGCCCCTATTAACGGATCACAAGCTTTCCCTTGATTATAGCTGATTAGTTTTGCAATCGGCTTCCCACGTTTTGTAATAATAACTTCTCTATGGGTCAGGTTAACATCATCTAATATTTTAAAACAATTTGTCCGAAATTGAGCGGCACTTATTTCCATTAATATCCATCCCCTATTGTTTTTAAAATGTTATGTACATATTATAATGTACACTATTTTTTGTCAAGCGCTGTTTCAAAAATATAAAAATCAAACCCCTTTGCACTTCCTAACATCTCATAATGGTAAGGCAATGAACAATAGTGTATTTAGTGTCTGAACGAAAACTCCTCTATCCCCTCCCCCTCGACGGGGGAGGGTTAGGGTGGGGGTGTTAAGGCATTGATATATAAAAAGAACTCATTTTCATATCCCCCTCCCCCAACCCCTCCCACCAGGGGAGGGGAGTTTTCGTTCAGGCACTATTTAAGTAAAATCATTTCTCCTCTACTCCCTCTGCGGTGAGACATTACAGTTTTGTTAAATATGGCTGAGCTGTTTTGTTTTTACCGCTTTAATCTGTGTAATCTGTGCAATCTGCGAAATCTGCGGATAATAAAATAGGATTAAGTAGTCAGGAACGGAGAATATCCTTAATGTCCATCAGGTTTTCAATGTGCATATCCGCACTTAGGTCAGTATTCTTGTATGCTATCATGGTTACCCCAGCGGCTCGGCATGTATCAAGATCTACGTCAGAATCACCTATGTAAATGCACTCATCAGGACCAATTTTAAAAAAGTCGAGTATCTTGTATACAGGCTCTGGGTGGGGCTTCGGGTTTTTTACATCCAGGGACGATACAACTATGTCAAAATAAAGATCAAGCTTGTTTTCCTCAAGGACCCTCTTTATGGTGTTGCTTCGGTTGGTTGCAACAGCCAGTCCATAATTTGGCTTAAGGAAACTAAGGGTCTCTTTTAGGCCTGGTTCTATAATCATATTTTGTATGAAGGGCGTATAATCAAGATGTAGACGGTATTCTTGGGCATGTTTAAGGTAGGGGCTCTCTTTAAAGATATGGTTTACTGATTCCATGGCAGTATGCATATGGGCAAACTGCTCACTCTCTGCTTTCATAGGGGAGAGACCAAAGCGAGATAAAATATGATTGTAGAAATTAATATTGGCCTGCCTTGAATCAAACATAACCCCATCACAATCAAATATAACTGCTGATACATTCATAACCCTTGCATTCTATAATATGTTTAGACTATAAATCAATCATAACTTAACGGCATAGGAAATAGTATTTGTAGACAGGATTAACAGGATAGACCGGATGTTTATCTTCTTAATCTTAAAATTATAATCCAGTAGAAAATATTTGTAATGTTGTTTTAAAATCCCGTTTATCCTGTTAATCCTGTCAAAAAAAACTTTTCCGAGACTGATTTGGCGATATAGAAAATCCGTGTTAATCTGCGGCCAAAAAATGTAATCTTGTAAGGAATCCATGGAAATAAAATCAGACTATCTAATTATAGGAAGCGGAATTGCCGGGCTTAGCCTTGCACTTAAAGCAGCGTCTGTAGGGACGGTAGCTTTAGTAACTAAAAAGGAAACAATGGAGGCCAATACCAATTATGCCCAGGGGGGGATTGCATCGGTATTAGACTCAAGGGACTCATTCGATTTTCATGTAGCAGATACCTTAGAATCCGGCGCAGGCCTGTCTCGCGAGGAAATTGTTCGAATGGTTGTAACAAATGGGCCTGCCATGATTAATGAGCTTATCTCCCTTGGTGTTCATTTTTCAAAAGATCAATCTCAAGGACTGGACCTTACTCGTGAAGGCGGTCACTCAAAGAGAAGGATTGCCCACACCAGAGACCTTACCGGTCAAGAAGTAGAACAAGCCCTTATACGGAATGCAGAAAAAAACAGAAAGATTACTATTTATGAAAACCATATGGCCATTGACCTGATTACAACCTCTAAGTTTATAAAACGGGGAATTTCAACGAACGAGACTAAAGGGACATGTTGGGGAGCCTACGTTCTTGACATTCAAACAGGAGAGATAAGGACTTTTCTCTCAAAGATTACTGTGCTTGCCACTGGAGGCGCCGGCAAGGTATATTTTTATACCACAAACCCTGATGTTGCTACTGGTGATGGTGTGGCTATTGGATATAGGGCCGGTGCAAGGGTGGCAAACATGGAATTTGTGCAATTCCATCCAACATGCCTGTACCATCCAAAGGCAAAGAGTTTTTTAATCAGTGAATCATTAAGGGGAGAAGGTGGCGTGTTGATAGACAAGAAAGGCAACCGTTTCATGGAACGTTACCACCCAATGAAGGATTTGGCGACAAGGGATATTGTTGCAAGATCCATTGATGCTGAGTTAAAAAAGAGCGGTGATGAGTGTGTGTATTTAGATATAACCCACAAACCCCGCGATTTTGTTAAAAATCGATTTCCCCATATCTATGGAAGATGTTTTGAGTTTGGTATAGATATAGCTCATGAGCCTATTCCAGTCGTACCTGCAGCACATTATATGTGTGGTGGCATCTTGACGGATAAATACGGCCAAACCAGCATAGCAAACTTATATGCTATTGGTGAGGTGGCCTGCACTGGTTTACACGGGGCAAACAGATTGGCGAGCAATTCCCTGCTTGAGGCCCTTGTTTTTGCAAAGTCCGCCTTTGAAGACAGCGTTACTAAGATATCAAATCAAGGTGACTATAAGTTTCCGCCTGTTCCTGTGTGGGACAAAGGCTCAGCCGTTGACAGTGACGAATCCGTGGTAGTTTCCCATAACTGGGATGAGGTGAGAAGGCTTATGTGGAACTATGTCGGCATAGTCAGGACAAACAAGAGGCTTGCCAGGGCCAAAACAAGGATAGACATTATCCAGAGGGAAATCAGGGACTTCTTTTGGGATTTTATCATTACAGGAGATTTGTTAGAGCTAAGAAACCTGGCAACTACTGCCGAATTAATCATAATCTCGGCTACAATGAGAAAGGAGAGTAGAGGCCTTCACTACAATCTGGACTACCCGGAACGGGACGACATGAACTGCCGCCATGATACTGTAATTTGATGCTTGTTTTCACCGCCACCAAGACACTAAGGCGCAAAGAAAAACATGAAAAATATTTCCTTTGTGTCTTTGGGACTTTGTGGCAAATAAATTTGGTTACGGCTTGTCCTTAAGGTCTAACCATGTTTTAATAAACGCATAGATCATACCCAAAGAGATTGCCCCAAGGACCATATAGAGAAGCCCCATAAATATTAGATGGCCTGCATCCCATTCCCATTCAAAAACAAAGGGAACCATATTAACCTCCTTTCACTACACCAAAATCTTTTACAGGAAGCCCAAAGATCTTTACCGGACTAAGCTCGGGTTCCAATGGGAAGATAGGCAGGTATCTGTAAGAAAGGGAAAACAAAAGGATGCCATACCCAATGGCCCCCATTGCAATGCCCCACTCCTGCCATGTTGGAAAATAACTCATAAAACTTTCAAACGGCAAAACCGGTGTAGCCAGGGTCTGGATAGTAAAGACAAACCTGTTAAGAACTATACCGATAATATTCATTAAGGCGCCCAAGATCAGGAGGGTATTTTTTTCTCTTAGACGGGGCGTAATTAAAATAATCGCAGGGATTATACCAAAGATTCCAATCTCTGCAATTATAATCCAAAGGCTGTATGGTCCCCTGTAAAAATCCATAAATGATAACCCTGCCCTGTGTACGACCCCGTATACCCAGCTCACCGTATCCATAATCTTGAATATTAGATAAGCAGCAAGGAGCCAGCCGGAAATTTTTCCCAGGGTAAGAAAGGCGCCCCTGGTAACAAGTTTTTTCTTGGTCACTTTCTCCGTTACCCATATACATAGCAGGGTAAAGGAGGGGCCTGCTGCAATTGCGGAAAGAATAAATAAAAAGAAGGTCCATGGCCAAATTAAAAAACCTTCCCTGTATGCAAAGGGCCGGCCAAAAAGCACACCATATAATCCCCCCAGCGAACCTTGATGAAAGAAGGAGAGAAAAGTTCCTGCAGCAGCAAAAAGTGCAACTATGTGATGGAGATTATTTCCAAATAGGTTGAGCTCAGGAACTTCGCTTAATTTTCTATTAGACAATATTATGGGCAGGTATTCAATTGTTAAAACACCAAGATATACAGTTATGCAAAAGGAGACCTCTGTAAGCATGGAGTGTACATTTGCATGCCAGAATATAAACCACCCCCTCAAGGGTTGACCTATATCTATTCCAAGCATTGCAATAGCGGATGAATAACAAATGAACCCGATAAGAACTGCTGCATTTACAACAGGTTTCAGGTTCTCCCTATATGGGTAGATAAAGATCCCGCCCATGACGTGGGTCAAAAATCCTGTAAAAAATGCCCCTGCGCCAAGGGCTATGATAGACAGGTCAAACACAATCCATAGACCAAAGGCAAAGTAGTGATTCATGTTTGTCTGGTTTAGCCCTTTATAGAGGCAAAAAAAGGCCGATACCACACCCCACGCTATAAATGCCAGCCACAAAAGTACCCATGGTAAAAAGGTCTTTAATGAACATCGTTGAACACCCTTGGGAATCAAGGCTAAATCCATTTTATTCCTCCAGCTCTTTAATTCCTGCTTTCGAATTCACCTTGCAGGTAGTTATCCGCCATACGTCTTACCCATTCTTTACTGCTAAGATAGTAAACCTTTGGTTCAGTGCCAAGTCTTTCCAGCAACCTGAAGGCATTTTTACTTTTAACAAGTTTTGAAATTTTATGCTTGGGGTTATTAAGGTCACCAAAGGTGATGGCATTTGCAGGGCATGCCTCTGCACATGCAGGGGTATATTCATCTTCCCTTAATTCTCTTCTCCCCTCGGCATACGCCCTTTGTTTTGCGCTCATAAGTCTGTGATGACAAAAGGTACACTTTTCTACCACGCCCCTCATCCTTGGAGAAACCTCAGTGGTGAGGTATCTTTCCATGCCAGCAGGAAAGGAGGGGTCGAACCAATTGAAGCTTCTCGCGTGATAAGGGCAGGCAGCCATGCAATATCGACATCCTATACACCTCGTATATATCTGGCTGATTATTCCGGTGTTTGGGTCTTTCTTGGTTGCCGTTGCAGGACAAACCGGGACGCATGGGGGATTATCGCATTGCATACAGGGTCTTGGAATGTATGCAATCTCCGTATCTGGAAACTCTTTTCCGTTTGTCAATTTGTATATTTCCAGCCAGCTTATATTCCTTGTTTTGTCCGATTCATCAAACATAACAGGGATATTATTTTCAGAGGCGCAGGCAGCAACACATACGCCGCAGCCGGTGCATTTATCCAAGTCAATAATCATCCCGTATCTTGCGCCTCTAATATTATCTTCCTTTTTCATCACTTATCCTTTAGATTTATTTCCCAGGAGTCTCTTTTCATAATCCTTATACTTTTACTACTTCCACCCTTGTATTCCACCATACGGGCTGTCCGGTCAAAGGGTCCTCGGTGCTGTCAATTATATCGTAGGGGTTGGACCCCTTGCCTTTTAAATATTTGTCATAGGCAGTATGTCCAAGGCCGGCGGGTATAAAAACAATGCCTGGCCTGACCCCGTTAAAAATATGCACCCTGACCTGTATTTCTCCCTTAGAGGATTTCAGGGCCACCCTTGCGCCCTCCTTCAGGCCATATTGAGATGCTGTTTTCGGATTAATTTCTGCAAAAATATCATTCTTTTTGAGCTGATTGTCCAAAAGTGCTTTATTAAGAAATGGTGGATTCCCTATCCAACCACTTGAAAGATTGATCAATTCAACCGGAAGTAAGAGTAGTCTATTGTCTGTTTTTTCTGTTTTTGGTCTTTTTTCCTCATAGTGAGGCATGTTTATCTCATCCCCCCTGGAACTAATTCCAAGATCTGACAGTATATCATCAACTGGCCTTGTACCGCCAAATTTTTCAAGAGAGGCCTCTATGATTGTAGAAAAAAACTCAAATTTATTAGTTTTTGTATGAAATATTTCCGGCCAATTGCCAAAAGAGTGCATAGGGTCAAACCAACATCCCTTCTCCTTTATTTCCTTCCACATGGAATCAAAAGAGGCGTATTCATGTTTAGATAAATTCTGCCTGTCCAGGTTTTTCCAGTGGGAAACCACCTTGTCAGATGAAATTTCTCCTTTTCCTGAGTCATAGAGCCCTCTTGCCCTATCCTTTAGGGCATGTTCAAAATCAGGCCATTTAAAAGAATCGGCAACTGATCCCCCTATTTTTTTCGCCAGCGATATAAGGGCATCTCCGTTATGTTTTGTCCGGTAAATTGGTTTTACTACCGGCCTGGACAGTGCATAAACGGGATACTGCAGCCCAGTCGGCCATACTGTATCCGTCATCTTCTCGAGATGTGTATGGTCAGGCAGTATTAGGTCTGCAAACATTGATGTTTCATCAATAAATGGTGAAAAACTGACGATAAAAGGAATTTTATTTAATGCCTCGATAAACCCCTTGTTGTCCGGTGTGTTATATGCAGGGTTCGAAGAAAATATTAAAAGGGTGTCTATAGAATTATTGCTGTTAACTGCCTCTGCAAATTTATTTATTAAGCTTTCCGAAAAAGGGTATTGCCCGCTTCCGGCCATGTCTGCCCTTTCTTTTGTCAGACCTTCCGTGGCAACAGAGTCATATTCTATGTCCGACCACTTGCCCAGGGGGAGGTTATCTGCAAGTAAGGCTCCTCCCTTTTCATTTATCCTTCCGGCTAATGCATTTAGGGTGTGTACAGACATAAAGTCGTACAGGCTGCCCGGCAACATTCCTTTTCCCCTGCCGGCAATTGCAACAGGGCGGTGGGCTGATGCAAATCTCCTTGCTACATTGATAATGTCCTTACTGTTTATTCCTGTTATACTTTGCACTGCCTGGGGTGTGTATTTTTCCAGGACAATCTTGGAAAATCCCTTATGCTTGTTCCCACGGTCATCAGTCCAGTCATGAAAACCGGATGTAAATTCTTCTATAAATTTTCTATGGTACAGTTTTTCTTTGATAATCACATAGGCCATTCCAAGCGCCAGTGCCGACTCTGTCCCAGGGTATGGGGTAAGCCAGATATCGGCCTTTGATGCAGTATTTGACAATCTTGATTCAACTTGGGCAATGTAGGGTTTTCCATGCCCATCTGCAGACCAGTAAGCCCAGGCGTTTGACATCCTGCCGGGCGCGCCCCAGCCATCAAACAAACCGCAGCCGAAGCTCAATATAAGATCTGCGTTCTCCAGGTCAAATGCCGCAGGACCATTGTTTCCCTGCATGGTTCTAACAGCCATGGAATATGTATCCTCTTCCCGTGGCACAGTCATGTAGTTTGGGCTGCCAATAGCATTGATTAATCTTTTTACAAGAAGGGCCATTGTAGAGCGGGAAGGGTTTCCATCTATTGCTGCAATTTTTTCAGGTGTTCCTTTATCCCTAAGGGAGTTTATATTTGAGGCCAATTGGTCTATTGCGCTTGACCATGAGATCTCTTTCCATTTTTTTGATCCCCGTGATCCAACTCTTTTCATTGGGGTCTGCCACCGTACCCCCTCATTGTATAAAATTTGCTGTCCAGCAGCCCCGAGGGGGCAAATGGCACCTTGATTAACAGGATAGCCTTTCCTGCCATTTATTTTTACGACCCTTTGCCCAATTTTTTTAACCTCTATACCACAAGCGCCCGGGCAAAGCGTGCATACAGAGCTTAAAGAAGAAAACTTTCCTTTAGCCGGCACAGGCACCCATGACCAGTTTTGTGTCCAAATAGCTATATCATCTATTAGCTTCCAGGGCAGCGGTGATAGCATCGTTCCTGCTGCGCCCCCTGCGGCAAATTTGATAAAATTCCTTCGGCTAAATTCCATTTTCCCTGTCCTCATTTATGGCATACAAAACATGCATTATTATTTTCCTTTTTCCTTTGAGTATGGCATTCAGCGCAGTCATCCATCTTCATCCTTTCCCATGTGTGTTTTTTGAGACCTGCAATATTTCTCCCCCATATATCTATACTGTAGCCGGTTAACCGGTTAACCTTATAAACAGGCATAGTATCCTGGTTATCCATATCTCCATGACAGACACTGCATTCAATCTCCGCCATTTTAACATGGGCCATGTGGGGAAAATACACGCATTCCGGTTGACGAGAGTAAACAAGCCATGGGATTTCCTTTTCCGGGACAATATAGTCGGTAAATAATTTTTCTTCCTCCTGGCTATCGCCTAATGGTGATTCCGGGTCTTCATGACATTCCATGCATTTGTCAATTTTGGGAATGCCGGAAAATTGACCGTCATCGTGAAAAAAATGGCAATCCTCACAGCTCATCCCAGCGTCTGATTCCGGACCATGGTGGGCATGACTGAAGTTTATCGGCTGATCTTTTTTAGAATAGAGAAGGGCTGGAAATACTATCCAACCTACTATTAGAGCCCCAATAAAACCGAATAATAAAAATATCCATCCATTTTTACCCGTCTTTTTTGAACCAGCATCCATAGAGCCCTCTAATGTAACATTTAAACGATTACGATTTAATTTACCACCCGATAGTCAAATACTTATGGATAGAATTGGCCGCTGTTCTGCCTGCACCCATGGCAAGTATAACCGTTGCCTGTCCAGTGACTATATCGCCGCCGGCCCAAACCGCTTTCTTGGTGGTCTTTCCGGTCACAGGTTCGGCTATTATGTATCCCCTCTTATTCATCTGAATATCATGGGTAGCCTTTGTTAAAAGAGGGTTTGCACCCGCCCCTATGGCAACAATGGCAGTGTCGCAGGAAATCTCAAATTCAGAGCCTTCAATGGGCACCGGCCTTCTTCTTCCGGATGCGTCCGGTTCGCCTAATTCCATCTTCTGACACCTTATACCAGTCAAGCGTCCCTTATCATTGCCAATAAAATTTAAAGGTGCGGCCAAAAGGTAAAATTCTACTCCCTCTTCCTCTGCATGATGAATCTCTTCTCCCCTGGCAGGCATCTCCTGTCTGGAGCGTCTGTAAACAACGGTTACCTTATCCGCTCCAAGGCGCAGCGCTGTTCTTGCAGAATCCATTGCTACATTTCCTGCGCCGAACACTACTACATTCCCCCCCATTGCAATAGGCGTATCATATTCTGGGAATAGATAGGCCTTCATCAGATTGCTTCTCGTCAGGTATTCATTTGCGGAATATATGCCTATCAAGTTCTCCCCCGGTATACCCATGAAAACCGGAAGGCCCGCCCCAACACCAACATAAATAGCATCAAAGCCTTCCTCGAATAACTCATCTACTGATACAGTCGCCCCAACAACGGTATTTACTTCAAATTTAACGCCAAGTTTTTTCATATAATCTAACTCTGCAGCCACAATTGCCTTGGGCAGTCTGAACTCTGGAATTCCATATATAAGGACACCGCCTGGGATCTGAAATGCCTCAAATACCGTGACATCATGGCCCTTCAAAATAAGGTCTCCAGCCACAGCCAATCCTGATGGACCGGAACCGACCACGGCAACCTTCTTTCCGGTAGGGGTATCTTTAGGTGGAATTGAAACCTCACCTTGCGCCCTTTCCCAGTCTGCTGAAAATCTCTCCAGCCTCCCAATTGCAACAGACTCTCCCTTTCTGTTAAGAATACATGAGTTCTCGCATTGCATCTCTTGAGGGCATACCCTTCCGCATACTGCAGGTAGTGCATTTGTCAGCTTAATCTTGGCTATGGCGCCTGCAAAATCCCCGTCGGCAATTTTGGAGATAAAGGCAGGTATGTTAATTTCCACCGGGCAACCGGCCACGCACGATGGATTTTTACACTGGAGACACCGGCTTGCCTCCTTCATTGCGGTCTCTTCTGAATAACCAAAGGGCACTTCGTCAAAATTTTTTGCCCTAACCTTGGGATCCTGTTCAGGCATTGGTTGCCTAAGTATTTTTTCCTTTTTGGGTTTTTCCGCCATTTTAATGATTTCCCTCCATGCTTAAATGCTGAACTGGCTTGATAATAGTAAAACAAGCTAAACCAGTTATTTATATTATTGATACTTTTCCTCGAAGGCTTCGTATGAGGCCTTTTCATCAGCGACATAGGCCTGCAGCCTGTTAGACAGTTCGTCAAAATCTACCTCGTGCCCATCAAATTCCGGCCCATCTACACAGGCAAAACGTGTCTCCCCTCCTACTGAAACCCTGCAGCATCCACACATTCCTGTTCCATCAACCATTATAGCGTTAAGGCTGACAACCGTTTTTACATTATATCCCTTTGTCATGGCGCAGGTAAATTTCATCATAGGCACCGGGCCAATAGCTACGACAAGGTCTGCTTGCTTCTGATCAAGTATTATTTTCAATTCATCTGTTACAAATCCGTGATGTCCATATGAGCCATCATCTGTGCAAACTTTCAGGGTATGTGATGCTTTTCTCATTTTATCCTCAAGAATCAAAAGACCTTTGTTGCGAGCGCCTATAATTGCCGTTACATCGTTTCCAGCCTCCTTGTATGCCATGGTAATTGGGTGCATAACGGCAACACCTGTCCCACCTCCTACACAGACCACCTTACCTATTTTTTCTATGTGTGTTGGGCTTCCAAGGGGTCCGATAATATCCAGAAATGAATCTCCTGCCTTAAGTGATTTGAATAGCGCGGTAGATTTGCCTACTACCTGGTATATTATTGTGATGGTGCCCTTTTCTTTGTCTGTTTCTGCCATGGTTAATGGTATTCTTTCACCTGTTTCATTGGCCCTGATAATAACAAACTGGCCGGGCTTGGCCTTGTCGGCAATCTTGGGCGCCATAATGTCATTTAACACTACAGTACCTTCTGCCATCTCTTCTCTGTTGACTATCTTAAACATAAAAACCTCCCTGCTTAGGCATTAATCCACCTTAATATCACATCTTAAACATCGTCCGCATTCTTTTTTTACACTCTCTTTATCAAGCGGAAGCTCTACTTCTGAAAAATCATTTATTCTTTCCGCGCTTAACTTTTTTCGTGGCCTTTCCATCTCCTGCTTGACCGTCTCTCCCGGCGGTCTCATGCTTATATATATGCTCTCTAATTGCTCCTTGTAAGGCCTTTGGTCTTTTTTCTCTGAGATATCCCGATCAATGGCAAAAGCCGCTCTTTTTCCTGCTGCAAGGGCATCCACTGCTATGGCAGGGCCTGTAACCACATCACCGCCTGCATATACATTATCAAGGTTGGTTTTAAGTGAAAGTCTGTCTACAGTAATTTTTCCCCTTTCATGCCCCAACTTATCTGATAAATTTAGTTCAGTTGTCTGTCCTATAGCTGCGAAAACACTATCATATTTTTCCTCTATAATCTCGCCTGGAATAGGCACTGGTTTTCTTCGACCACTGCTGTCAAACTCTTTGGGCTCACATCTATTAACCTTAAATGCAAGTTTCCCATTGTTTCTTGTAATAGATTCGGGCATCATCAACGTTTTTAGGGTAATGCCTTCATCAATGGCATCCTGTATCTCTTCTTCGTCAGCAGGCATATCTTTTCTCTCTCTTCTGTATAAGATGGTCACATCTGCGCCCATTCTTCTGCACATCCTGGCCACATCAATAGTTGTGTTCCCACCACCAACTACTGCAACCTTCTCGCCTATATCAGGCGATGCTTTTAATTCAATCTGTCGCAAAAATTCCGCCCCGCCAAAAACGCCTTTTAGATCCTCTCCCGGGACTCCCATATTCTGACTCTTTTGTGCCCCTATGCCGATAAACAGCGCTTCATAGGTATTCATCAATTCGTCAAATGAAATATCTTTTCCGATGCTCACTCCTGTTTTTACATTTACGCCCGCGTTTAAAATATAATCAATCTCTTCGTCTAATATATTACGAGGCAGCCGATAGGCCGGTATGCCATATCTAAGCATACCGCCAAGTTTTGGCAGTGCCTCAAATATGGTTGGTTTATAGCCCATAAGACTCAGGTAGTAAGCGGCTGCTAATCCACTTGGGCCACCTCCTATTATGGCTATTTTTTCGTCTTTTTCTTTTGCCTTCTTGAACTCAACCTTTATGTCCTTTTCCCTTGCCATGTCAGCGGCATATCTTTTTATCTTCTGTATATTTATATGCTCATCAGTCTGGCCCCTCACGCAAGCATTCATACAGGGATGGGCGCATACCCTTCCAAGTACCCCAGGCATTGGGTTGGTTTGTCTAATGAGCCTTATCGCATCTTCATATCTTTCTTCTGCCACCAGGGAGATATACCCAGGCACTTCTTGTCCGAGGGGGCAGGAATTTATACACTTGGCCTTAACTAAGGCAGTGCATACACCGGCCTCGCAGCGATGCTCTAAAATATGGTCTTCATATTCGTACCTGAAATATTTTAATGTGGATAAAACGGGATTAGGGGCAGTCTGACCCAAGCCACATAATGCCGTATCTTTGACCATTTCAGCAAGTTCTTCCAGGATGTCAAGGTCTTCAATTTTGCCTTTTCCTTCCGTGATCCTGGTAAGTATCTCCAGCATCCTCTTTGTCCCCTCCCTGCATGGTGTACATTTTCCACATGACTCATCCTGACAGAATTCCATAAAGAATCTGGCTATATCTACCATGCAGTTGTTTTCATCAAGCACAACCATTCCACCGGAGCCCATAATTGCCCCAGCTCTGGCTATGGCCTCATAATCAGTGACAGTGTCGAGCATATTAGATGGGATACATCCACCTGATGGGCCTCCTAACTGCACCGCCTTAAATTTTTTTCCATCAGGTATTCCTCCGCCGGTGGCATAAATAACATCCCCTAACGGTGTCCCCATTGGAATTTCAACCAGGCCTATGTTGTGTAATTTGCCTGAAAGGGCAAATACCTTGGTTCCCTTGCTTGTCTCTGTCCCAATATCGGCATACCACTGGCCGCCATTCAATATAATTTGATCTACGTTGGCCAGGGTTTCTACATTATTTAATACTGTAGGTTTTTTCCATAGACCCTGATAAGCAGGAAAGGGCGGCCTTGGCCTTGGCATGCCCCTCTTACCCTCAATAGATGTCATAAGAGCAGTCTCTTCTCCGCACACAAATGCGCCGGCGCCCTGATAGATCTCAAGATCAAGGCTGAAACCGCTTCCAAGGATATCTTCTCCTAACAGGCCATAGCTTCGAGCCTGCTCAATGGCAATGCTGAGTCTTGATATAGCCAGTGGGTACTCGGCCCTGCAGTAAACATATCCTTTGTGGGCATTTATGGCCTTACCGGCAATAATCATTCCTTCAATCACTGCATTGGGATCGGCCTCGAGAACGCTTCTGTCCATAAAGGCGCCGGGATCACCTTCATCTGCATTACATAGGATATACTTAACATCACCCCTGGCCCTGCCGGCAAACTCCCATTTCAAACCTGTAGGAAATCCTGCGCCACCCCTGCCTCTAAGACCGGAGGCCTTCATTTCATTTATAATATCCTCTGGTGTCATATCAAAAAGCGCCTTGGCAGTGCCCTGATACCCATCTCTGGCTATGGCCTCGTCAATGTTTTCAGGGTCGAGAAGACTTCTATTCCTGAGGACCAGCATCTGCTGATTGGCAAAGAACGGTATATCATTTGTATGAGGGATTCGCCTGTCACTCACCGGATCATAATAACAGAGCTCTTCAACCGGATTTCCATCGATAAGGTGTTTTGATACTATATCTTTTATATTTTCAGGAGTCAGCTTGACATAAAACACGCCATCGGGATAAACCGTCATAACTGGACCCTGGGCGCAAAAACCATTGCAGCCGGTCTCAACTATCTTGCATCTTTCAGCAATTCCATGGCCTTCAATCTCTTGTATGAGGGCCTGCTTGACATCTCTGCTGTGGGTTGCGTGGCATGCAGTGCCTCCGCATATCATTAGATGTTTTTCGCCATCAGGTGTGACCGGTACCCTGCCCAAGCGGATATCAAAGGTGCGCTTCCCGTTTTTTCTTATTTTATTTAACTTATCCCGATCAAGTTTTGACATCTGTTAATCTCCTACTTATACTTTTCCAAAACATCAAGTGTCTTTTCTTTTGTCAATAATCCATGTATGTCTTCATCCACGACCATAACCGGCGCCAAACCACAGGCGCCAAGGCACCGAACCGAATCCAGGGAAAACCTCAGATCGCTTGTGGTTTCTCCTACATCTATCCCCAATTCATCCTGTATGGCCTCTGCATTAGCTCTTCCGCCCCGCACATAACAGGCAGTTCCCAGGCAGATTTTGATAGTATGCCTACCTTTTGGAACCATAGTGAAAAAGGAATAGAATGTTACTACACCATAGATTGTGCTTCCAGGGATGTTTAGTCCTCTTGATATCCTCTTCTGCACTTCCATGGGGAGATATTCGCACACATTCTGGCATTCCTCCAGAACAGGTATGAGGGAGCCCTGTTTATCCTTGTATTTCTCTATTATTTTGTCTACTTCTTTCCACATCTCAGGGGTAATTTCTTTTTTAGGGCCTGAATTTACATCTGACATTCTGTTTCTCCTTAACACCTATATAGTTTCAATCTTTATTGCGCAAACCTTAAATTCCGGTATTTTGGCGATCGGGTCAAGCGCGGCATTAGTAAGTTTGTTGGCTGCTGCCTTAGCAAAATGAAATGGTATAAAAATTGAACCTTTTACCGCCTTTTCAGAAATATCCGCCCGGGCATCGATCTCTCCTCTTCTGGATTTTACTCTCAACATGCTCCCTTGTTTTACATTATAATCAAGGGCATCCTGTGGAGACATCTCAACGAGACATTCCGGCGACATCTCATTGAGGCCTTCGGATTGCATGCTCATTGTGCCGGTATGGAAGTGATATAGGACACGCCCTGTGGTTAGATAAAGGGGGTATTCCTCATCCGGCAATTCTGCCGGCGGTATATAGTTGATTGCATGAAATAACCCCTTTCCCTTTGCAAATTGGCCGACATGGAGTATGGGTGTTCCTGTATGATCCTCGGTAGGGCAGGGCCAGTGAAGTCCCTCTTTTTCTAATCTGCTGTAGGATATCCCTCCATAAGAGGGTGTTACGCTGTTCATCTCCTCCGCTATAACCTCTGGATCATCGTATGCCATTGGATATCCCATCCTGGAAGACAGGTCGCAAATAATCTCCCAGTCCTGCCTTGCCTGGCCCGGCGGATCAAAGGCCTTCCGAACCCTTTGAACCCTTCTCTCAGTGTTTGTGAATGTTCCATCCTTCTCCGCAAAAGAGGCTGAAGGCAATACTACATCAGCCAGTATTGCGGTTTCTGTCATAAAGATGTCCTGGACTACAAGGAAGTCAAGTTTTTTCAGGGATTCTTCTGCGTGGTTAAGGTCAGGATCTGATACAAGTGGGTTTTCCCCTATGATGTACAGGCCATTAAGTTTTCCCTCTCCGGCCATTTCCACGGTTTCCGTAACAGTCAGTCCAGGTGTCGCAGAGAGGCCTTTTACACCCCAGGCCTTTTCCATTTTTTCTCTTGCCTCTAAATTAGCCACCTGCTGGTAGCCGCTGTACACATTGGGAAGGGCCCCAAGATCACAGGCGCCCTGCACATTATTCTGACCTCTTAATGGGTTTACTCCTCCTCCTGGTACACCTACATTTCCGCAAAGCATGGCCAGGTTTGCCATTGACTTTACATTATCGGTGCCTGTCCTGTGCTGTGTTATCCCCATGGCAAAAAATATGGAGGCAGGTTTTGCGTTGCCGTATAGCCTTGCCGCCTTAATAATATCTTCTGCCGGGATGCCTGTAATGGTCGATACATATTCAGGGTTGTATTTTTCAACCATCTCTTTCAGGGAATCAAATTCTTCCGTCCTGCTTTCAGTATATTCCTTGTCATAAAGTCCTTCTTTTATGATTACATGCATCATACCATTGGCCCATGCCACATCTGTTCCAAGGGTCTGTCTCAACCAGATGGAGGCAAAGCGTGTTAATTCAATACGTCTTGGATCAATCACTATGAGTTTGGCCCTGCCTGATTCAACTGCTCTTTTAATATATGATGATATAACGGGGTGGGCCTCTGTGGTGTTGGAGCCGGTTACAAGAAGAACCTCTGATTTATCAATATCGGCTATTGGATTTGTCATGGCGCCTGAGCCAAAGGCAATTGCAAGGCCTGCTACTGTTGATGCGTGGCAGAGCCTGGCGCAGTGATCAACATTGTTTGTGCCGATAGCAGCCCTGGTGAATTTCTGGGCAAGGTAATTTTCTTCATTGGTTATTTTCGCCGAAGAGAATACTGAAATACTGTGAGGTCCATTCTTTGATTTTATCTCTCCCAATTTTTTGGCCACAAGGGAGAGGGCCTCATTCCAGGAGGCTTCTCTGAATTCACCGTTTTCCTTTATGAGGGGCGTGGTAAGCCGCTCGGAATCATTTACAAAGTCATATCCGAAGCGCCCCTTTACGCAAAGACTTCCGTAGTTAGGCGGAACATCCTCTGTCCCTGTTACCCTGACAATCTTATTGTCCTTAATGTGGAGATCTAACTGACAACCTACGCCGCAATACGGGCAGGTAGTCTTAATGATTTTTTCCTCCCAGTTTCTTGCCTGAAATCGACGGGGTTTTTCTATTAATGCGCCTACCGGACAGGCCTGGACACATTCGCCACAAAAGACACAATCAGATTCATTTAAGGGAAGATCACCAATGGCAACAATTTTTGATGTAGCTCCCCTGTAACCATACGAAATAGCTCTGTTTACCTGAACTTCATTACATGCCTGGACGCAACGACCGCACATAATACACCGGGAAAAATCTCTTATGATCATGGCATTGTTTGTTTCCACAGGATATTCGGAAGGGGTTTCCGTGAATCGGACATTCTCCACCTGATACTTGTATGCAAGGTCCTGAAGGCGGCAGTCTCCATTTGCCTCGCATGTAAGACAGTTATGGTGCCCGGATGCGAGGAGAAGCTCTATGTTAATTTTTCTTGATTTAACTACCCTCTCAGATTCCGTTTCAACCACCATATTTCGAGAAGCAGGCGTTGCACAGGCAGGCAAGAGGTTTCTCGCGCCTTTAACCTCAACTACGCACATCCTGCAGGCGCCTGTAGGCGTATAGCCTTTTATATGGCAGAGGGTCGGGATATCAATATTATTTCTCTCCGCTACCTGGAGTATAGTCTCGCTGGGCTCAAATGAATATTCACTTCCGTTTATGGTAATTATATTTTCGCTGGCCACAATCTTCTCCCTTTATCTTAATATTGCCGTACTGTTAGGGTTTGAAAAGTTTTCTATTTTTTTTCAACTAACTGCCTGTAAATGGCTGAGGCGTTTATAATATCCTGCCCAGAACTTGTCAAGGAAAAATACTGTTCCCACGGATTAAATTAACCGAAGGATTTTTTAGTTTTTAGCATGCCCTGCTGCAGCCTTCGTACAATTCAGTAGATTCGTCATTAAATATACTGGATATTGACTTGAATTATTTAATTTGAAGGTTTATCTTATTGTCATTACATTTACGAGGAGTAGAAAAATAAACTAAAAAATCAGGAGGTCTAAATAATGGACTCAATCTCTTTTACAAAATCAAGAACGGAAGTGTTGGTCAACAACTTTGTCAGAAGCGTCTATAACTGGATGTGTATAGGTCTCGCACTTACAGGCTTTATTGCCTTTTATGTATCCCACAATGAAACCATAATGCGCATGGTATTTGGGAACAATTTTATATTTTTTGGCCTCATCATAGCAGAACTGGCCCTGGTATTTTCCATAAGCAGCCGGGTCAACAGGATGAGCGCATCTACCTCCACCGCTCTTTTTGTTGTATACGCTGCCCTAAACGGCGTGACCCTTTCATTCATCTTTCTTGCCTATGCCAAGGCATCGATAGTGAGCACATTTTTTATATGTTCAGCGACTTTTTTGGCAGCAAGCATTTATGCGTGGACCACCAAGAGGGATTTAACCTCTCTCGGTAGTTTTTTTATGATGGGCCTGATGGGTATCATTATCGCCTCACTGGTTAATATGTTTATTCGCAGCAGCGCCATGAGTATGATTATTAGCTACATAGGGGTTCTCGTATTCGTGGGCCTGACTGCCTATGATACCCAGAAATTAAAGGATATGGCCCGGAGTCAGCCGGATGGCCTTGATGCAGCCGTTATCAGAAAGGGAGCCATTTTAGGCGCACTCTCCCTGTACCTTGATTTCATCAATTTGTTTTTGATGCTTCTCAGGATATTCGGCGGCAGCAGGGACTAAATTTTCTCACCCCGCCATAAAAATAGGCGGGCAAACGCAGAATGCGCGGAGGTCGCAGAGAATAAATTAACCACAGACACACACACGGACAGACAGGAAGATATAAATATAATTTTTAGCCGCAGATATACGCAGATACAAATTTTTTTATATCCTGAATATCCTGAACATCCTGTCTAAGAAATTTTCGCCGCAGATATACGCAGATGAACGCAGATACAAATATTTTTACCCCGCCACAAAATTTGGCGGGCAAGCGCGAAGTGAACAGAGCTTTTTTATCCGTTCGCAAAATTTGCCTTTATCCACTGCCTGTTTAATCTTGCAGGCTCCAAGATTACATATCTAAAGTGACAATATATTTAACTCCTGAAAATAGGATTGATAGAATCCCCGATCACGTGTAAGAAAACGGTCCGCTTTTTCTGATGCATGAGCCCCAATTAAAAAGTCGGTTATGATTCTGTTTCTTTTTCCTCCGGATTTTCTGTACAAATTCCATTTTTCACCTGTCATAAAGGCAATATCTGTATTTAACGCTGATGTTTTTACAGTTATCTCTGAAAGAGTTTTGTCGAGCGATTTTCTGTCATTGAATTGTGGCACAAGCTCAGCATAAACAATATCACAAATTATTAGAGCGCCTTCATCATATGCTGATTTGAGAAGCTTTGAAGAATCGGCGACGAATTTTTTGTCAGGAAGGAAGACGTCAAGCAATATATTTGTATCAACAGACGTTATCATATGCCACGAATTTTCTTAATGTAATTGTCTGTATCAGAAGGCCGATTCAGAATACCTACAACCTTATCGACAGGGTGCATGCTTCGGGTATACTTTTGAATAAGGATGCCGTTTTTAACTGGTATGAGATTGACTTCAACGTCTTTGTGAAGGCCGAATTTATTTCTCAAAGTTTTCGGTAAGGTAAGTTGCCCTCTTTCGGATATTTTCATATATTTATACTCCGTATTTACGTATATGAAATTCATACCAGACAATGCATTCAATGTAAAGCTTTTTAAGAATTTTTTACCGTACTACGCTGAGGGCGCATAGAATAAATTGGCCACCCCAGTACCATCTACCGGAGCTACGGGGCAGGCAGACACACGCAGACAGACACAGACAGGAAAATATAAATATAATTTTTAGCCGCAGATATACCCAGATGAACGCAGATACAGATATTATTTTACCGCAGAGAGTACGCAGAGAAAGAATGGAGAGGGTTGCCCATTAAAGGATTAACAGGATAGATAGGATGTTTACCTTCTTAATCTTAAAATCATAATCCAGTAGAAAATATTTGTAAGGTTGTTTTAAAAATCCAGTTCATCCTGTAAATCCTGTCTAAAAATGCAAATATTGACGGTGTAAGTCTAATCATGTTCGTGGCTGTTACGTGCTAAATAGTGCATTAGTCTTGTCTATTCCACGATATTGCGTGAAATGGTCTTGACTTAATCTGTCTAAATTTGAGAGGCCGCAGAGAATAAATTAGCCACAGACACACGCAGACAGACACATATAAATATAGTTTTTAGCCGCAGATATACGCAGATGAACGCAGATATAGATTTTTTATATCCTGAATATCCATGCCTGTCGGAGCAAAGCGAAGATCCCGCCGTCGGGGCCCCGCGCATGGCGGGGTCCATTTTGTCTGAAAACTTTTTCACCGCAAGGAGCGCAGAGTTTTTATCCGCGTGCGAGGCCTGCGTTTATCTGTTTATTCCTCCTGCACGACAGTTGTTAACATTATAGCTAAAATCTTTACCCTCGAAATAACTACAATTACTGACCATCAAACTGGTTTCAATTTTTGTTGGTCCATTTACCTTGATCTGATCACCGGCATTTCCATAGGACTTTGTTCTTTTTATTTCAATCTGGCTATCAAAACGGGCGTAAAGGAGATCAAGCCCGTCAGATGTGTTGTGCCGGAAAGTTGAATCTTCTATAATCCAGTGACCTCCCATTGCACCGGTACCAACACCGTCTCCATACCCTCCGTCACTCTGTGACCAGGCACAGTTCTGATTGGCGCCGGACCCTGGATATGGTGCGTCCACAAGGCCGGTACACTGCTCGCATGTCCCTCCCTCCGGGTGAATATAATAGATTGCTGCTTGGATAGGCAAGGCAATCGCAATTAAAAAAAGGATGACATTACAAAAAGCCAGAACCATTTTTATCCTCATGTCACTCTTGCTTAGAAATGATGCCTCACGAACCTTATCGTCAGAATAAAAGCAAATTTAGCCATGGCATGGCCTTTCTTCCCCTGGCAATAAAGCTCCGGTCATACCCATTGCTTGCCCCTGCACTGTTAATAGCCACAATCCGGTAGTGATATGCGGTATTAGGAATAAGTTTCACTATATTAGTACTAACTGATACAAAGGCCGCCCCTGACCCTGCACTCAGGCTTTCTGTTTCATATCCATAATCTTTGGTATGCCCATACTCAAAATAGTAAGTTGTCTCTTTACAGTTCGGTTTGACCATACCATTCAGTATAGCGGATTGTGAAGTCACCGAGGTGACGGAACCAGTTTTTGCCGTTGGCACTGGGGGTATTGTTTCAAACCAATTTTCAGACATAACGGCATACCCATCTATATTTGGGTGAATATTATCAAACATTAATGATGTCTTTGCCTGGACTGTATCCGGATCGTAGAAATCATCCCAGTTATCTGTAAACCAAAGATCTGCTCCTGTCAGGTTATTTTTTAGACTATTATTATAAAGGGATATCGCAAGTGATCCTGATACGCCACTGATATTATTCGGGATAAAAGCAGAGACGTTGATCTGTGGGTTAGAGCCATCCGGGTTGATGTGATTGGTAACCAGATCGATGATAGCTTGCACCTCTGCCACGGTTCGTGTGATTACTTCAAAGAAATTTGAGCCATCTGGATTGGTCTCCTGGGATAAATCATTCCCTCCTACCATTAAGAGGACAAGATCGGGATTGTCATTGGCCATCCAATTTAGATTTTGAAGATCGGCGAGAATTTGATCGGCCCGATAGCCATTAATGCCATGGTTGATCACAGTGTAGCTCCCATCACCATAGGATGCTTCGAGCGCTGACAGCAAACGTTCTGGATATGTATTCAATGTGCTCGCATAGGGGAACCCATTTGTAATGCTATCTCCCAGGCAGGATACCACACGAGTTGGACCATTTCCTGCATGGGAAAGATCTATCATAGCTGTTGAGCCTAAGACAAAACCTGTTACTACAGAAAGAATGAGGTGCGTGTAAATATTAGGAAAGAATTTAAAAAATATCTTCATGGAATATATCTTGTATTGATCTCAGTATCATAGAGCAAAGAGGGTAAAACCTTAACTATGTCCCGGAAGGCCACAGATACAAGAGAGGCCGCAGAAAATAAATTAGCCACGGACACACGCAGACAGACACAGACAGGAACAGAGAATATATTTAGTTTCTCACCACAAGGCACAGAGAGCGCAGAGATAGATGACTTCCCCTTTGCGTCTTGAGCGAAGCGGGCGGTGAACTATTAAGTTATTTTTTTATCCGTGTGTGAAGCCTGAGTTTATCTGTTTACCCCGTTAAATTCACGTCAGTGAAAGCGAAGCAGATTTAACTGGGGTGGCTTATCAATAGGGCGCAGCAGGACATTTCAAGTTTGAGGTTTGAGTAACAAACAGCAGATCTTTGTAGATGAAATTCTATCTCCTGGAAGAAAGCATGATCAGGGCTCTTTCTTGAGCCTTTCTTCAAACATTTTCTTCACTTCACACTCATTATTCTTGGCAAA
>JAYEMW010000079.1:0-4953 GCA_034718555.1 Thermodesulfobacteriota bacterium
AATAGTAAAGTTTAAACCATTTAGGACTACATTGTTACCGAATGATTTATAAATATTGATTAGGTGTATCATAATTAAAACATAATAGATGTAAGGATATAATCGCTTATAAGAATCAAGACCGATGAGATTACAACTGCCTCAGTGGTTGCCTTCCCAACACCTTCAGCCCCTCCCTCTGTATAAAAACCTTTATAACAACCTATATGAGTCAATATTAACCCAAAAAAGATGGATTTGGTAAGACCGTGAAATATGTCTTCCAGTTCAAGATATTGGAGTATATTAGCCATAAACATCCCGGAATTAATATTAAGCAGAAAAACACCGACAAAATAGCCTCCTATAATGCCAAAGAAATCAGAGACAATAGTAAGAACAGGCAGCATTATAACACCTGCAACAATTCTGGGCACAATAAGGTACTTGATTGGGTTAGTAGCCATTACATAGAGTGCATCGATCTGTTCCGTCACCCTCATAGTTCCAAGCTCTGCAGCCATAGCAGAGCCTGCCCTTCCATTTACTATAAGGGCTGTTAAAACAGGACCCAACTCTCTTGTCATTGATAGTGCAACGATTGAGCCTACAAGTGTCTCTGCGCCAAAGAGTTTGAACCCTTGATGGCTTTGAAGGGCAAGTACACCCCCAGTAAATACGCCGGTAAGGATTACAACAAAGATGGATTTTACCCCGACAAATTCCATTTGTTTGATTATTGCCTTGAATCGGTATGGAGGTAGCATCATCCAAGCAATGGCCTGTAGTAAGAGAATAGAAATCTGGCCCATTTTACCAACAACACCAATGGTATATCTGCCTAAATATGATATCATAGAAAACATTGACTTACCTATTTCTATTCTTTGTATCCCTGTCTGAACACTTACCGCCTCGCAAGGCTGATAAAATAATAGGGTAAACAAATTTTAAAGTCAAGAATACAGATATAGACATTAAATTTTGAAGAAAAATGCCTCATAGGTCATACCGCAAGGAATGAAAATATTACATACCTTTGCCTATATATCAGGACAGGGGAATCTCTTTTTGAATGGCCGTAACACACATAGTCTTAGCGTGTATAAGGCATCCCTGTTTGTTTCTCTGTTCAAAGGTAAGCAGAACCGTGTATCTTCTATGGTATCGCCATAAGAGAATAACCTTTAAATTTTCCTGGGAAGAATACTTAATGTTATCTGCACCCCATGAAATGAGGCATATTATTTGCGGACATTCAAAAAGAGATTCCCCTGCCCTGTTGGGTTATAACTTATCTCTTATTCAACTTATAAGTTTCTTTCATTAGTAACACAGAAGTGAAGCATCAGGGTGATTTGTTAAAGTGATAGACAAAAGTTAATTGACACCTTTGCGTATCGGCTGGTATATTGTAACAAAAAAGGTTGAGAAAAAGTGATTAAAAATTCAAAAATATCTCATTCTGCGGTCATAATATTTACTGATTTAGACGGCACATTATTAGATAGCGAAAATTATGCCTTTGAGCAAGCCTTGCCTGCCCTAAAACTAATACATTCACTTAAAATCCCCCTTGTAATAGTGAGCAGTAAAACCAGGCCGGAGATTGAATCTATCAGGATGAAAAGGATGTTCCTTGGCCACCCGTTTATAACGGAAAATGGGGGCGGTATATTTTTTCCGAAAACATTCCCTTTACCGCAGGGCTATTCCAATAAGGCGATAGACGATTATAATGCAATATATATTGGAGACACAGTAAAGTCGGTGATTGAAAAAGCCAGATCTCTCAAAGAAAGATTTAACTTTAGGGGATTTTCAGAGATGTCCATCGAAGAGATAATTGCCGTTACCGGTCTTGGAAAGGAGGAAGCCGCCCATGCATCTATAAGAGAATTTAATGAGCCTGTAGTTTTAGACAATGCTGCTCGGTCTGCGGACAGGTTTTGCAGAGATGCTATTAAGCTGGGCCTTGATTGTGTACATGGCGGTAGATTTATACATCTATTCCGAGGAGGAAATAAGGGCAAGGCTGTAAAGGTAGTAATTGATATCTATAAAAGGTTAAAGAGTGACCTTTTTTCTATTGCACTTGGAGACAGTCCAAATGATTTGCCTATGCTGAGGGTTGTGGATAAGGCTGTCTTGATGAAAGGTAAAAATGGAACATATATGAAAGGGTTGATTATGAAAGGGTTGATTCATCCAAACATAATTAAGGCCCAGGGTGGGGGACCTGAGGCTTGGAATGATGTTGTGCTATCAATTCTACGAGAGTTCTCATAATAAGAGGTGTAGACTATGGCTGTAAGAGTTAATAAAAAAGAACTACTATATGCAGGTAGGGTATTCAAGCTAATGAGGGAAAATATTACATTAGAAAATGGCGTCACCACCAATCTTGATATCGTCAGGCATCCCGGGGCTTCGGCGATGGTGCCGATCTATGACACCAACACAGTGTTATTAATTAAACAATACAGACATGCCGTAGGTAGTTTTATATGGGAGTTTCCTGCTGGAACGCTCAACGATAGCGAGGCGCCACTTGAGTGTGCAAAAAGGGAGCTTGTTGAAGAAACGGGATTTAATGCTGAAACATGGGAGAAATTGGGAGAGATTACACCGGTACCAGGCTACTCAGATGAACGTATTCATGTTTTTCTTGCATCTGATTTGAGACCTGCCAGGCAAAATCTTGATTCAGATGAGGTGCTTAGCGTCCATAAGATAAAGCTGAATGATGTGGTAGACATGGTGAATAAGGGAGAGATACAGGACAGCAAGACTATTTCATCCTTGTTTATGGCAATTAATTGGTTGAAAAAAGGGTAACAGTTAATGGCTTGAAATTGGAAAATAGAAATTTGGGAGAGATGAAACGAATTTACGAACTAAATGTTTACTCGTTTTTCCTGAACACATTCATGACTATAAGATAAATGACGCCGGCAATAACGAGGCTTGGGATTGCCCCTCCAATCTGCCAGATTTTACCAAGCTTAAAGAACGCTGCCCCAACAGCCCAGCATATCATAGCAACCCAGTTTACTCCCCTTGTATACCAATAGACTCCCCTTATAAACAGCTCATCAGGAAAGATAGCCTGCCTCCGTAATAAAAAATAGTCTGCCAGAACAATTCCAAATAGCGGGCAAAAGATGAATCCAATCATCTCTAAGAAGTGTAAATAGGTTTCAGGGTTAAAAAATAACGCAATTATTGTTCCCAGGGCGCCTGCAATAATAATTCCCCTTTTCCCTCCTATCCCAGGATGGATATTAAGGGCTGAGACGGATGCAGAGTAAATATCAAGGAATGTAGTAGTAAAAGTGGAAAAAAGCACTATGATCAAGGCTGGAAAAATAAGGCCAAAAGAGATCATCAGTTCTAAAACCATGGTCTCAGGAGTAGATGAACTGGTAGCTAATGCAGTGCTCAGTCCAATAATGTACATCCATGAGCTTAATATGAAATATCCAATCCATGTACCCCAAAAGCTGCTGCGATTCCCCTTTGCATACCGTGAGTAATCGCATACAAGAGGCAGCCATGAAATGGGCATAATGATAACATAATCGAGACCGATCATAAACGGAAGATCATTTGATGCCTTCATTGATAATAAACTGGATACGCCATACTTACTGAATACTATATAGGTCATAATGGCACACAGAATAACCAGGGCGGTTACTGAGATTCTATGAAGCCATTTCCAAAATTTGTTTCCTACAATTGCCCAGAGAGTTGTTACAACGCCAAGCACGATAATCCAGAAAACAGGTGTATAAAAGGAGGATGCCTTTGTGAACATAGCAGCTGTCTGCCCACCTATCCATATCATTACAGCAGTCCATCCAATGAGCTGCAAGATGTTTAATGATGCCGGTATGTATGATCCATTGTTACCAAAGGCCACTCTTGTGCTTACCATGGTTGGAATGCCCCACTTGCTTCCGATAATGCCTCCAAGGGCAAGGGGTGTATTTCCGATAATATGACCCAAAAGGATTACCATGATACCGGCCATATACCCCATGGGAGCCAGTATTCCGCCTGCCCATATCTCCGCCAGTGAAACAGCCGCACCTGCCCACAGCAGAAAGAAATCAAGGCCATTTAAATTTCTTTTATTTTCAGGAATTGGTTTAACGTCGCTCATGGTTTTCTCCTTTATTATTCAGTAATGCTATCACGTATTTTTCCGGTCTATACCCCTTTCATTATGGTAAGAACCTTTTGGACAACATCGCCGGGGTTTTTCCCAATGACCCTAACCATGGGCTCTTTGCCTATGTCACCCTTGTCAAAAATAATATCTGGAATTCCATATTTTTTTATTACCTCCTGCGTGCCCCACTCTAATGAAGATCCCTCATGTTCTTTTATCCGTGGAGGTTCATCTTTTCTGTCAAAGCTGCTAATGCGCAGGCCGGCTCGCCTGCAGGCTTCAACAATGTCTTCTGAGAAACGGATGTTCATTGCAGACCTAAAACAGGTGTCATGCTTTATTAATGTAAGTATAATATTGGCAATATGTCTTGAACTCCCAAATCTTGGACCTGAAACAGTAGCAATTGAATCATTTAATTTTATTATTCTGCCGGGAAATGCAGCTACATCTTCATATCCCTCTGCATAGGGTAGGGCGTATCCAAGATTAGATTGAACCTCGGGAATGAGGTAACCTATGTTGCTTTTTCGTAATTTTTCCAGGGCCGATTCTAAATCCCTTAAAACCCGGAATCTTTCTTTTTCTTTTTCTATAAAGGCGTATGGGTTTGTAGGTCCGTGGCCTTTTCCAAGCGGTAAAGAGAATTTAATAGCAGTAAGTATAAAGTCCCTGGCCTGTTTTATGGCATATTGAATTGTGTTGTCCTTGGCGAGCTCTGTGGCGATTGCAGAGGCAAGGGTGCAACCTGTGCCGTGGGTGTTTTTAGTAGGTATGCGGGGCCCGGTGTATTCAAA
>JAYEMW010000080.1:0-4951 GCA_034718555.1 Thermodesulfobacteriota bacterium
ACTCCTCTCTCAGCCAGTCTGCAAAAAGATTTATTCCTATCACCAATAGAAAAAGGGCAGCCGCCGGAAACAGGACAAGCCACCACATACCGGCATACATATAGTTTTTCCCAATGGCAATCATCATTCCCAAGTGATGGCTCTGTAAGAGGAACACCTACATTCCAAGAAGTGTTTCCCCCTTATCTATAAAAAAAGATACATCGTCTACTGCCTTAGCTGTGCCCTCAAAGGTATAGAAGTATGTCTTAAGGTTATCTACTTTAAGGAGATTGGAGTCGTTGTTCATATCATCAGTCCAATATGTATGAGCCTAAGAGTATTGGAAAAATTTATGCAATTGATATAAATTGCCACAAAGGCACTAAGTCACAAAGATATGGAATTATTAAATATTAAATGCCGTTGCCTATATATCAGGACAGGGGAATCTCTTTTTGAATGGCCGCAACACACATAGCCTTAGAGTGTATAAGACATCCCTGTTTGTTTCTCTATGTAAAGGTAAGCAGAACCATGTATTTTCTATGGTATTGCTATAAGAGAATAATCTTTAAATTTTTCCGGGCGGAATACTTAATGTTATCTGCACCCCATGAAATGATGCATATTATTTGTGGGCATTCAAAAAGATATTCCCCTGTCCTGACGGTCTTTAACTCTCTTGTTCGACCTATAAGTTTCTTTCATTAATAACCCTGAGCTGTAGCGAAGCGCCGGGGTCATTTGGTGAATAGATACAAATTTAATAAATACAGACCTCATCATTTTAAAAATTAACTTTCTACCTTCGTAGTAATATGCCCATATTGAGATATAATCAAGCTAATTTTAAATCATAACCCGAATAGTTTCATGCAAGAAATTGCCGGATTGACTCAGTAAATATGCGAACACCTGTTAACAGAACATCCTCATCTACATCAAAATGCGGGGAATGAAGCATGTGGGTAATCCCCTTTTCTTCATTTCTACAGCCTAAACGGATCATTGCACTCGGCCTTTGGATAGTAAAATAGGCGAAATCTTCTGATCCAGTCACCGGTGGAATATATCGAACATTATTTGGCCCAAGAACGTCTGCGGCAACACTATAAAGGAAAGATGAGGTCTTTTCGTCGTTTATACTGGGCGGAAGGTTTTCTCCAAATTCCAAGCTGCAGGTAACCTGAAATGTTTTTTCAGTCCCCTGGATAATTTCTTTCATTCTTTGAACAACCAAATCTCTGACGTCTTTTTCAAAGGTTCTTATAGTGCCTCCGATATAAGCCTCCTCTGGTATGACATTAGCCGCCTTTCCAGCCGTAAATTTACCAAATGTAATAACTGCAGTATCTGTAGGTTTCAGGTTACGGCTTATTATTGACTGAACAGTGCTTACCACACTGGAGCCGGCAACGATAGGATCAATCCCTTCATGAGGACGTCCTCCATGGGCGCCTTTTCCCTTGATAACAATATTAAATATATCCGCAGAGGCGTGACTCAGTGTTTTGCTGACGCCAACTGTTCCTATAGGAAGATCAGGTGAGACATGGCAGGCAAAGACGCTGTCCACCTTTGGATTTTCCAGCACACCTTTGTCAATCATAATTTTTGCCCCGGAACCGTTCTCCTCTGCAGGCTGGAATAAAAATTTTACGTTCCCTTTGATTTCCTTAAAAAGCCCTGATTCCTGGATATACTTTGCAACACCAAGTATAATTGTCGTGTGAACATCATGACCACATGCGTGCATAACTCCATCATTTTTGGACTTATAAGACACTTCATTCATTTCCTGGATAGGCAGGGCATCAATATCCGCCCGTAAGGCAATTGTTTTATCGTTTGATTTACCTCGAATCAGCCCGACTAAGCCTGTTGATCCGTCAATTTCGATGACATCCACATTGATGCCTTCAAGTATTTCCTTTATTTTTTTAGTTGTTTGAATCTCTATGTTTGACAGCTCTGGATGCATGTGAAAATCACTTCGTGTTGAAATAAGCCAATTCTTCATATTTTTTTCATCAAAATTCATATCTTTCTCCTAATCTACAGACCTCGTAATTTTATTGTACTACCTCTCAAATGTGCCTTTTATTAAAATATCTTTGTCTCTCATTATAACTTTGCCCTTTGCAATAACCGTTATTATATCAAGATTTTCATCGAGAATGACACAATCAGCGTCTTTCCCAACCTGTATTGAGCCTTTTTCAGTTAGCTTCAGGTTTTTTGCAGGATTTGAGGTTATCACGGCTAATGCTGTTTCTAAGGGAATTTTCTCTTCAATTACTGCATCCCTCACCTCATTAAATAAAGATGTAACTTTTCCCACATCAAGGCCTTTGAATGCTCCCTGTTCATCAAATAAGGGCAAACTGCCCTGGCCATCAGACGAGAAACTAACCCTTTCAATAGGTACTTCCTGGTTAAGTATTTCCTTTAATGCCTTACTGCATTTAATGTTTCCATGTCCAAAGAAATTTTCTCCAGTGCTCGTTGTCAGGTCTATGAGACCCCCTTTCTTGGCATATTGAATTGATGATTTAAAGAGATCCCTGTTTCTTCCAAGATGGGTAGGAATAAACTGAGTTATTGGAATTTCGGTATTGTCTGCTATTTCTTCTAAGATACTGAGCTTGCCGGGACCATCTCCTATATGAATATTTACAATGCCTGCCTTTCCTGAAAGCATTCCACCAATCCTCGAGGCTGCTGCAATTTTCTTTATTTCCTCAATTGTAGGTTGAGAGGAACGATGGTCCGATAATGCAATTTCACCAACGCCTATTATTTTGTCAATCAGCATAATATCATCCTGAATTGATCCTGTAAGTGTTCTTACTGGAACATGGTATGAGCCTGTGAGAATATAACAGCTTATTCCTTCTTCTTCCAGGCCTCTGGCCTTAGCAATCAGATTGGTTACCGTCCTTGTTGTCTCATCAACACCTAAACACCCAACAACAGTTGTTACACCCCCTGAAGTTATATCGCTGAGCATTATCTCGGGGGTTCTTGTCTTGTATCCGCCCTCTCCTCCACCGCCAACAATATGAACATGTGAATCTATAAATCCCGGCACTAAGGTTTTGCCATTTGCGTCTATAGTATCAATTTCAATTGAGTCCCCAATATCAATGCAATCCTGGATATACGCAATTTTATCAGCAGTGATTAAGATATCCTTTTTTCCAATATGCTCAGGTGCATAAACATTTGCGTTTTTTATAAGTTTCAGCATAATAATCCTTTCATAAAACCAACCATCATAAAAATAACCACTTAACAACTTTAAATGCAAGTGATATATTTCTACAGGTTCAATAACCAAAGTCATCTGTCGTTTAATTATTTGATAATGGCCATTTGTGTGTGCTATTTTAAGTTTTTTGGAAAATATATATGATATCGAGAAAATATCTAATTCTTTGGGTAATAAAACTTGCGTGCAGGTTATTTCTACAGCTTTTTTTTAAAATTTCTATTCACGGCATCGAAAATATTCCAGGGAAAGGCGGATTCATTCTTTCCCCAAAACACCAAAGGTGGGAGGATATACCTCTATTAAGTCTTGCTGCAGGCAAACCGCTCTACTATATTGCAAAGCATGAGCTTTTTAATAATTTTTTATCTAACTGGTTCTTTAGCTCCCTTGGCGGCATTCCCTTGAATCGGGAACGTCTTATGGAAAGCAGAAAATCCCTTGTTAAAATTATTGAAGTCTTAAATCTGGGGGAAGGAGTTGTAGTATTTCCAGAGGGAACGTACTATATGAATAGGGTTGGCCCTGGGCAAATTGGAATCGTTAAATTGATTTTGTCCCGGTTAAACGTCCCTTTTATCCCTGTTGGTATTAATTATTTAAGGACAGGCTTCAGAATTCAGGTGAAAATAACTTTTGGAAAACCTATACATGCTGAAAAGGAAATGCCTGTCGCCATGTTTCTTAATATTTTAATGAATAAGATAGCAGGACTTTCAGGCTTATGTTAAGTAGTTTCATTAAAATTTAGAGAGGAGTGTGACAATGCAGTGCCAAGAGGTAGACTATGAAATATTAGGACACGATATGCAGATTGTAGAAGTTGAATTAGATCCAGGTGAAACTGTAATTGCTGAGGCAAGCGCCATGAACTACATGGAAAATGGAATCACGTTTGAGGCTAAGATGGGCGATGGGTCTAATACAAATGAAGGCTTCCTTGGCAAGATGCTAAGCGCAGGGAAGAGGGTTCTGACTCAAGAATCAATTTTCATTACCCATTTCACTAATGAAGGTCAAGAAAAGAGACGAGTAGCCTTTGCTGCGCCATATCCTGGAAAAATAATACCTGTTGACATGTCAAAAGTAGGCGGCAAATTGCTTTGCCAGAAAGATGCATTTCTTGCAGCAGCCCTTGGCACAAAATTAGGGATAGCATTCAACAAAAGACTTGGAACAGGATTTTTCGGAGGTGAAGGATTCATCCTTCAGAGCATTCATGGAGATGGAATGGTCTTTGTTCATGCCTGTGGTACAGTGGTTAAAAAAGAATTGAACAATGAAACGCTCAGGGTTGACACGGGCTGTCTTGTCGCCTTTACTCAGGGGGTACAGTACAATATTGAAATGGTTGGCGGCCTTAAATCAATGTTTTTCGGAGGCGAAGGACTCTTTCTTGCCACACTTAGCGGAACAGGGACGGTCCTGTTGCAAAGCCTTCCCTTTTCTCGCATGGCCGACCGGATACTCTCACATGCACCGTCAGGAGGAGGTCATCGCAAAGGTGAAGGATCAATTTTAGGAGGTTTAGGGAATATTTTAGATGGGGACTAAAAACATCTATTATGTTCGGTGCCTTGCCAAACAAATTTCCAATCTTGACACAGCAAGAGAAGTAAGTTCTCAATAAATCCGGGCAATAGCTCTGGATTCCGGCTTTCGCCGGAATGACGATCGAGTGTAAGTTTCCGTCATTAC
>JAYEMW010000081.1:0-4949 GCA_034718555.1 Thermodesulfobacteriota bacterium
AGAGAGAGGGTCAAACCTTAACTATTTACTAAAATCCACTCAATGCATTTGAAAGAGAGAGGGTCAAACCTTAACTATTTACTAAAATCCACTCAATGCATTTTTTATTTTCTTAAAGCGGAACCTCAAATATGGATCTTTTTCTATTTTCTCACTTACCCTCACTTTGTTCCGGCTGAATGCCGAGGCGCTAATGCCTCCTAATCTTTTTTCCATCTGTGCAAAACTCATATTCCTGCTTAAAAAATTAAAGGTGCCAGGCACGGACGGACACGGACAAATAGTTCCGCTGATTTCAGCGGTGTCATTGGTCTATTCTTTTTAAAATGGGCCCAACACTTTACATGAGTTGGAAAATGGGCTAATAAACATAGTTAATGGTGGGCGAAAGCGATATCTTCTAAAATCACCTGCTTAAAAACATCTCTATCGCCAAGACGTTTAACTGCATCTAAGATTTCAATACCTGCCAGATGTCCTTCTGTATCATAGTCAACAGCCATCCCTTCAGCAATATGTTGGGTTGTAACTGTGGTTTCCAGAAAGCGGATATACAGGGCATCTACTTCCGGATCATAAGTGATTTTCATAATCTTGCCTCCTTTCAAAAATAGTAGGTATACACTGTGACAACTACAATCTCAGTCTCTTCTTCAACAAAAATTGGCTTCACTTGTTTTGTTGCATATAGTTTTTTATTCCACTTTTTACCAAAAGGAAAATTCTTGCGACATTCTAATTAACCTGATTGAGCTGGTAACCAAGCTTCAGAATTTATCGTTTCAATAATTTCCTCTTCCGCTACTCCTCGAAAAGGCAATTGTGAACGAGCATGTCCAGAAAGACGTATTGGTTTCATTTTTCTATTCTAATCAATTCTCATTTTGATAAAGGAATATTGCAAAACTTAACTCTAAAATTTTCAGGTTTACTGACTGTAAGTTCAGCTAATGATGCATTTTCTGCCTTAAATGAAACACCATTTCCATTAAATTTTCATCAGTTGTAATACCCTTCCCTCGATGAATACATGTTAAAGTTTCAAGAATTAAGATATGATAATGATATTAAAACTTCAACCTTTTTCCTCAGTGGTTCTAATTATAGCGAAATAGGCAATTTTGCCGCAGACTCACGCAGACACACACACAGACGATTATTTACCGCAGAGGTAACAGAGTTATTTTTTTATCTCTTTATCTGCGTACGAAGTCCGCGTTTATCTGTTTACCCCGTTAAATTTTTCATAGAAAACAAGCGCAGCGGATTTAACTTGGGCGGCCTAAAATAGGACAAAATGTCTGTGTGTTTCTGTGCCTCGTTAAATCCTGAAAGGCCATTTAACTGGGGTGGGTCTGTGGCTCTTATAATCTTAGTGCCTTTTTGTGGTTTTTATTTGAACTCTACTTTAAAATAGATTAGTTGAAAGAAACTCAAAAAATTATAAAATGAAAACATTAACTTGAAATATAAATACTATCGGATTTTAAATGAAGAAAAGTATTGCCTTAGGAGAGAAGTAGAAAGGTTTAGTCATGAAAATTAAATTTAGTTGTAGTAACTGTGGCGCTGTATATTCCGTTGATCAATCATCTGCTGGAAAAAAAGTGAAGTGTAAGAAATGTGGTGCTGTTATTACTGTTCCGAATATGATGAAATCTGAACCAGATAATAAAAGCATATTAAACGAAAAGATGAGTGATTCAAAATTGGAAAGATATAAAGAATACAAGGTAATAAGTGTTGAAGAGGGTGGTTGCGGCACTTTATTGTTAGGTTCATCTAAAGTTCCTCAAATCAAATTGGAGAATATTCTAAATCAATATGCGGCAGAGGGCTGGCAGGTGGTTTTCCAAGTTATTGAGCAAAGGAGATTTTTATTATTTTGGACACGTGAATCTGTTATTTTAACCCTTGGAAGATGACTTTTTTATCAAAATTATCTATTCTATCAATAAAGAAGTATCAATCGCATAAAAAACATGGTTCTTATTTTGACGTTGATTGCAATTTTATTCCTTCTTGCTCAGAATACACGAAGATTTGCATATATCGTTTTGGTTTTTTAAAAGGTTGGTTTCTTGGGATTAATAGAATTCTTCGTTGTACAAATAGAGATTTATTAAACAAATATTACGATCCACCGCCTGAAAAAAAGGTATGATTTCTCTTATTACAGACCTCGTCATTTATAACGTACAATGGTGTAATATTTTGGACACAAAGCTCTGTTCCCAATCCCGCCCTGGCGGGATTAAAAGAGCGGGATTCAGAGGTTCAGAGGTTGTGCTCTCGTGGTATTAATAAAATACAATCAATGGCTAAGGGAAAAAGCGTAAAACGGTTAACCCTGAACCTTTATCCGCCGTTCTTGTGGCGGGCTGAACCCAGACCGAACTGATGTCAAATTAATTTGTAATCCTGCGGGATATAAAGGTCTCCAGCCGATTGTATAATGTGAATGACGAGGTCTGAATGTTAAAGCAAATAGTAAGAAGACAGCAAGAACTTGCCTTGTATTATTACATAATCTAAAGGAAACAACCAGGGATAAATTCAGTAAGCGTTCCCAGAACGCTGAAATTAGAAAATAGTCCCGCAGGGCGGGATTAGAAATTTGGCCTTCATGCTTTAGTACTGTTGGTGAACGAATTCAATTTTAGGTCGATTTTTCAACTATTGCTTTGTATTCTGTCGCGTTTGAATCAGATAAAACATTTCTTCTGATGACTTTTCGCAACCATGATTTGGTTTCTTCAAATCTCCCGAATTTCTATTTTCCAATTTCCCCGCTTGGCGGGATCTCCGACAAGTTTCAAGCCGTGAAAGGCCATCACTTGTCAAAATCGCACCAGACCATATCTGATAACTCTTCTGCCGGTTTGTAAGCATCCAACTTGTAAACTCGGTTCATAACTGCCTGTGTGATGCATGGAGACAAGTACATCGCGCAGGCAACCGCAGGCAGGTCTTCCAAATTTCTATTTTCCAATTTCAAGTTTCAAGCCGTGAACGGCTACGATTAAGCTTATGTTTTGTTTTAATTTTTTTAGACCTGCTCTTTCAAATGCAGTTTTTCCCATGGCGCTTGTAAAATCAACCTCTTCCATTGAAAGGATATCGTCTGTAGATGGAAGGGAAACAACAGGGGGCTCGTTTTTGTTGAAAGGGCAAACCTCTTGGCATGCATCGCACCCAAAAAAAACACTTCCCATTTTTTTTGCTGCCTGTTTATCAACAGTACCCTTATGTTCAATGGTCAAATAAGAGAGACACTTTGAGACATCAAGGCAAAAGGGCGCTTTCAAGGCGCCTGAAGGACAACTATCAATGCATTTAGTGCATGAGTAGCATCTATTTTCTATGGGCTCGGAAGAGGGAATAGAAAATGTGGCAGTAGTAAGGATTTCAACTAAAAAACAGTAGGACCCATACCCTGGGACGATAAGCATATTATTTTTCCCAATAAAGCCAATCCCGCTTTCAGAAGCAAACGATCTTTCAAGAATAGGCGCTGAGTCTACGCAAACCCTGCAACGGCTTTCTGGAAAACGCTCCGTAATAAATAAACAGAGTTGTTTACCAAGGCCCCTTAATCTAATATGGTAATCTTCCTCTTGAGGAGTGGTGTACCTTGCTGCGCTGTATCCGTCAGGGGTTGTTGGCTTGCTTGCCGGATAAGGGTAAGCAAGAGAGATTATTACCTTTAAGCCGTTTAGAAGCTTTTTAGGCTCTTTCCTCAAATCCAAGTGCCGTTTTAAATAGCTTATATCCCCCATTTCAACTTCATTTATCCATTTTACAAACTTTTTAAAATGCAAAGGAGTGTTTGGCCTGGAAAACCCTATGGCAATAAAACCTAATTTTAGCGCATTTTCAATTAATTCCTTACTAAACATTGCTGTTGGTTTTTTTGACACCGATTGCGGCATTAGACTCTTAGTTAAGACCTCGTGATTTATAGCGTATAATGGAGTAATATTTTGGACACAAACCTCTATTTCCAACCCAGGAGTTGGGTTAAAAGGTTTCCCGCTTACAGCGGAAACCCTGAACCTTTGAACCGTTACGTAAATTCTTTCCAACAACCCCTTTAGTGGTCAATCCAGCCCATCAATAAAATTTTTTACCCAAGGTGGATTATAGATTATAACATAAGCAAGGAAAAAGGCGGTTAAAGGCAGAAAAAAAACAACCGAATCTAACACAAGAACTCCCAAGGCCAACAATATACGTTTTTGTTTGTTCATGTATAATATGTATCATATTTGAATGAGAAAAAATGAATTTTTTGTTTAATGTTGACATGGTACGGTCAATTTTTTATGTTCTAAGTGTTGCACAATAATTATTAGGTGGAGGTCTACCGTGGAACTTATCGAAGCTATTCTATCCAGACGGTCTATAAGGGCATTTAAGTCTGACCCAGTTCCTGAACAGCTTATAATTAGACTTTTAGAGATAGCGACTCATGCGCCTTCTGCCGTTAATCTCCAGCCATGGGAGTTTTTTGTAGTAAGGGCAGATATCCTAAAAAATGTAAAGGCTGCCTATCTAAAGGACTATCGCCTTGGAAGATTACCAAACCCTGATGTGCCTGTAGGACAAACAAGGGATATTGCTCCTGTGCTTGAAGGTGTTTATAAGCAAAGACAGGTAGCCCTTGCAAAGCAGATATTTGAAATATTGCACATAAACAAGACAAATAAGAAAAGAAACTGGAGCGAAAAAATGGTACAGTTTTACGATGCGCCTGCTGTCATTGTCTTGGCTGTAGATAAAGTACTCCAAAGCGATTGGCCGATTTTAGACATTGGTCTTGTTACTGAAAATATTGCCCTTGCCGCACCGGAACTTGGTTTAGGCACCTGCATTATGCGGGCCATTGTGGACTATCCGGAACATCTTAGAAAAATAGCAGGCATTCCTGAATCGAAACGCATTATAAT
>JAYEMW010000082.1:0-4934 GCA_034718555.1 Thermodesulfobacteriota bacterium
AATGCCCTTTTTCCTCAACTCTTTGTCATGCTCAAAAAATTATCCTCGGAATATCAACCATATACCTGCGGTAATTTTTTTCGCATTCCTCGATTTGAGAAAAAATTGCTATTCTCGGACAGCCTCCAAGATATGTTTTTTACTCTTTCATAAAATAGTTAAAGCCCTTTTAATAATTCTCTTTCTTTAAAATGTCAATTAATAATTTTAAGTTTTCATGATATAAAATATTTTCAAGTCCGTAAACAATCTTTTGCAGGCTATTTTGGCCAATAAGAAATTCAATAAAAAAAATATTAATTGAAAACAAATAGTTTAGAAAAAAATCTTGTATTTACCAATTGCAAATGTTATAGACGAAAAAAAATTGTTCTGGAGGAAAATATGTTACGCAAATCACATGGAATTATAAAAAATAGATATATAAACAGAAGGGAATTTTTAAAATTTTCAGGCATGCTTGGGGCCGGTGTTGCGACATCATCTTTAGGAATGCCATTAGCAGAGGCAATAAAATTTGACAAAAACCTGTATAAGGTCTCAAGATCTCTGCCCACTATGGGAACAATGGTTTCCATGACAGTCCTTGACCCCTCAAAAAATCGCGGGGAAGAGGCTATTTCTATGGCATTTAATGAAATAGAAAGATTAGTCAAGATAATGAATAAGTTTGATACAAGCACCCCTCTGTATCAATTGAACAACGAAGGTTTCCTGCATGAGGTTCCTCCCGAGCTTTCATATTTAATTAATAAATCAAAATATTATAATCAACTTAGCAACGGGCTATTTGACATAACCATAAAACCAGTATTGGATTTCTTTGCCCAATCGTTTAAAAAACAACAAAATTTATCTTATAGCGAAAAAAAGATAAAGGACCTTTTGAGGCTTGTAAATTCCAAATTTATCACTACAAATGGGAGATCTATAGGGTTTAAAAGAGATGGTATGCAAATTACATTAGATGGAATTGCCAAGGGATATATTGTAGATAAGGCAACTGAAAAATTATCGTATATGGGGATTAAACATGCCCTTATAAATGCCGGCGGGGACATCAGCGCAATAGGAGGAAAAGAAAATAACAGACCTTGGAAAATAGCCATTGAAGATCCATTAAAGAAAAAAAATTATCCATCTGTAGTGTCAATTAAAAACGGCTCTATTGCAACGTCCGGCAATTATGAGGTATTTTTTGATCAAGAGAAGGTATTTCATCACATTATAAATCCGGAAACAGGATTATCACCCCTAACGAATGTGAGTGTATCTATCCAGGCGCCAACAACTATGGAGGCTGATGCGTTATCAACAGCAGTTTTTCTGCTCGACCCTATTTCAGGTACAAAATTAATAAACTCCCTTCCGTCTTGCAGCAGCTTTATAGTTACTAAAAATCAAAGAAAAATTAAATCAAACGGGTGGCAGGGCTCTAAAATATAGCGCGCTCTATCACATTTTTTAATTCTAAAAGGGAGGAGGGATTAATAGCTGAGATTGGAATACCATTGAGCTTTAAGGATATATTGTTTGCCTGTGCCTTGCTGAGTTTGTCACTTTTATTTAACGCCAAAATAGTTTTTATTTCTTTCAGATTAAGGCTGTTAAGGATATTGCTCACTGATTCTATCTGATCTTCCAATCCCGAATTACTAATATCAGCTACATGAATAAGAAGGTCCGCCTCATTTAGTTCCTCAAGCGTAGTGGCAAAGGAATCAAGAATTTCTTCAGGCAAATCCATAATAAAACCTACGGTATCGGTTATAATAACCTCTCTGTTTCTTAGCCGGAGACGCCGACTTGTAGTATCAAGGGTAACAAAAGGTCGATCTTCGGCCATTAAATGATTGCCTGTAAGATTATTTAAGAGCGTAGATTTCCCGGCATTTGTATAACCAACAATTGATACTATAGGTATATGTTTATTTTTTCTCTTCTTTCTTCTCTCTTTTCTATGCCCTCTAATCACTTCCAACTCTTTATTTAACAATGCAATCCTATCCCTTGCCCTCCTTCTGTTTATCTCCAGTTTTGTTTCTCCAGGACCTCTGCCTCCTATACCCCCAGTAAGCCTGGACATAGCAGTATTTTTTGTAATTAATCTGGGAAGAAGATACCTTAATTGAGCAAGCTCTACCTGAATTTTACTTTCTTTTGTAACGGCCCTCCGGGCAAATATATCCAGTATCAACTGGCTTCTATCAATTATCTTCATCTCCGTATAATTTGTCAGCGACCTGACTTGAGCCGGCGTTAATTCACCGTCAAAAATGAAAAGATCGGCACCTACCTGAAGTGTTCGCACAACGAGCTCGCTTAACTTTCCCTTTCCTAAAAGGAAACGGGGATCAATTTTTGTTTTTTTTTGAATAATAGAATCTACAACTATAAGGTCACATGCTAAAGCCAGTCCTGTTAATTCTTTAACTGATTTTTCCGCATTTTCTTTTGAAGATGTCGTAACATTAACAAGCACAGCCCTTCCCTGTCCACCTACACCAAAGCCCTCACCTGTTTTTGCAAATTTCGCTTCAAGTTCCTTTATGAATTCCGTAAAATCTATATTGAGCTTTCCAATATCAGTTAAATCCTCTAATGCCCATGGCTGTCCCAAGTTATTTTTAGGGAGTATATGGGCATAATGTAAATCTCTCGGAATCCCTCTGTTATCAATATTAATACTCAGCATCAAATCCAGTTTTAGGAGCGCTAAATCCATTAAATCTTCTTGGCTTAATGGTTCTCCATGGAGATGAGTATGCACGCACCTTAGACCCTTCAGTCTTCCTGCGCCAGACCTAAACCTGGCCAAATCCGGGATAAAAATGCCTTGATCATTACCCACAACAACATATTCAACATCTCCTTTTCTGTCTATGAGAAGCGCTACCTGCCTGTTTATGGCAATGGAAATTTCCCCTAATCGACGAGCCATTTCACGGGAAATGACTTCACCTTCAGGCACTCGCCGTCTATAGATGTTCTGGAGTCTTTTTAAGTGGTTAGCCTTAAGGCCGCCTGTTTTTCCAAATATTTTTTCTATGGCCTTGCCCCAAGTTTTAGTGGTAGATTTATAAAAGAATGGTATAGATAACCATGGGAAGAAAATTTTATCGATTTGATATAAAAGGACCCAAAGAATAAATGATCAGTATATAATAGTTTTTTGTAGTGTTCCTGGTGCAAAAACTTACATCCTCAGAATATACCTTAAAAGCAGGGGGCTAAATCGCCATGCCTAATCCTGACTCGTCTTTGTAATAATTCTGGAATTTCGTGTACTCTTTTCTAAATAATAAATTAACCATGCCAACAGGACCATTCCTGTGTTTTCCAATAATAATTTCTGCCTTGTCCTTGTTTTCCTCTGTGGGATTATAATGTTCATCCCTGTAGATAAACACAATAAGATCAGCATCCTGTTCTATGGCGCCGGATTCCCGCAGGTCCGCCAACATTGGCTTTTTACTGGGTCTTGCTTCAACCTGTCTGTTTAATTGAGAAAGGGCCACAACAGGAATATTCAAATCCTTCGCAAGGGCCTTTAAGGATCTGGATATATCTGAAATTTCCTGTTGCCGTGATTCAACAGACCTTTTGCTCTGCATCAGTTGAAGATAATCAATAACCACTAATGATATATCATATTTTTTTTTCAATCTCCTGGCCTTGGCCTTCATTTCCAATGCAGATAGACCTGATGAATCATCAATAAAAATAGGTAACTTTGAAAGCTTGTCAGTAGACTCTATTAAACGTGTCCACTCATCATCCTGCAGCGCTCCTTTTCTCAACCTTGACGCATCGATCATTCCATCAAGGCCCAACAGTCTTATTCCAAGTTGCATACTTGACATCTCGAGAGAGAACAGAGCAGTCCCTATATTGTGATCTTTAGCGGCATTGTAAACAATATTCAATGCTAACGCCGTTTTACCCATACTTGGACGGCCGGCGATAATGATAAGATCAGATGGCTGAAGTCCGGAAGTAAGATTGTCAAAATCAGTGAATCCCGTTGAAATACCTGTGATATTGCCGCTTCCATGGGCCATGGATTCCACTTTTCCGAAGCTCTCTTTTACTACCTCTCTTAAGTGGGAAAAACTTTGTCCGGCATTGCGCTCTGCTATTTCAAATACTGATTGTTCTGCTAAATCGAGAATCTCCGGGGTCTCCATGGTAGATTGAAAGCAGTTATCAGAGATGTGAGAGCACTTCTCTATCAACTTTCTTTTTGTAGATAAATCTCTAACAATTTCAGAATGATAGGTAATTCCAGCAGATGTAGAGGTTGCATCTGCTAAAGATGCTAAATAATCGCTCCCTCCTATTTTATCCAGTTTGCCGCCTTCCTCCAGTATATGAGTAAGGGTTATAATATCAACAGGTTCGTCCCTGTTATATAATGTTAGCATCCCTTCAAATATAAAAGAATGGGCCTTTCTGTAAAAATCGTCGCTGGAAAGAAGATCAACAATCTGGTTCAATGCATCATTGTTTATCAGTATGCCCCCTAATATAACCTGTTCTGCTTCCAGGTTATGAGGCGGTACCTTATATGCTGATTGTGATGAATTTTCCTTCTTCCTTGGCATTAATATTTTCTACTCCGTTGTTTTTTCTTCCTGCATTTTCTCCACAAATACCTTTATTTGTGCCACTACCTCGGGGTAAAGCTTAATGCCAACATTGAATTCACCGATAGTCCTGATCGGCTCATCAATAATAATCTTCTTTCTATCAACAATAATGTCTTCATTTTCAAGTTTCTGGGCGATATCTCTGCTTGTTACAGAACCGTAAAGCTTTCCTTCTTCACCGGCTTTTCCCTTAATAGTTACTGTTACCTGTGAGATCTTTTCCCTGATTCTTTCCGCCGCCTCCTTGTCCTTCATTCGTTTAGTCATTATCTTTTCTTTTCTTGT
>JAYEMW010000083.1:0-4923 GCA_034718555.1 Thermodesulfobacteriota bacterium
ATACGAGATTGTTGAGGCATACAGTGGCAAAGAGGGGCTCGAAAAATCGGAGTCTGAGAAACCCGATCTCTATATTATAGATTTAATGATGGAGACATACAGCGAAGGATCAAAGGTTGTTGAGGCCTTGATAAAAAATACCGAAACCCGCGATAAGCCAAGGATTATGATTACATCTGTAGATCTAAAGGGCCCTTGGGACTCCTATCCACAGGATGATTGGCTATCGTGTGATTTTATACTTCAGAAGCCGGTGGTGCCAAGCAATTTATTAGAATATGTTGACAGTGCCCTGAAACAGAAGTAGAAGGCAGTATTAAGTTAATTTAGTTTTGCATAAGAGAGGTTGTAACTCAACAGGACAGGAAAGTCTCTTTTTTCGGCCGCAAATATTATGCATCATTTCATGGGGTGCAGATAACATTAAGTATTCTGCACAGTAAAATTTAAAGGTTATTCTCTTATGGCAATACCATAAAAGATACACGGTTCTGCTTACCTTTGTCTTGAGAAACAAAAATGGATGCCTTATACACACTAAGACTATATGTGTTGCGGCATTCAAAAAGAGATTCCCCTGTCCTTATATAGTGTCAATGGTATTTAGTATTTTCATTCCTTTTATGGAAATATAGTAACGACTCAGGTTCAAAGGTTTCCCGCTTACAGCGGGATTCAATGGTTGTTTGTTTAGGCATTTACCGTTAAACCCGGGTTTTTCCTGAGCCAGTTTAGGGCTCTCCGGATGCACAATGGTTCGGTTCGGGTTGAACCCCTGAACCCCTGAACCCTGAACCTTGAACCCTATAATCCAGACCGAACTGATGTCAAATTAGTTTGCAATCCAACGGGATATAAAGTTATCCAGCCATTTGTATAATGTGAATGACAAGGTCTGAAATCATGAAAGATTTAATATTACAAAAAACATTTTTTCATTTTTGTGAATCTCTTTCCTTCCCCATTGTCATTTTTAAACCGGATATGACGGTTATAAGCGCCAATACAATGTTTTATGAGAAATATGGCATGACTGAGAAGGACGTTCTTTATAGGAAATGTTATGAAATTTTTTTCTCGTCCGATAAAAAACATTCGGAACTGGAACATCATATTGACATTTTAATGACGGAAAAAAAGGAGGTCAGTACTATCAGGAAAAGAAAACTTCCAGATGGAACCTATTTTTACGAGGATTTGATTTTATCACCTTTATTAAATGATGAAGGTGATATAGATTGTATTGTAGCAACATTCAAGGATATTACCAGATCCAAACATATGGAAGCGGACCTGAAGAAGACGAAGGAATTCCTTGAGAAGATAATTGAGAGCTCAGTCAACGCTATAGTAGTTGCTGATATGAAGGGTGTTCTTATATTAATGAATGAAAGCGCCAGAAAGATATTCGGCTACAGCGATCAGATAGCTGTCGGCAAGAGCATTGCCCAGTATCACTACACCCCTGGTGGCGCAAGAAGCATTATGAAGAAATTGCGCAGCACGGATTATGGAGGTGTTGGAAGGCTAAACAGCACTAAGAGTAGTATTATTAATTCTTCTAATGAAGAGATTTCAGTTGAACTCACTGCGTCTATTATTTACGAGAATGGTAAGGAAATTGCCAGCATGGCAATCTTTCAGGATTTAAGGCCAAAAATAGAGGCCGAAAAAAATCTGGAAAAGGCCAGGATGCAGCTTGTGCAGTCTGATAAGCTTGCCTCTGTAGGAAGATTGGCTGCTGGTGTTGCCCATGAAATTAATAATCCCCTTGGTGGAATCACAATGTATAGTCATCTGGCCTTGGAGGATTTGAGTGAGGATGCCTCTGCATTTGTTAATCTTCAGAAGATAATTTCCCAGACCGAAAGATGTAAAAAAATTGTTAAGGGATTGCTTGATTTTTCAAGGCAACATGAGCCTGAAATTAAATCAATAGATGTTAACGATATCATTGACGAAATTCTTTCCCTTGTTGAAACACAATCCTTATTTCAAAACATTGAGGTTAATAAATTACTCGATGAAAACATTCCTTCAATAATGGGTGACCAGTCACAACTCCAGCAGGTTTTTATGAACCTTGCACTAAATGCTGCCGAGGCAATGGAAGATGGAGGAAAATTGACTGTTGAGTCTTCATTTATAGGTGATAATTCAGTAGAAATAAAATTCACTGACACAGGTTACGGAATTTCCCCTGAGGATATGGGAAAGATATTTGAACCCTTTTTCACAACAAAATCAGAAAAGAGCGGAACCGGGCTTGGTCTTGCTGTAAGTCATGGAATAATAACAAAGCATCAAGGAACAATCTCTGTTGAAAGCAATGGCAAAGATGGGACAACCTTCAAAATTAAACTACCGGCAAAAGTGCAATAGGCGCTAAAACATATAGTATGCAATGCACTATCTATATTTTGCAACAGGGTTTGCAGTATTGATTTCTTTTATTGCAAATCGAAAAAAGACATTTAAGGCATTCAAGATAGGCTTCGGACAATTTCTACACATTTTGCCCGCTTTCTTAATTATGCTTATTTTTGTCTCAATTATCCTTTTCTTTATATCTGATAAGTTAATATCCGACTATCTTGGCAATAATAATAAATACCTTGCAGTACTTATTGCTTCTTTCTTTGGATCTATAACAATCATGCCTGGTTTTGTAGCCTTCCCCCTATGCGGTATCTTGCTTATGAAAAATGTGCCATACATGGTTTTATCCGCTTTTACAACAACATTAATGATGGTAGGTGTCCTGACCTATCCTATAGAAAAGGAGTATTTTGGATTAAAGGTGACAATAGCAAGAAACCTGATTAGTCTTTTTATTGCCCTTGCTGTTGCCTTAGTGACAGGTATCTCATTTGGCGAGTTATTTTGATTACAAGAATTAGCGCTATAAGAATAACGGCTATATTGTCCTACATTGCATTTATCTTACTTTCTTTTATGTTTGGATTTGCCCCTGGAGAACAAATAGGCAATAACTTTAAATATTTTTCAATTGAAATGCTTAAAATGCTACCGTGTGCCTTTATTTTAATAGGGTTGTTTGAGGTATGGGTTAAAAAGGAGACAGTTGAAAAACATCTTGGCAAAGAATCAGGCATAAGGGGCTACACATGGGGCGTGTTACTTGCAGGAACAACTGTCGGCGGGTTGTACGTGGCATTTCCAGTGGCTTATTCTCTGTATAATAAGGGTGCAAAACTTGGTGTAATTTTCACATATTTAGGCGCTTCGGCAATTTGCAGGGTTCCAATGACAATATTTGAAGCATCTTTTATGGGTTTAAAATTTAGTATAATCAGATGGTCAATATCTCTGCCGTTACTTATCTTAAGTTCCACATTATTAGGGAATTATCTGGAGAAGAAAAAATATAAGATAGTGGACCGGCCCTCCACAAAGATGGCGGGCAGGCCCTCCACAAAGATGGCGGGCAGGCGAGAAATTTGAACATAGAAAAATTGCATTTTTATGCAAAGGCATTGGTTTCCAAAGGCATAGGTGTCACACAGTTGACAGATATGTTCCTATGAGAATCATGGGAACAACAATGGGAAGACCCTTACGAATTGAGTATCCCGATGCTTTTTGTCACATAACTGCAAGGGGAAACGAGCGGCAAAATATAATTAAACAGGCCTCCAAAGCATTGAATGAAGATGCATCCTTATTAAAAAGAGTGCAGATCTACTTGTGTCATAAGTTTAGTGGACAGAAATTAAAAGAAATCGGATTGCACTTTGGAATTGGTGTATCTGGTGTTTCTCAGGCAAGCCGCCGAGTTGCATTGCAAATCAAAGACGATAAAAAGCTGAAAAAAAAGATTGATAAAATTATTTTAGATCTCGACTTGTCAATTGTGTAACACCTATTGTCAGTACTGCAAATAACCTTGGTTGGTTCAATGCTTGGGGCTGGCTGATACCGGCCGTTCTATCCTGCAAACTTTAAATCCTCTATTGACTTTTTCATGTAAGTAGATTATATTGTATTACAAAAAAATACATTGGAGGTAATGAAACATGAGTATTGCACTTTCAGTAAGATTGCCAGATAAGCTTGCGCAGGAACTTAGCAGTATAGCTGTAATCACAGAAAGATCTAAATCTTTTCTTGTACAAAAAGCTCTTGAAGAATATCTACAAAATCAAGCAGACTTACAAATAAGCATTGATCGGCTTCGTGACACTTCTGATCCTGTAATATCGGTTGAAGCAATGAGAGAAGAAATTGGCCTATAAGATTACTTTTAAAAAGTCAGTTGCTAAAGATTTAAAAAATATAGATCGTTCTGAAGCTGATCGAATTCTAAAAAAAATAACCTCAGACCTTTCTAAGCAAGCTGATAAATCACCAGAATTAAAGGGTCAATTTGCTGGATTGAGAAAATATAGAATAGAAAACTATCGTATCATCTACGCAATAATTGATAATTCAGTCTTGATTCTTAGAATTAAACATAGAAAAGATGTATATAAAAAATGAGAGAACCAATCGTTTCACTGGATTGCAGGGGTCTCAGCCGCTTTGAAAAGTTTTGGTTTAACAACTTTAATTATCACGAATAAGCTTTCTGGAAACCCCCTGCAACCAGTGAACTTAACGTTCTGTGTGAAAAAAACACTTGTATTGAGTCTCAATTAGGTATATTATTGAGACTCAATCGGAGGTGAAACTATGAAATTCTTAAGTGTCAGAGATTTAAAGACAAAATCTTCACAAGTTTGGAAGGATTTACAGGAGCAAAAGGAAATGGTCGTGACAAGCAACGGTCGGCCTATAGCCCTTCTTTCATCTATTAATGAAAACAATCTTGAACAAGTTTTAACTGCCTTTAGACGCGCTCAAGCGACGAATGCCTTGGCATCAATTCAATACGATTCCATTCAAAAGGGGACTGATATGATA
>JAYEMW010000084.1:0-4890 GCA_034718555.1 Thermodesulfobacteriota bacterium
ACATGAGCGGCCTTGTGTGCCCTTACTGTGGGAAAACAATTGATATCTTTAAAAGCAACGGCGGCGTTGTAACGGCCAAAAAGGCAGGTCTTAAACTGCTTGGAAGTCTTCCATTAGAGCCTGACATCGTCCAGGAGGGTGACAACGGCACTGTAGGATGGATGGACAATGAGGGGCTGCCCTATACGCAGGGTTTCAACAAGATTATTGATGAGGTTGTTAGTGTTACGGGATAGGGGGTGCAGATTACAAAAGTGTAAAAGGGTAAGGCTTTGAAATTGCGTTGTCTTTTAATCCAAAATCTGCAATCCCTGCCCGACGGACGGCAGGCAGGCAAAATCTAAAATAGTGCCTGAACTGTCTTTTCGTTCAGGCACTATTGAGCGCCTTCTCAACGATCTCAGAAATATCCATTATAGTTAACTCTTGCTCAAGATCCTCAACCTTAAGGGCATCTTCAAGCATAGTCATGCACGTAGGACAAGCTACGGCAAGGATTTTTGCCCCGGTAGAATAGGCCTCTCTTATTCTTATTCTTGCCGGGCTATTCTCTTTAGAGCCAAACAGATCCGTATAGAAGTTTGCGCCGCCGCCGCCGCAACAAAAGGAATTCTCTCTATTTCTCTCCATCTCAACCAGCTCAATCCCTGGTATATCTTTCAAAATCTCCCTTGGCGCATCGTATTCATTATTGTATCTACCAAGAAAGCATGGATCATGGTAAGTAACTTGGGCATTTATATCTTTAGAAAAGTTTAGCTTATTATCCTTAATGATATCCCGGAGGAACTGAGTATAATGTTTTACCTCAAAATGACCGTCATGTTGAGGGTAATCATTTTTTATGGCATTGTAGGCGTGAGGAGAGAGTGTTACAATTTTTTTAATACCCAATCTCTGGAAAATTTCAATATTTTCCTTCGCCAACAACTCAAATAAGCCTTTTTCCCCAAGGCCATTGACCTCATTTCCATCACACCTTTCTTCACTTCCTAAGATCCCAAAAGACAGGCCGCTGTTCAATAATACATTGCCCAATGACCTTGCGATTTTCATTCCCCGCTCATCATAGGACCCAATGCATCCAACATAATATAGAAAATCATCGCCTTCTTTATATTGCCTTATCTTTGTGTCGCTCGCCCATTCTCCCCTCTTTTCTCTTGACTCCTTAAATGGATTGCCAAACCTTTGCATATCTTCAAGAAAATTCCTAATTTCCTTTGGCACCAAACTTCGCTCTACAAACTCTTCGCGAAGGGCCCCGTACACATTCAAAATGTGATCTTTGTATTCTACCGGGCACTGTTCAACGCAGGCAGCGCACAGTGTGCACCTATAGACAGAATTTGCTATTGATTGAGACCATGTCAGGTTGCCGTCTAACAGCCCTTTGGCTATTACGGATTTACCCCTGGAATAGTACTCATCAAGGCCAAATCTCTCTCCTGCCGGGCAACATGGTAGATAGGTCGTGCCGGATTGCCTGCAGTTTCCGCATAAACGACATAAATGAACAATATTTTTATAATCTTTTAGAGACAACTGTTACACCTCCTTAGATATAACTATAAACCCAGCCTCCCTGGATTCATTATCCTGTTTGGATCAAGGGTTTGTTTAACTAATTTCATTAGTTTAAAAAAGTTAGGATCGCCCCTTTTCCACATTTCCTCAGAGGCAAATGAAGGTGCTTTATAAATTAGGCCTCCACAGTCTAATATAACCTGGACAACATCCCTGGCCATCTTCTGAACAGCCTCTACATCTTTTTTGTCACCCCTGTTGTAAGGCATTAAGGCCCTCATCATCCCCTGAAGTGTTCCACGATAAATAGATAGCCTTATATATGGAGTGAAATTAAATTTATCAAAGATCTCATTAAGCCTCTTGATTCCCTGGCTCCAGTTAATTACCGGTGTAATGCTTCCTATGTAATCCAACCCTCCTCCGCCCCTATGGTCAGAGTACTTCAAAGCGTACTTAGTAGGCATTTCCACCTTGATTCTGCCTGTAACATCTGTAAAATCAAATGGAAGGCCACTATCTATGCCCTCTTTAATCATACGTTCAATAATCTTCTTTTTGAGAACAAGCTCTTCCTCGGTAAAGGCATATGTAGTTGCGGCAAAATAAAGCTCAGGATCTCCCTTGGGTTTAGGAGCCAGAGGATATTTTAGGCCTTTTCCAATCTGCACGGCTCCCCAGCTATGTCCTGAAATGTCATAGGCCAGTTCAGATCTACCAATCTTTAGTAAAAAACGTGCACAACTCTCAGGTAATGGATCGTCATGGCTTGTAAAAATGCCCCATCCAACAGCATCTTTAAATTTCGGCCTTTGGTAAATGTTAATGCTTAACTTTGTAACTATACCTGTAGTGCCCTGCCAGCCTAAAACCAGGCCAAGCAGGTCAGGGATTGGAGTCCGGTGAAACCAGTAAGGTGACACAGCCCCTCCCCCTAATTTGACAAGCTCACCATCAGGCAATACAACCTCTGCCCCGGTGATTTGTTCGGAATTAATACCGAACTTTCCTCCAAGGTGCCCATAGCCGTGAAGGATATATCCTGGCAGCAATCCGGCAGATCCAGGGGGTCCTACAGGTAAGGATACCCAATAACCTATTTTCTTTAATTCAGTGTCAATCTGGCCTATGGTTACACCTGGCTCCACTATGGCATAATCAATATCCCTGTTGATTTCTATTATTTTATCCATTCTGTGTAAATCAAGTATAATTCCGCCCTCCACAGGGATAGTCAAGCCACCGGTGTTCGACATGCCTACAGCGGGTATTATAGGTATCTTTTCCTTGTTTGCCAGGCGGACTAACCCCTGAATTTGCTCAACCGTTGTGGCCATTGCAATATAGCTTGGCAGGGACGGGCTATTTGTAGTAGAGTCACGGGCATAACACTCCAAAGAATATGGTTCGTTTGACACATTTTCCGGGCCAACAATTTTTTCTATAAGTTTATAGATTCTATCCTCAGACATAATTTAGCTCCTGATTAACATTCCTTATATATAAATAATTTTACCTACACCACCATCAGTATATTTGTCCGGGTACAAGGCCCTTATCTCAGACTTATGCTGAGTGCAATGGGCAGGGCAAATAAGTTTCATGTCCTTAAACAATGCAAATTCATTGAAGCCATGTAAACCTCCAATAATGGCATAGAGTTTTCCAAACTCTGAACCTGCGTCAAGTATATGCTTCATCCTTGGGTGTGAACACCCTACAATTAATACAATACCTTTGTTTGTTTTTACAGCCATGGATTGTTCTATGTTGTCAAGCTCTCCAGTGGAAAAAACGTTTTCATGAATGCGCATGGGTTCATTCACTGAGATTACCTCTCGTGCACCTCTAACACCTGTAACTGAGGCTGGTAAATAGACCTTAACATTGCTGTTTACCATTAAAAAATCAGCAAGGCCACCTATATGGTCAAAATGCCCATGGGATATAAAAACTTCTTCTATACCTGAAGGATCAATATTCAATTTTTCCATGTTGGAAAGGAGTATAGAGCCATTTGTACCAGTATCAAAAAGAATTGTTGGTGTTTTCTCCTCCTCAATCAAGCATGAGAACCCCCAATCAGCCACCAGATCATCGCTGTTTGTTTCATTATCATATATAAATGTAATTTTCATTTTTATCCTTTTGTTTTGTAACTTTTCTCACCTGCATTGATCTTTGCCTTTAAAATATTTTCAAATGGGATCAACGGGCATACATAGTTTTCACTATAAGCACACCAGGGATTGGTGGCTAAATTAAAATCTAAAATCCATTTGATACCTGTTTTATCTCTTTCTTCATAAAGATCTAAATATCTTCCTGCCCCATAGGTTTCTTTTCCGCTGGAAGCATCTTTAAAAGGAATAAAAAGTCGATTTTCTCCTTCTTCAGATTTGTATGCATATAACAAGCAGACACTGTTTTCAATTTTAAAGGTAAATTTCCCCCATTTAAAAAAATCCCTCAGATTACCACCGGTATCCTCGATATTTACAATTTCTTTTTTGTTAAAATCTTCTAATTCTAATTCAAATCTATAATTCAAATCAGGTTCAAAATAGTTTAATTTTTTAAAATTTACCCGTTCTTCTGGTGGAATAGGTGATTGAGAATCTTGTTTAAAAAATCCGTCTTTATTAATTCTATCATATTTAACTTGTTTTTTATAATCCTCTGCATTCATTTTTCCCCCAATAATATTCTTAAATTAGCTTTGATTTTCTTTAATAACAAAATTCATATATTCTTTTATAAATATATCGTTTTCTTCAGGTTTGCCAATCGATACCCTTATAAATCCTGGTGATATCTGGTTTGAAAGATCTGAGATCAGAACACCAATATCTTTAAGCATACCTGCAATATCTGGAATTTCTGTTTTAATAAGCAAAAAGTTTGTGCTTGTTTGATATACATTAACCTTTAGTTCATGTAACTTTTTCCAAACTCGTTCTTTTTCCTCAACGATTTTTTCTATATTATTTTTCATATATTCTGGATTTTTCATTGCTTCTCTTGCCGCATACAGACTCGACTGAGGCAGATATATATAAAAAGAGGATAATTCTTTTAAAAAAGAATTTCCCGCTATGATATAGCCAATTCGAGCTCCTGCCAAACTGAAAGCCTTATCCATCGACCTGGTTATTGCAAGATTCGGGAAATCTTTAATCATGTCCGCAAAAGTTACCCCGGAAAATTCATAGTAGGCTTCATCTATTACAAAAAGTACATTTTCATTTTTTAATATAGACTCAACAGTTTCTCTATCTAAAAAAACTTTACCAGTTGGATTGTTGGGGTTATCAATTATCAGTAGAGAAGCTTCATTTAGCTCATTAATTAAAATTTCGTGAT
>JAYEMW010000085.1:0-4867 GCA_034718555.1 Thermodesulfobacteriota bacterium
TCCGGCGGACACCGTGTGAAAACGAGCAATTAACCGACAACAATCCCTTTAACTTATACCGGCTCACGGCGGTTATCGTGAGTTGAGGTCCTATCAAATAGCGGAGATTGTCTATGACGCAACCGTGGTGTTTTGCGACTGGTTTATTTCAAAGCGATCGCGCACACATGATCAGATGGTTTAGAAGGGTGGAGTCGTCATGTAACGGAAGAGGATCAAAGACGGACAGGGCTCGGAAAATATCTACAATTGATTGGCAGGAGAGGTGATGGAGACAAACATAGCTGTTTTCAGAGGTGAGGAAATAAGGAAGACGATCCACAACAACGAGTGGTGGTTTTCCGTTTCCGATATGGTTCAAACTTTAACTGATAGCTCCGATCCATAGCAATACATTAAGAAACTAAGAAAGCGAGATTCGGAGCTTAGCTCCTACTGGGGTACAATTTGTACCCCCCTTGCCATGGCAACGCCTGATGGGGAAAATGAGGAAGACAAATTGCGTCAACACGGAGGGCATCTTTCACATTATCCAATAGAGGGAAAAACAATATTTGAAAATCATTACGAAGAAAGGGTGAGCATGAGTGAAATACTTGCATTTAGAATTATAAATGAACTCAAAAAAAAGGGGCTGATAGGGGATTACGCCATTGCGGGCGGCGTGGCATATATCTATTATGATGAACCAATAACCACGGAAGATATTGATGTTTTTTGCATACTCGGGAGTGGGATTGATGCCTTATCTCCTATCTACTCCTATGCCAGGGAACTCGGATTCAAGCCCGAAAAAGAAGGCATTCGTATAGGAACGTGGCGTGTGCAATTCTTGCCTTCCCCGACCGAGCTGGAACAGGATGCTGTCCGTCTGGCTAACAAGGTCAAAGTAGGCGGCATCACTACAAAAGTAGTCAAACCGGAATACCTTGCCGCCCTTATGCTCAAGGCGGGTCGCACAAAGGATATAATAAGAGTAGACTCTCTGATCGAGCACGGGAGATTGGACAAAAATGAACTTTACCGGATAATAAAGAAATATCGATTGAATGACAAATGGCGTGATTATAAGAGGAGAGGGAAGAGATGAAAAGACGAAGTTTCCTTGAAAAACTTAGAACATCGGTGGCAATGCAAAAGGAGATTAAGATCATTAAGAAAGGACGGATCATCAAGCCCGATCAGGAGCGTGAGGATCATCGGACTGATTCCAGACAGAAGGCTTCCAAATGACTGATTATCAAGAACCCACCAACCTCATCCCCCCCACGGGGGCTGCCGCGATCTGCAATCTTATCAGATGGCGGAGATTGACTATGAGGATGGGGGATATTTAGCATTAATTGGCAGGAAGTTTAATGGAGACAGGCGTAGCTGTTTTCAGGGGTAAGGAAATCAGGAAAACGATTCACAACGATGAGTGGTGGTTTTCGGTTGTAGATGTATGCGATGTCTTAACAGAGAGCGCTGATCCGGGAGCATACTGGAGAAAATTGAAACAAAGGCTCAAACAAGAAGGAAGTGAAATCGTGACATTTTGTCACGGGTTGAAGCTGATCAGATGTGTGTGAGGTAAAGGTATGGAAACAAAGCTGGTGGTTTTTAAAGACAAGCAGATAAGGCGCATTTTTTTGGACAATGAATGGCATTTTGCCGTTGTTGATGTGGTCTCCGTATTGACCGAGAGCGATAAACCCAGGGACTATTGGTACCGTTTGAAAAAGCGAGAATCGGAATCGAGTGGTCTCCAGTTGTCGACACTTTGTCGACAACCCAAACTTGAATCGACGGACGGTAAAAAATATATGACCGAAGTCGCTAACACGGAAGGTGTTTTCCGCATCATCCAGTCTATTCCTTCTCCCAAGGCCGAACCATTTAAGAGATGGCTGGCAAAGGTCGGTTATGAACGCGTGCAGGAGATAGAGGACCCCGAGCTGGCAACCAAAAGAACACGTTCTCTGTATAAGGCGAAAGACTATTCTGACGAGTGGATTGAGAAGCGAATGCGCGGCATCGCCATCCGGGATGAACTTACAGACGAGTGGAAAAAGAGGGAGGTAAGGCGCGAAAAGGAGTACGCGATACTAACCGCCGAGATCGCAAAAGCAGCCTTTGGTGTTACGCCCGGCAAACACAAAAAGCTTAAGGGGCTGATTCGGGAAAATCTCAGGGATCATATGACGGACCTTGAATTAATTTTTTCCATGCTTGGAGAGGCAGCCACAACTGAAATAACGCGGGTGGATGATGCAAAGGGTTTTCAGGAAAACAAGCGTACTGCTCACAAGGGTGGGGAAGTTGCAGGGAAGGCGAGAAAAGATTTGGAACAAAAGACCCGCAAGAAGGTTGTCTCCCCCGAAAATTACCTGGACATTTCTCAGAAAAGACGGAAACAGTTGAATGAGAAGGAGTAACAGAGCAAAAAATGACCTTCACTGAAGACGATTTACTTCCTCTTTCAGGCTTACAGCACCTGCTTTTTTGTGAGCGGCAGTGCGCCTTGATACACATTGAGCAGGTATGGGCGGAAAACGTCCTGACAGCCGAAGGACGGATTATGCACGAACGGGTTCATAAAGAGGGCAGAGAATCCAGGGGTGATGTTCGCATTGAATTCAGCATGCCGTTGCGGTCGCTTAGGTTGGGACTGATTGCCAAAGCGGATGTTGTCGAGTTTCATCGAGATACAAAAAATCTTGGTGGAATTTGGCGACCCTTTCCAGTGGAGTACAAGCGCGGCAAGCCGAAGAAGGACAATTCCGACAAGGTTCAGCTCTGTGCCCAGGCCATGTGCCTTGAAGAAATGCTTGATGTTGACATACCGACAGGCGCTCTTTTTTACGGGAAAACGAGGCGCAGGCAGGATGTGGTTTTCGACAGTGCTTTGAGGCGGGAAACAGAGGATGCCGCAAAAAATTTTCACGAGCTTGTTGAATCAGAGATCACGCCTAAAGCAGTGTATATGAAAAAGTGTGACAATTGTTCCATGTATAATTTATGCATGCCGAAAACAGTTGAGAAGTCCCGGTCAATAAACAGTTATCTTGTGGATGCAATAAGGGAATAATGAAAAAACACCTGAACACTCTTTTTGTTACTACCCAGGGCGCCTATCTCGCAAAGGAAGGCGAAACCGTTGTTGTCAGGATTGAGAGAGAGGTCCGTCTGCGTTTGCCGGTCCATACGATCGGTGGAATTGTCTGCTTTGGGAATGTAACGTGCAGTCCATTCTTAATGGGGTTTTGTGCTGAACGGGATGTGGCAATAAGTTTTCTAACTGAGCGGGGACGGTTCCTTGCGCGGGTCCAGGGGCCTGTATCGGGGAATGTCCTTTTGAGGCGAGAACAATACCGACAAGCTGATGACATGGATATCTCAGCTCAAATAGCAAAATCGGTACTCACAGGAAAACTTGCCAACTGTCGTACAGTTTTACAGAGGGCATTGAGAGACCACTCAGCCAAGTTGGATGCGGAAGAGGTTCGTGAGGCATCGAAAAAAATTGGGTATTCATTAGAGCGCATACAACAGAACCTTCCCTTGAACGTCTTGCGGGGCATTGAAGGAGAAGCTGCCCGCACCTATTTTAGCGTCTTTAATCATTTGATTATCTCGCAGAAGGAGGATTTTATTTTCCGGGATCGGAATCGCAGGCCACCGCTGGACAATGTCAATTGCCTGTTATCATTTCTTTACACACTCATACTACACGATGTTCGTTCAGCCCTTGAGTCGGTAGGATTAGATCCTTCTGTTGGGTTTTTGCACAGGGATCGCCCAGGAAGGCCAGGCCTGGCCCTTGATATGATGGAGGAATTCCGGCCCTTTTTTGCGGATCGTTTAACGCTTTCGTTGATAAATATGAACCAGGTTCAAAAAAAAGGGTTTAACAAAATGGAATCCGGGGCCGTTTTGCTGGATGACGAAACCAGAAAGGCGGTTTTGGTCGCCTACCAAAAACGAAAACAGGATGAGATATTTCACCCGTTTATTGAAGAAAAAATCACAATAGGATTGTTGTTCCACATGCAGGCCTTGTTATTTGCACGCTGCTTGCGGGGCGATCTGGACGCTTACCCAACGTTTATCTGGAAATAGGATAAGATATGTTAGTAGTGATATGTTACGATGTATCTACAATTGAACCAGAGGGAGCACGTCGTTTGCGCAGAGTTGCAAAGGCATGTAAAAATTATGGCCAACGGGTTCAGTTTTCTGTTTTTGAGTGTGAAATCGATCCTGCGCAATGGACAGTTTTGCGTCAAAACCTGATTGATGAGATTGACCCTGAGAAAGACAGCCTGAGATTTTACTTTCTTGGTTCAAATTGGAGGCGTCGAATAGAGCAGATTGGCGCGAAAAAATCATATGATCCTGGCGGGCCGTTAATAGTCTGAATACCAGTTGCGAACCCGAAGCTCGCAAATGCTCTATATGTGGAATTGCCTTTAGAGGGAAGGGTCTCAAGCTGTTTTTGCCCTTCAAGTTCGCACCCTAAAAATAGGTAATTAAATCAATCGGTTATAGAATCGTTCTTTGACAATTGAATATGCTACAGGATGATAAAAGTGTGGTTCGCAGAAATATACAAAAATTACTATGTAATACAAGAAGTTAGAAGCAAACAGTCGCCCCCCATGCGGGGGCGTGGATTGAAACAGGGGGGCTCTGGGCAAGTGCGCCGGTGCGGGCGTGTCGCCCCCCATGCGGGGGCGTGGATTGAAACTGGATCTCCATGACGAGGAGGGCGAATCAATTGGTCGCCCCCCATGCTGGGGCGTGGATTGAAACTGCCTCGATACATCTATTAAGTATATCGCACCGTCGCCCCCCATGCGGGGGCGTGGATTGAAACCTCAAATAT
>JAYEMW010000086.1:0-1577 GCA_034718555.1 Thermodesulfobacteriota bacterium
TAATTACTTAACCCTTTGCCTTTGCCTTTGCTTCGGCAATCAAATCGTCCTCCCTTTTTACGTCCTCCAGCATTTTTGGTTTTACACTGTCAGGCTTTTCCTCTATGCCATACTTCCACTTCAGAAATTGTTCGCCTGTTGTTGGATACAGGGAATAGGTAAGCAGATCATCCTCTGTCTTTGCCAAATCACCTATTTTTTTCCTGTTTTCATCAAGTTCAGGTTCAAGAAAATCTGCAGCCCTGCCTGTAATAGGTGTGTCACCCCTTTTATACCCTTTGAGTACTTTTTTCCGCACCTCAGGGTCAACCTTTGTAGGCGTCTCTCCATATAGCCCATACACCAAATCCTTTACCTGGTTGGTAATCATCTTATACTTCCCAAACAGCACATTTAATACTGCCTGGACCCCTACAATCTGTGATGTAGGTGTAACCAAAGGAGGGGTTCCCAATTCCTTTCTCGTGATAGGTATCTCTGCATGGACTTCAGGAAGTCTATGCAGGGCATTCGCCTCTTTAAGCTGACTTATCAAATTGGATATCATGCCGCCAGGCACCTGATGGGCCAGAACCCCGGTATCAATAACCGCCATCTTGTTTGTGGCAAGATAATCCCTGTATTTTGGTGCAATATCCTCAAGGTACGTATCTAACTCAAGAAGCTTATTTAGATCAAACCCGGTATCCCACTTAGTTCCCTGAAGCGCGACAACAAGAGGTTCTACAGACATATGAGATGTTCTCATGGCAAAAGGGGCCAGGCATGTGTCAACAATATCTACACCAGCCTCTATAGCCTTCAAAATAGACATGGATGCCATTCCACTGGTATAGTGGGAGTGAAAGTGGAGGGGGACTGTAATCTCTTTTTTTAATTCGGAAACGAGTTTGTATATATCGTAAGGTGAAACAATGCCGGCCATATCCTTTATGCATATGGTGTCGGAGCCAAGATTTTCAAGCTCCTTGCATTTTAAAATGTAGTAATCTAAGTTAAAAACATCTCCTCCGAGATGACGTTCCGTGAGGGAGTAGCAGATGGAACCCTGAAGGTGTTTCCCGTTGGCCTTTATCCGCTCTACGGCTGTTTCAAAATTCCTAAAATCATTAAGGGCATCAAATACTCGAAATACATCTATTCCTACCTCAGAGGCCTTGTCCACAAATGCCCTTACAACATCGTCTGCATAGTTTCTGTACCCAACAAGGTTTTGTCCCCTAAGTAACATTGAAAATGGTGTTTTCTTTATATACTTTTTAAGGGTCCGTGGCCTCTCCCATGGGTCTTCACCGAGAAACCTGTGCATTGTATCAAAAGTTGCGCCTCCCCATACTTCCATGGCCCAAAATCCTATTTCATCCATTTTTTCAGCAACAGGGATCATATCTTCAGTCCGCATCCTTGTTGCCAGAAGAGATTGATGACCATCCCTTAATGTCAGATCCTGGATCTTTATAGGTTTTTTCTTGTCTTCATTTGCATTAGAATTCATTTGTTTTCTCCTTTTTTATTAGAATTAAGATAAATTTTAAATATTATATTGACAATAAAAATTTTTTAGGTAGTATTGTCAC
>JAYEMW010000086.1:1677-4861 GCA_034718555.1 Thermodesulfobacteriota bacterium
GATCTTTATAGGTTTTTTCTTGTCTTCATTTGCATTAGAATTCATTTGTTTTCTCCTTTTTTATTAGAATTAAGATAAATTTTAAATATTATATTGACAATAAAAATTTTTTAGGTAGTATTGTCACCTGCTTAGGGCTCACTCAAAAATAACTTCACATTTCAGGCGCCGATACATACTGTCTGACTGCGTTGTGAAAACTCGGAATATGACTGATATTCCTGCGTTTCCACGCCTTATCAGACAGGCGCCTCAACACCTGAAATTGCGAACTTATTTTTTCGTGAACCCTAAGGGGCTGTAGCTCAGATGGGAGAGCGCATGACTGGCAGTCATGAGGTCAGGGGTTCGATCCCCCTCAGCTCCACCATTGGACTTAGTTTAGCGGGCGTCCCCATAATCGCCCGCTAATTTTGTGACAGTTTTGTGTCAGTGTTTTTCATGTCTTTTTTATTACCATTTTTCTTAGCAGACGTCAATCCGTTAAGCAATTGAATTTTCTCTTTTGCAAATTCTTTTGATAAATGAGCATATCGCATTGTCATTTTTATATCACTATGGCCTAAGATTTCCTTTAACGCCTTTAGCGATCCGCCTCGCATAATGTAAAGTGACGCGAAAGCGTGCCTTAGATCATGAGGCCGAAAGTCACTAATCCCGGCACGCTTCAGCGCGTTTTTAAAGCTTTTTTTATATCCCGTATATGGCCACCTTTCTTATTTGGAAAGATATAGTCTTTATTGTAATTGTAGCATCTTTCCGTTTTTTTTGTGCTTCGTTAATTTCTGTCTCAGATGATTACGGTATGTCTCGAGGTCAAAATATTTAATGTCGACCAGCCTGGTATTTTCCTTGAAATATTCTCGAAAATTAACCAAGCAATATTTTTTGCCGGTCTCAAAGCTTGGTTGATGCTTGTACATCTCCGTATACTTGTCGAAAAGCTCTTTAATGGTTGCCTAAGATTCTTTAATAACTTGGCTTGTTCCGATACATTTTTATTTACCATTTCTTAGGGTTGTCATCACTAATTATTGAATCATTAAAATCTTGATAAACATTCGCTTAAATTTCTTGAAAAAGCAGAAAAATTATGTTTTAATTATTAAAGGTTCATTCCTCGCTAACATCATGTAGAATTTCGCCACGAGCTCATACATTCTGCTCATTAGTCAAGGTTGTTAATGCTGCTGGCCCAGCTTTCTTCAACACAGTATCACATTTAAATATCCAGGGCTTGACTTAAAAGACTGTTTTCATTCTTCAACATCTTCTCTTGGATGTTTCTGTTCTCATTTTTTTATTGGTTGCTTCATTAATTGTAGATGTTTTGAACAAATTATTCCATGGCCTAATATTTTTTGTGTATTACTCACCCTTAAACAGAGAAAGGAGGTCATACTATGAAAGCAGGAATAATTTTCACTGGAACAGGCCCGATTCTTATTTTAACCACATATGAATCTTTCGATAATTCCAAATTTGCGGAGAAACTCAATGTTAAAGGGATCAAAAAGTTTATTGCTTCTGAGCTTCCTTTGGAAAAAGTCAAGAAGAAATATGGAAATCATTTTTCGGTCGTTATGGGAGATCTTAATCAGACAGACGACTTGAGGGTTCTGGACTACAACGGATATAACGTTTTCTATAACTTTTCGTTTTCAGATATGGGTAAACCTATCTATCATGAGCTGTAATTTTTACCATGTTTACCTCTGATAAGCCTCTTTACCTGGCATATCCAGCTTCGGTTCATGCGAGCAGCCAAGCTCAGTTAACGGGGGTCATGAACAGTGAGCTTGGCCATTGGATGTGCTGTGACTTGACTTGGCCGGATGCTGTTTTACCACATTTCACCCTTAGAGCTGCTATTTTTATGGTTTTTTCCTCAACTTACGGGTGTATATTAGCCGCCATTTTTTGCGGCCGGAATTACTGCGACCTTTAGCTTTCCAATAATAAAACCAAAAGGGAACAACAGGGGATTTACCTATGTTTAAAAGAGTAACTGAATCAAACCAAGACGAATATTTTTCCAGCATCGATGATGCTAAAGATTATGCTGAAAGCGCAAAGAAATCTATGATGAGGTACAAGGCATTCCTGTCAAACCTTCAATCTCTTGATATCAAAGGCAGGTACCTTGAGGTTGGCGCAGGGCCTGGTGTTCTAACGGTTGAAATCGCCCGAACTTATCCTGAAGTTGAGATAACTGCTTTAGAATTATTACCAGATATGGTTACAGTTGGACGAGAATATATTGCTGAAAATAACTTGGATAATCGCATTAAATTTGTTGTCGGCGATGTCGAAGATGAAAAGTTCATCCATTCATTAGGCGAATTCGATTTGGTTTATTCTACTTATTCGTTTCATCATTGGACCAACCCTGATAAAGCAGTAGTTAATTTGTATAGTGCGGTTAATAAAGGTGGAATGCTGTACATATATGACCTGAGAAGAGTTTGGTGGCTTTACTGGATTCCAATTAAAAATGGTTTTTTCCATTCAATTAGAGCATCATATTTGCCAAATGAGACAAAATTAATGCTTAGGGAATTGGGTATGCAAAACACGGAAATACAGAAAGAATTTCCGTTCATGCATTCAATTTTTGTTAAGAAATGAAATGCTTTCAAACAGTCAAAGGTTCTCAAACATCTATCAAATAATGTTCTCCGTATTGGAGGCATTGGAAAACAAAAATGCCTAACCCCGCTGCAAGGATTTAATGATGAATATAGCCATAAAATGGTTCCCTCCCTCTTGGTTTCAGATAAAAACCAAAGATAAAATTATATATATCGATCCAGCTTACTTGAAAAAGTATTACACAAATTACCCAAAGAAAATCGAGTTTTCTCGTTGGCCGGGTCCAATAGATGGATTGCCTGAAAAGGATTTAGAAAAAGCTGATATTATCTTGGTTACACACCACCACAAAGACCATTGCAAGAGCGTGACAGTAAACAGGCTCAGGAAGCAGGGTACATCAGTAATAGCAACTAAACATTGCGTTAAAGAATTAGGAAAAGATATAATTATAATTGAGACAGGGAAAGAAATAGAGATTGACAAAATACGAATTAAGGCCGTTGAGGCATATAACATAGAGCGGATTAATAAATAAGGGAAGGTGCTTTTGGATAATGATAGATACCCACCTACTGGATTCCGGCTTTCG
>JAYEMW010000087.1:0-4856 GCA_034718555.1 Thermodesulfobacteriota bacterium
CATTTTTTGTTTTTTGACATCACGACATGACTGTTGTAAGCCCGTTAAGATTTGATGTTTTTCTCTAAGGGCTTCCAATTCGTCTGTTATATCCTTCCAAATCTGAAAAGGTAAAATCACCTCCTGTCTTTTACCTTTTTCGTCCGTTATATACTTAACATCTGCCAGCATTATCTCCCCCCTATTTGACCATCCAACAAAGGTCATGTGTTTTTAATAAAGAATTGATATTATAAATAGGATTACCTGGATTATAATTGTAATATTTAAGCACAGATAGCAGTTTTGTGTCAATTTTTATGTATTTTTTAAACTCAAATTTACGATTTTCCGGCTGTCTCACTTTATCAAGTATATTCATTTTTCCTCACGCTGAAGACTCTTTCTCATATTATCTCACAGTAAAAATCAGAAAGCTTACGAGTAATTTTTCTTATTAATTCCTTTCAACTTTTTTTAACCGCACATATGTGGAAACTTAAGGACATCTTGATTTTGTTGAATTAAATTACTGAGCTATCTACTTGGTTCAACCTAACGATGCTTAACTGTTATATATTTTACGGATATTTTACATTTTTTAAAATATTCTTAAAAAGAGATATATATCGTCTGATTTCAGCATGTTAAACCGTTTTAGGTTGAGTTAAGTAGATATCCCAATTAAATTATTCCACCGCTAATCATTTCAATACAGCAAAGATAGAAACTCCAACATGCCTTGCAACTTCCGACAAGTGCCATGATCCTTTACCAACCTGCAAGCAATAACCCTCCTTGCCTCAGAAACAAACCGGCGACGACTACCAGAGACAGTCTCCTTTATGTTCACCTCTCTTTTAGGGGAAACGGGTCAAATCTCCTTTTGACTTATGTTTCACTTTTATTGATTGAAAACAGGTGTTGTTTTAAAGAATAAACGCAAAAAAGCTCCACTACCGCTGTGATAGTGAAGCTTTGAGGAAAACCCTTATGTTGGAATTGTAAAACCCCAGTGAAATAGACTCAGCATTGCACGGGGCAGGCCTCAGCGAAATAGGCTTCGAATTGCACGTGGTAAACAAAATAACCTCCTTAAATGGTTACGTTTATTTTGCGATTACGCTATTCCTATCTTTTTGATTTGTCAAGGAAAGAAGAGCAGGGGAAAGGGACTGAATAGAGGAAGTTATGAATCGGAGAACCAGGGGTTATCTTATCAGCTATTTGTCAGCCTCATTAATGACTCTGTTGATTTAATCCCAATCAATGCTCTAACTTACTGAAATTATATATATTATGCCAATATTTTTACTTGACTTCCATCCATAATATTGTTATCTAACTTATTGACAATTCATAAGATAAGAATATTCATTAAGGAACTATATGCTTAGAAAAACAAGTAGCCAATCATCTCTTTTAGACACAGGCAATTACATTTCTGAGGCCCTACCTAAAACCGACTGCGATAATTTCAGGGTCAGTATACCTATTTCCCAAAGGAGAAAGGCAATAATATGTATGTTGATTTCCCCTTCGATCTTTTCCTCTGCCTCTATCCGTCCGGGCCATAGCCGCTTCGGTTTTATTTATTGCTTCTTCAAATCCCGCAAATATTCCACCAGGAAATGCACCAGGGTAGAGGGATTGTCGGTCCCGGAAGTTTGATGGAATTGTTCGACACGGCGGGCATTTGTAATGGCGTTCTCCAGCTTATCCTGTATTTTGCTAAAAATATCCTGATCGCCCTTTTGGTATGCTGGAAGATATTTCTTCAATTCTTTGATAACCCTGGCACAGACGGAATCACCGGCAGGGTCATAGAACGGTTTGGTGGTATATGTAAAATGCAGCAGTAACCAAAATTCGAAACAGGGAACCGAAGGAATGGCTAAAATTTTACTTCTTTTGCCCAGCCTTGTCCGACGTACCTTATCCAGGGTCTTATCGTATGTTGTATGCCTATCGCGATCAAAGACGCAATAAACACGATCAAACTCCGGTTCCCTCCGGGAAATCTCAATGGCGAAATTCACAACGCTGAGAGGGTCTGATCCACGGCCACAAATCCTCACGTTGGCGTTGCTTAACCGGAATAACTTTTTTAATTCGGTAAAATAATTTGGTTCGGTCTTTCCCCCCTCACAGACGATGAGTATGACATCATATGGGGCCTTCATTGCCTGCCGGCGGCGCAACAACTCGACCTTACGTTCCTTTCTCTTGTGAAACAGATTGTCGGTACCCATCAAAGCCTCAATTCTCCTGGAAACGGTAAAGCGCCATATCTGCCATATAAATAACCTTTTTGCAGGGCCTCACCCTTGCGTGGTTTATAGTCCGATAGAGGATAGAGGCTGGTGGCATTTTCATCATCCTTTTCAACAAACCATACCTGATCCCTACGCATGAGATTTTGATCCAATACTGTGGTGTCATGGGTAGTAAAAACCAACTGGGCGTTATGCATATTTGTTACGGAATTATTGAACAAATTCAAAAGAAACCGGACCATGATCGGATGCAGGCTTGTATCCAGTTCGTCCACAAAGAAAACAAAACCGTTATCCAGGACATCCAGCCATGTGCCAGCCAGGGCAAAAAGCCTTCGGGTGCCGGCGGATTCTTCGTTGAATTCAAGGGGCACATCTTCGCCGTTCTCAGAAGATGGATGCATGAAAAACAGTCGTGTTATTTTCTTTCCTTTAAGGTCTATAGCGATTTCTTCCTTAATACTTTGCGGCATATCGGGGGGCAAATCATCCATGGAAAAATCCGTTTTCTCCAGAGAAATATCTGTAATAGATAAATCTGCCGCATTCATAAGCTTGAGAATTTTCTTTTTTTTATTTCCCTTTTCACATTCGCTGGCACTGAATCCATGTTTGATGCTTGCCCCTTGAGCAAGGACAACCAGCTTGCGCACAAACCAATTGAAAACAGGCTTAAGCTGCTCATTGTTCAATTGAATTGCGGTTGAAAGGAAAAGAGCGTTGCTTCGGGTGGCTTCCTGCCAGACCTTGCGAAGACCGGTAAATTTAGGACCAAAATACCAGATATCCTTTTGGGTCTCAGGATCGTAGTTACGTTCAAACCACTTTTGCGCCCTGCCTTCGGGATAAGCGAACAACCATTCCCCGGTTACTCTTTCGGAATTGACGGCAAAACCATACTGGTAACGGATACTATCCTGGATGAACATGGCTTCAAACTCGGAAGGGTTACGGCTACCTTGCCGGTTAAACAGAAACGGTGTTGCGTCAATTTTCTCGCCTTCCTGGCTTTCTTTGGCTGATGACAAAACAAATCTCTTCATAAAAGCGATTGCCTGGACCAGATTGCTCTTGCCTGCGGCGTTTGGGCCGTAAACAACTGCAGAACGAAGAAGGTGCGGCAAATTTGATACAGGTGAGACAAAAGTATTCTCTTCCTGCAATTCGGCAGCGTTGTTTGCCGTAAGAGTCAGCGATTGAGGTGGCAGGAAAGACCGATAATTGGTGACGCTAAATTCAATAAGCATGATAACCCCTTTAAATTAATTTGACACCCATTATTGCATAAAAAATGCAAAAAGCAAGATAAAACTGCATGGTTTCAATCCAAATTGTTCAGATACAAAAGCATTACTAAAAATCTGTCCAACACTCCCATTTTTGTATCGTCATCCTGCTCATGTCGCATGTTAAATTTATTTAGCCTTAAGAATCGGTAGCCGGCGCTTCCAAGCTCTATCTGGCGGCTGATGTCATAATCAAGGTACTCCTGGATAAAATTATGTTTGGTCACGATATCTGGGTTTTTTGTATGGTATTCCACGCCATCATATTCCAGGATCAGGATTTGCTCTTTACCGCCTTTTGAAAAGGTCATGAGAAAATCTACCCGGTATTTGGGTATCTGCCTGGCGTATTCGGTCCTGATATATTCGCCGATCTTAAACTGGGAAAATGCACGTGGTCAGGGAAATGCACGTTGTGCGCACTTGCACGTGACGTGTGCACCGTTTAGCTCATGCTCTGTTATTCTTGTTCACCAGTATATGTCCTTTACAATAATAAACGTAAAAAGCTCCACCAATACTGCATTGATGGAGCTTTATGTAAAAATCTTATGTTGGAATTGTAAATCCCCAATGAAATAAACTCAGCATTGCACGGGGCATGCCCCAGTAAAATAGGCTTCGGATTGCACGGGATAAACAAAATAACCTCCTTAAATGGTTACGTTTATTTTGCGATTACGCTATTCCTATCTTTTTGATTTATCAAGGAAAGAAGAGCAGGGGCAGCCCTGACGCATAAATATTTTATGGTTTTACCGATTTTTTTTGTAGCGTTAATCTACTTTTCAAAATTCAAGTTTTTTGATATGAATAAAATGAGGGTTTGTTGCCAACCAGTAAAAACGCTGAATTGATTAACTTGAGCTACAAATAATTGAAAATTTTGCCGATTTTGATGAAAAAATCAATGTCAAAATACGGCTATTGCGACAAATATTTTTTTGTTAGTTTATTAAATTCAACAAAACAGAGGAGTTAAGAGTCAAAAAAAGTTATGCGTCACAGTTGGTAGAGAAACATCATGGTTACCACTACGAGCACCTGTTCTCATATAACTGGAATGCGATGAAGGGATATCACTATCTTATGAGACTGGGGCATCTGATCAATATCCTGGCGACTTACTCCGAGGCTCTTGTGAAAATAGTAGGTGAGTTGGGTGTTCGAGGTTTCATACGCTTTATCCGTGACACGATAAGCGGCCCATGGTTAGATCCGGTATGGGTGAAGAAACGTCTTGAAGACAACTTTCAGCTTCGATTAATATAGTCATCAAGAAAAAACAAAAAGATCGAACAAAACATAGCCCACG
>JAYEMW010000088.1:0-4821 GCA_034718555.1 Thermodesulfobacteriota bacterium
CCGGCACAATATTCGGCAATCAACTGCCAAGAATACTAAGAATAAATAATTTCTTTTTTGAGGCAGTTCCTGAGGGACATAACCTCTTAATAAGCAGCATAGATAGACCTGGAGTCATAGGCAGCATTACAAGCATTCTCGGTAAACATAATATTAATATAAGCGGAATGCAGGTGGGAGAGGAAAAAGAGAGAAAGGAAAACATTGTACTCCTCGCTACAAACATTGCCGCTGATAGTGAAACCATTGAAGAGCTAAGAGGCTTGGAGCATATATCTTCAGTGAGGAGGATAGAGCTTTAGAGAATTTGAAGAACCGGTATGTATGATGGCATTGGGCTGTCAGGTTTGTTTGCAGCAACAGGTGCTGCAGTTGGGTTTATAGTAATGTTTTATTAAAGGAGGCAAAATGCAAACAAAAAAAATATTTTTACCAGATTCCGAATTTCCACGTCAATGGTACAACATCCAGGCAGATATGCCGACCCCTCTGGAACCACCACTCAATCCTGGGACCGGGGAGCCGATTAGCCCGGACGACCTCTCAGCCATATTTCCAATGCCCCTTATCGAGCAAGAGGTTAGCCAGGAAAGGTGGATTGATATACCGGAAGAGGTCATAGAAAAACTCCTTATATGGCGGCCAACTCCCCTGTACAGGGCCTATAACCTTGAAAAATATCTGGAAACACCTGCCAAGATTTATTTCAAAAATGAAGGGGTAAGCCCTCCTGGGAGTCATAAACCGACAACTGCTATACCCCAGGTTTATTACAATAAGATATCCGGAACAAAGGCAATCACCACTGAGACAGGAGCAGGGCAGTGGGGTAGCGGACTTTCCTTTGCGGGAAAGCTCTTTGGTATGCCTATAAAGGTATGGATGGTTAGGATAAGCTATGATCAGAAACCATACAGAAGATTGATGATGGAGGTATGGGGTGGAAAATGCTTACCAAGCCCAAGCACTGAGACAAATGCCGGGCGTGCCATCCTGGAGAAAGACCCTGATTGCCCTGGTAGCCTTGGTATGGCTATCTCAGAGGCGGTTGAGGCCGCTGTGACCGGCGATAATACTAAGTATGCCTTAGGCAGTGTGTTAAACCATGTTATGCTTCACCAGACTGTAAACGGTCTTGAAACACAAAAACAGATGGCTATTGCCGGAGATTATCCGGATATGATTATAGGTTGCGCCGGAGGCGGGAGCAATTTTGCAGGCAATTGCCTGCCTTTCTGCCGGGATAAGATAGCCGGCAAAGATATAGATATTGTAGGCGTTGAGCCTGCATCATGCCCAACCATGACCATGGCGCCCTTTGCGTATGATTTTGGAGATACGGCGGCAACGACACCACTCTTGCCGATGCATACCCTGGGACATAATTTTATACCTGCCCCTATACATGCAGGGGGGTTACGCTATCATGGTATGGCGCCTATCTTAAGCCAGTTGATTTTGGATAATATTATACGTGCGGAAAATATGCAGCAGATTGAGACCTTTGAGGCAGGATTGATTTTTGCAAGAACAGAGGGATTTATCAGCGCACCTGAGACCAATCATGCCACTGCCTTGGTTATAAGGGAGGCCCTTAAGGCAAAGGAAGAAGGGAAAGAAAAGACCATACTCTTCAATTGGAGTGGGCACGGCCTGGTAGATATGATGGCCTACCAGGATTATCTTGCCGGAAAATTGGCGGACCATGCTATAGATGAAGAGGGAATAAAAAATGCATTGCAAGATATTGCTCCCTTGCCAAAACCACAACAGTTTAAGGTTGGACAAGTAGATTAAAATTAAATGCCCCAGGGATTCACCATTATATAGAAACCTTGGGGTATTCAAACAGGTTTTATGAAAATGAATAATGTTATTAACCCACCAGAAGAGGATTTTCAGATCCGATGCCCCAGGCTTGGCCATAAAATTTCTTTTTCCTATTGCTTTAAGGAAAACAGTGGCCTTCCATGCTATAAAGCGCTCGATTGTTGGTATTCGTATTTTCCAGTATATGAATTTTTCAGGCAAAAACTTAGTGAAGAACATTGGAAAAAGGCCTTTGAATCGAAGACGCAACCAAAGGTGTCAAGTATTATGGAACTGATAGAAAGGGCTAAAAAGGTAAAGGCGGAAAAATTATGAGACAAGAGATATTGCTTGGGAACGGGGCTATAGCCCTGGGGCTTGTAGAGTCCGGATGTCAGGTAGTGACATCCTATCCAGGCACACCGAGTTCAGAGATTCTACCAGAGGTTGTTAGATTTGTAAAATCAGAAAAGCTTAATACATATACAGAATGGTCAACAAATGAAAAGGTTGCATTTGACACTGCCTTTGCTGCTTCCATTACAGGGAAGAGGGCTGCCTGTTGCATGAAACAGGTTGGTCTTAATGTGGCTGCAGATTCATTGATGAGCGCGGCATATCTTGGAAATATAGGAGGCCTTGTTATTATATCCTGCGATGATCCCGGCCCCCATTCTTCCCAGACGGAACAGGATACTCGCTTTATGGCAAGACTTGCAAAGGTGCCGGTCTTAGACCCTTCCAGTCCACAGGAGGCCAGGGAGATGGTAGGTCTGGCCTTTGATATATCAGAGGAGTTTGAAGTACCGGTAATATTAAGGCCGGCTATCAGGGTATCCCATGCTCGTCAAAGCATATCATATGACGAAATTAAATCAAACACTAAGAGGGCATCTTTCATAAAAGATCCTACAAGATGGGCGGCAACTCCACGGTTTCGCCTTAAGCTACACGGGGAATTGAACAAAAAACTAAAGGACATAGGGAGAAAGTTTGATACTCTATCAGATTATAATTTTCACAATCTTGTGCCAGGCAAGAAATACCCGCTTGGCATAATTGCAGGTGGTATACCTTCCGCTGTTGTTCGGGACTTTTTATCAGAGGAAGAACGTAAAGACCTGCCATTTTTAAAGATAGGCACCCCTTATCCATTTCCTGAGGCCTTAGTTGAAGAGTTTACATCAGCCTGCGAAAAGGTGCTGGTAATAGAGGAAACAGATACGCTTATTGAATATCTTCTTCGGGATAAAGACAAGGTTTTAGGTCGACTTTCCGGTCATGTGCCACTTGAAGGTGAACTTGTGCCCCAGGTTATCCATAAATTGATCAGCAAGGCCTTGGAGGAGATGAACCTTAAACCTTTAAACACAGATGATGATAATGAGGTAATGAACCTAATTGGTGATTTGCAGCTTCCAATCCGAAAGCCGACTTTATGTCCGGGGTGCCCTCATAGAACATCTTTTTTTGCAATAAAAAAGGCAAAGCCTAAGGCAATATTTACATCTGATATAGGTTGCTATACCTTGGGTGTTAACCTCGGCGGTGTTGATACGGTTTTAGATATGGGGGCCGCGATAACCATGGCGGCCGGCTTCTACCATTCCTTCAATCAGGACGAAGTGCAGCAGCCTATTATAGCAACCATAGGGGATTCTACATTTTTTCACTCCGGGTCGGCTGGTTTGTTAAGCTCAGTCTATAACGGTGCGAGATTCATACTTGTCATACTGGATAATATGATAACTGCCATGACGGGAATGCAGCCAACGCCGGCCTTAGGCATAAGGGCGGATGGAAGCAAAGGGAACACTATCTCCTTAGAGAGAATTGTTGCAGGCTGTGGGGTTGATTTTATAGAGGTTGTTGATCCCTATGATATGGGTAAGATGACTAAGTTGCTTAAGAAAGCGGCTGATTATGTGAGTGATCCTGACGGGGGAATAGCTGTAGTTATAGCAAGACATCCCTGTGTTATTGCATATAAGGATGAAGGAGTGCCGGAAAAGAAAAAGGTTGTTGTTACTGATGATTGCGTAGAGTGCAATATTTGTCTTGAGCAATTTGAATGTCCGGCCCTTTACCACGATGACGAACTTGGAAGGGTTAATATTAACCGAGAGGTATGCGTAGATTGTGGCGAATGTATTCAAGTTTGTCCAAAGGGAGCAATAATAGAGGCATAGAGAGAGAAATGGTTGCTAAGATTGCTATTTGAGAGACATGTGTGACAAGAAGAAATGGATTAAAAAATTATGAAAACAATTGATATAGTATTATGTGGATTAGGAGGGCAGGGGATATTGTTCATGACAAAATTGCTGGCCCGGACTGCAATGGACAAAGGTCTTAATGTTATGGGCGCTGAGACCCACGGCATGGCTCAGAGAGGTGGGTCTGTAGTATCGCATCTAAGGCTTGGGGGGACGGAAGGCTCTCTTGTGAGGGCTGGAACAGCGGATTTCCTTTTATCTTTGGAGGAAAATGAGGGGTATAGAAATCTTTCATTTCTTCGGGAAGGGGGAAGTATATACGTTAATGCCGATCCCAATAATTTTCCAAAAGAAAAGGTAAAGGGCTATCTTGACGGACATGAAATAATTCCTCATTCATTTTCTGCGACGGAAATTGCCCGTGAAATGGGTGCACCTAAATCTGTAAACCTTGCACTTTTGGGTTTTTTTACAGGACTTAATGGCGGGGCTATAAGTTATAAAGAGCTTGAAGAAACAATTGATAAAATTAGTCCTGAAAGATTAAAGGATTTGAATCTTAGTATATTTAAGGCCGGATACGAAAGAGCAAATAATTAGTGATAGAAAAATTTCATTTGACATCTTTACCTATTTCTTATAGCTTTTAAACAGCTACATTATAGCTAAGGGCTCACTCAAAAATAACTTCACATTTCAGGCGCCGATACATCCCGCCTGACTGCGTTGTGAAAACTCGGAATATTCCTGATATTCCTGCGTTTCCACGCCTTGTCAGGCGGGCGCCTCAACACCT
>JAYEMW010000089.1:0-23416 GCA_034718555.1 Thermodesulfobacteriota bacterium
TTTAATAGTTCAGGTTTTTTAATTAGTGGTACACGCTGAATAAGTTTTAACCATCTGTAGGTCTCCCTAAGTTTCTTTAATGAAATTCTTGCCCTTGTTTTTGTCTTTCATTCAATATTCAATGTTGAATGTTGAATGTTCGATGTTCATTCGTCCTTTGGGGACTCCGCAGCCTGGGCTTCACCATGGTTTGGATAAGGTGAAGTTCCCGATCTTAACAATTGGCCCGCAACATGGTTACCTGCTTTGGTATTTGGTAGCTGTTCAACGATTTTTATAATTCGCACCGAATACTCGAGCAGTCTTTCTTCCAGGTCATATGTCTTTTTCTTTATCTTTCCCCATTCAACGTTGGATGTTGGACGTTCGATGTTGGGCGTTCATCTTTTTCAGTCTGTCCTGGGTAAAACCAACTTAGCTTTTATGCACACAAGGGGAGGGGAATAACTTACCTACTCATTTTGAGAAAGAGCGAATTTATTTTTTTATGCCTGCACCACTTTGACCCTATGCAGTTAAAATTTTTCTAAAAACTTCTATGCCTTTTCGAGATCTTTAACCCCCTGATAAATTATGTCAAAGAGCTCGGGAATATCTTCTGACTCTACGCAGGAAAAGGCTATCCTGATATCTGTTTCACCTAACGAAATGATCCCTACCCCATATCTATCTAACAGGTGAAGCCTGAGTTTCTCTGCATTTACTGTTTTCAGCCTTAGGCACATGAAATAACCTGAATTGAACGGGTATAGATGCCAGGCCGTGTCATATTTCTTATCTGAAAGCGCCTCCTTGACCCTTGTGGCCCTTGTTTTCATTATATTAAATTTATCTTCCTTTTCCTTCTCATAGTCATCTGAGTTAATGGAACCAAGGATGATAGATTGACTCAGGTGCGAGCTGTTGGATATGGTTCCCCTGACGGCTCCGGCTGTCTTTTTCTCCAGTGCCTCATAAAAACTTTTATGATTTTTATTTAATGAGGTGCCATAGGAAATAAATCCTACCCTTAGCCCCCACACATAATTTTCCTTTGTAGCCCCATCAAGCTTTATGGCCATGATATTAGGGTGGGCGTCGGCAAGTGATGAAAAAAGAGATTCCTTCATGGAATCAGAATCATAGAAAAGGCCAAAGTAGGCGTCATCAGTGATGGCTAATATGTTTTTACCCTTTTTTGCTATATCAATTAGGGCCTGAACTATGCCTTCACCCTCTGCCTTTGTTGGGGTGTATCCTGTTGGATTATTAGGAAAATTTAATAAGACAGTGATTTTGTCCCTGTTAACGGTTTCATCATCTAAGGCTTTTTTGAAGGCCTGCAGGTTAAAGCCTCCATCATCGGAAAAAAGGGGAAACTGCCTTATGTTGACCCCATGGAGAACAGTAAATATGAGGTTGTAATTTCCCCAGATTTTATCAGGTATTAGTATGGTATCATTTTCATCAAGCCACATTTCAGCAGCAACTGAGAGGCCGTGTGTTATTGCATTTGTCACTACAGGAAGGCTTATTTCCTTGCCTGATAGAGAGGGGTTTTTGGAGTATATTAACTGCTGCCATGTCTTTCGTAGTTCCGGTATGCCAAATGATGGTGCATAACTAATAGATTGGTCAGGATGCAGGTTTATATATGAAATAATAGACGGGAAGTGCATTGGTACGCCGTTTTCCGTAGCAATTCCTATAGTTGCATTATATTTAGATGCCTTTTCCTTGGCCTCGGCGCCTTGAGAGAGGATACCCTTGGGGAAATAAAGGCTCTTACCTTTTTTAGACAGCATAGCATATGTATTTGGGCTGGCATCTTGAATTGCCTTGTTTAATTCTTCTGCAATTGGATTCATGCGTTTTTTACCTCCATGTTATTGTAAGTTCTCAATAAATCCGGCCTGAATTAAAAAAATCCCCCTCAATCCCCCCTTGCAAAAGGGGGAAGCAGTCGGAATGCCCAAAATTATTGAGATGTTACATGTTGTTTTGTTAATATTAGTAGCCGTTCACAGTTTACTTATTTTTTATAGAATGCAACCGCACCGTAACCTACAACTCTATCGGTTCTTTTGTATCCTTGTATGGAAACATCCCCGCTGTTAGCATAATGAAGTATTTTTGCCCCCTTGCCACCACATTTTTTAACGGTCATCATTACAGTTACCACGGAGTTAAGGCCGCACATTGTAGTAACCAGGTTTGGTATCTCCTTTTTCAAAAAATCATTTGCCGCATTAAATACAATCAAAGGGTCGTAATTTTCTATTAGAGAAAGGAAATGACTGTCAACCTTGTTTGCATTATCATAGTTTGGATAATGTGACATGTCGGACGATGCTATAAAAAGAATATTTTTTTCTTTTGCTATTTTTACAAGGATATCGCTGATCTCTTCACAATTTTCAATAGATAATGCACCTGTAACAATAGGTACAATGTCGAAATTCTTTAAAGTCCTTTGAAGAAATGGTATTTGAGTTTCTATAGAGTGCTCTTTTATGTGGGCCTTTTCAATAAACTGAAATATTTCCCCGGAATTTAAGAGTTTATTTGATATTTCTCTGTTTACTCTAACATTTCCAAGGGGAGTTTCATATAAATCCCAATTTCCAACTGACACACCTCTGAAATAGACATGATGACTTGGGCCAAGTATTATTACAGTGTCATAGCTTTTATTCTTTATCTGCCTGTAAGAATATGCTGCAACCTGGCCTGAGTAAACATATCCTGCATGGGGAGATATGAGACCCAATATCTTGCCGTGCACGGGCTCTTGTTTAACATTTTTAATTAGTTGATCAACCATTTCCATGAGCACGGACTGATTTTTTGGGTAGAAATACCCTGCAACTGCAGGACCCCTTGTGCTTTCTGCTCCAATGGCAGTGAGAGAAAGAAGGTTTATTATCAAGGATGAAATGAAAATACACATCCCCAAAAATCGAAATACAATGTAGTCTTTTCTCTTAACTTCCATTTTATCTTTATCTTTTATTTTAAGACATGGTTTACACTACGAGAACAACCTTTAAATGTCAAATAATTCTCAGGAGGTTGTCATAGGTAGTTGATTGCCTTTTCAATTGCAGCCTGTGGTGTTTCAACATAATCAATGCCATTTATATTTGGCCAGGTTTTGAGCCCAATCAAAGGTTTGCCGATTCTCAGGGCTAAACCAATCTCGGATAATGTGCCATAGCCCCCTGAGATTGCTATGATTATGTCCGATGCGCTGACTACTAAAAGATTTCTGCCTTCACCCAAACCTGTTGGTATGGGTATGTTTATGAATTGATTTGCAGCAGTTTTATCTTTTTCCGGCAGTATTCCAACAGTTGTACCACCCGCACTATAGCAGCCTTTAGCAGCCCCTTCCATAACACCGCCAAGGCCTCCACAAATAAGGAGCCATCCATTTTTTCCAACAAGAGAGCCTACCTCCTCAGATAAGGCATATATCTCCTTAGAGCATTTACCGGCACCGATGACTCCAATGTGAGTTCCCTTGATCACAATTATGCACCATTAAAAAAGATAGAAAAACTATTGACAAATACATTCTCATGACCAAAGATAGGTCAATTAAATATATGCTAATTTAATATAGGGTTAAATGCGTAAAATGAAAAAGTCAAGTATTATAATTTTAATTTCATTGGTGGCGGTTGTTTTTTTTACCTGGTTTTTTATGGTTTTATTTGAGGGAGAAAAACCTAAAGCAGATATAGGACAAATGCCGGAATATATTAACGGAGAATTCGAATTTGATATCAAGGTTTCCGACCTGAAGACAGGGCTTAGAAACATAAGAGTAAGCTTGAGACAGGATGGTCCAACTATTCCTGTGTTTGAAAAAAAATTTTCCCATGAGGGGGCATTCAATAAAAAAGGCACCCATTCATATCAAGATAAGTTTACTATTAGTCCGAAAAAATTTGGTCTGGTCCAGGGACAGGTTAATCTTACTGTAGAGATCCATGACTTTTCAAAAAGAAGGGGCGGTGATGGCAACCTTACAATTATAGAGCACAAAATGATTGTGGATACTATTCCCCCTTCAATAGCGGCCATTACAAAGAGCCATAACATAAATATTGGGGGTTCCGGTCTTATAGTCTACAAAACTTCTGCAGACACATCTGAGAGCGGGGTTTTTGTAAATGATATGTTTTTCAAAGGGGCGCCGTTTACTCAAGATGGAAAAGGAATATTTGTTTGCTACTTTGCGCTTCCATTTGACGGCAGAAAAGATTCACGATTATACCTATGGGCCGAGGACTCTGCTGGAAATGAGAAAAAAAATAACTTTTATTACCATATAAGAGGCAGAAAATTTCGCAAGGATAATATAAGGGTAACAGATAATATCTTAGAAAAAATAATCAACTCATTTAGTCCTGGCATATTTGAAGGAGAAAAAACCGATGTTGAAAAATATTTATTTCTAAATAAAGAAATAAGAGAGGAAAACCACGCTTTTTTAAAGGAACTATGTCAAAATCCGACTGACGAAAAGTTGTGGGATAATGTCTGGATAAGGATGAAGAATGCAGCTACAATGGCTACTTTTGGAGATGAAAGAAAATATTTTTATAATGGTGATTTTATAGATAAGAAGTTCCACTTAGGTATTGATCTTGCCTCATTGGCCATGTCCCCGGTTCAAGCTTCCAATAATGGAAATGTCGTCTATGCACAGGATCTTGGTATTTATGGGCTGACAGTGGTTATTGATCATGGGCAGGGCCTATATACTATATACGGGCATTTAAGCGAGATAGATGTCAATGATGATCAAATTGTCAAAAAGGGAGATGCAATTGGCCTGACTGGATCAACAGGTCTTGCAACCGGGGATCACCTTCATTTCGGCTTTTTAATCCAGGGCATTCCAGTTAACCCAATAGAGTGGTGGGATGCTCATTGGATAAAGGATAACATAGATAGAAAATTAGGCAGGGTAAAAAAGATTCTCGAAAAATAATGGCTATGGCTTTATGAAAATTGATTCACGTTTGAAGTCAATCAATGTTATTTGTTATTCAGGGTATAAGACAGATGAAAGGCCAATAAAGTTCACCCTAAGGGAAAGAACGCTTTTGGTTGAAGAGATCATAGATAGATGGTATGACCCAACAAGTAGTTATTTCAAGGTATTGGCAAATGATAAGAATGTATATCTCATAAGGTGCGATCATGACAGGGATTTATGGACCGTAGAAAAGATAATGCATTCAAATCTATTTTGAGTCTTTGTAAGATAATTCCTTTTTTTCCATATCAATGATGCGGTCTCGCAAGAGAGCCGCCTTTTCAAAGTCTAATTTTTTTGCTGCGGTTATCATCTCTTTATTTAACGATTTTAATATGCCTGGTATATCTTTTAAAGGGATGTACTCTTCTTCAGACTCTGAAATAACTGGAATTTCTGCATAATCTGATTCATAGACAGAGCTGAGTATATCAGAAATGTCCTTTTTTATTGATTCAGGGGTAATGGAATGGATTTCATTATGTCTTTTTTGCAAATCCCTCCTTCTTGTAGTCTCGTTGATTGCCTTTTTCATAGATGGTGTAATTTCATCGGCATAAAAAATGACCTTTCCATCTATATTTCGAGCCGCCCTACCACAGGTCTGGACTAAAGACCTCTCAGAACGTAAAAAACCTTCCTTATCTGCATCCAGGATAGCAATCAGAGATACCTCCGGGAGATCTAAACCCTCTCGAAGCAAATTTATGCCTATAAGGACATCAAAGACTCCGAGTCTAAGGTCTCTGATTATCTCAGTTCGTTCAATGGTGGTTATATCGGAATGGAGATATCTGACCTTTACGCCCAAATCTGCGTAATACTCGGTTAAATTTTCTGCCATGGATTTGGTTAAGGTTGTAACCAGCACACGCTGACCTGCGTCTACAACTTTCCTGATGGACCCCAAAAGATCATCTACCTGGTTGCCCGCCGGCCTAACAAATATTTCAGGGTCAATAAGCCCTGTCGGCCTTATAATCTGCTCTATTACATGACTGGCCTTGTTAAGCTCATATGGACCTGGTGTGGCGGAAACATATATAATCTGTCTAACCCTTGACTCGAATTCCTCAAATCTTAATGGCCTATTATCAAGGGCAGAGGGAAGGCGAAATCCAAATTCCACTAATGTCTCTTTTCTTGATCTATCGCCCTTATACATGCCCATTAACTGTGGGCATGTGATATGGCTCTCGTCAATGATAAAAAGAGAGTTATCAGGAAAATAATCAAGGAGTGTTGGGGGAGGTTCCCCAGCTTTTCTTCCTGTAAGATGCCTGGAATAATTTTCTATTCCATGACAATAACCCATTTCTTCTATCATTTCTAAGTCGTATAGGGTCCTTTCTTCAATCCTTTGAGATTCTATATGTTTTTTGATTTCTCTAAAATAATCTATTCTATCAACTAATTCATTTTTAATATTATATTTTGCTTTTTCTCTCTTGACTGATGTAGTCACATAATGGCTCGCCGGATAGATTGCTGTTCGGCTAAGCCTTTGAATAACCTTGCCGGTAAGTGGATCAATCTCCTGGATAAGCTCAATGTAGTCTCCAAAGAAGGTCAATCTTACAGAGGAATGGTCTTCGTATGCAGGGTATATGTCAACAACATCACCCCTTACCCTAAAAGAAGAACGATGAAAGTCCACATCATTCCTTTCGTAGTGTATTTCAACCAGTTTTTTCAAAACATCTTCACGGGATATGCTGTCTCCTTCTTGAACGTACAGAAGCATGCCGTGATATGCCTCAGGAGACCCAAGGCCATAAATGCAGGATACGCTGGCGACAATGATAACGTCGTCTCTATCAAAAAGGGATCTCGTGGCAGAATGCCTGAGCTTATCTATCTGCTCATTAATGGAGGCATCTTTCTGTATATATGTATCACTTTGAGGAACATATGCCTCTGGCTGGTAATAGTCGTAATAGCTTACAAAGTATTCTACTGCGTTGTTTGGAAAAAGATTTTTGAATTCTCCATAAAGCTGGGCAGCTAAAGTTTTATTAGGTGCTATAATAAGGGCGGGCCTTTGGACCTTCGCTATTACCTGTGCAATGGTAAAGGTTTTTCCAGATCCTGTTACACCAAGCAATACCTGGTGTTTGACATTCTCATTTACACCTTTAGTGAGGGAATCAATGGCGTGTCTTTGATCGCCTTTAGGTTTGTATGGGGATATGAGCTGAAACGCTGAAGAATTGTCCAATGTTTTTTTCCATAATATCACAATATTTTTGTGCAAGCAGCATTGACGGTCTCGTAAAAAATCTCAAAATACCGTTTTCCGTCATTCCGGCGAAAGCCGGAATCCAGTCTTTTCAAGCAGTTGCAGAGTATCTGGACTCCGGTTTTCACCGGAATGACGACTTTTTACGATTGCATCAGCATTTATGCTAAAATATTTTGTATCCGTTAACAGGTTCAGAGTTTAGGGTTAACCGCTTCGTGCTTTTCCCCTTAGCCATTAATTCCATTGGATTAATGCCACGAGGGCTCAACCTCTGAACCTATGAACCGTGAACCTTTTAACCCAACTCCTGGGCTGGAAAAGGAGGTTATTGTCCAAAATTACACCATGATACGCTATAGATTACGATGTCTGTTCTTTAAATCTCCAGACAGTACTATCAGGTTTGTCTTCAAGGATAATGCCCATGTTCAATAAATCATCTCTTATTGAATCTGCCTCAGCCCAGTTTTTTATTTTTCGAGCCTCCTCCCTTTGACGGATCATTTCTTCTATTGCATCTTTGTTAATCTCAGGGTTGCCTTTTATGATATCTTTTAGAAATTTAGAAGGTTTTTCTTCAAGAAGACCAAATATTTTAGCGCAGGACAGAAGATCATCTCTTTCTTTAGACAATTCGAGTTTAATGTCATCCATGTTAGATGATGAATCTAAGAGTCTATTAATGCCCTTTACCTTATCAAAGATTAATCCTAACCCAGCGGCAGTGTTTAGATCATCATCCATCACTCTCAAGAAATTGGATTTGAAATCCTTTCCGCTTATCTCTTCTTTGAATGCAGGGATTGTCATTTTGAAATCGGCGTCATGGGGTCCGATTGTCTCCTCTAATCTTTGAAGGGTCCTGTATATCTTTATAAGTCCGGATTTAGCCTCTGATAATGAGGCCTTTGAAAAATCCAATGGGCTCCTATAATGTTTAGACAACAAGAAAAGTCTTAAAACCTGGGGGTGATAGAGCCTAAGCGCATCTCTTATTGTAATAAAATTTCCCAGGGATTTTGACATCTTTTCCGATTCTACGGTTAGAAACCCATTATGCACCCAGTAGTTTGCAAAATTAACCCCATTGGCCGCCATTGACTGTGCCCGTTCGTTTTCATGATGAGGAAATATAAGGTCTCTACCACCACCGTGTATGTCGAAATTATTCCCTAAATATTTGCAGCTCATAGCAGAACACTCTATATGCCAGCCAGGTCTTCCTTTTCCCCAAGGGCTATCCCATTGAGGTTCACCAGGTTTTGAACCTTTCCAGAGAACAAAATCCATAGGATATTTTTTGTTCTCGTCAACGGTTATTCTTGCGCCTGCTATCATGTCCTCCAGTCTTCGGCCTGAGAGCGCACCATAGGTATTAAATTTTTCAACAGAAAAATAAACCGTACTGCCAACTGCATAGGCAAAACCCTTTTCAATAAGTACGTTAATCATACTGATCATATCATCAATATGTTCCGTGGCCCTGGGTTCGATATCTGCATCAAGAACGTCTAAGGCATGCATATCTTCGTAAAAGGTTTGTATATATCTATCCGCCAGAGTGCCTGTTTCCTCGCCCATTTCATTAGCCCGTTCGATGATTTTATCATCCACATCCGTAAAGTTCCTTACATAAGTGACCTTCATGCCCCTGGCCCTGAGATATCGGATAAGCATATCAAAAACTATAGCTGACCGGGCGTGTCCGATGTGGCAAAGGTCATAGACAGTAACACCACAAACATAGATGCCTACCCGGTCATTTTTTAAAGGTTTAAAGGGCTCTTTTTTCCGACTCGCGGAATTATATAATTTAAGTGTCATTGTGTTCCTTGTTTGAAATTGTCCTTTAAGTTCATTTTTATCAGGTTCTTATCAGGGTTACTGCTGCATATGACGCAATACCCTCACCCCTGCCGCAAAACCCTAATCCCTCGGTGGTGGTTGCCTTTATGTTTACATTTTCTATACCGGTCCTCAAAACCTCTGAAAGCCTTTTCTCCATATGTTTCAAATAAGAAGCTAACCTTGGATTTTGTGCAACAATAGTGGCATCAAGATTATTTATCTTATAATTTTTTAAGTCCGCTATGGACATCACTTCTTTTAATAGCAAAAGACTGTCTATCCCTTTGTATGCAGGGTCGGAATCTGGGAAATGTCTGCCGATATCACCCTCCCCGAGCCCCCCAAGGATGGCGTCAATAACGGCATGTGTTAATACATCGGCATCAGAGTGACCTGATAGACCCTTAGAATAAGGAATCTTAATACCACCCAATATTAGGGGTTTCCCATGTATCAGCTTATGAACATCATAGCCGAACCCAACCCTCATATTTATTTCTTTCATTGCTGTTTTTTGGACCCCATCTCTAATTTTTCTATCAGCGCCGCTGCAAGAAGTGGAAACATTATTTCATTATGACCTGTAAGGGATAACCCCTCTCCTCCTTCAAGTGTCGGCCTTTTAACTACATTAGTTAATGGTCTGTAATGTTTTATGAAGTCCATGTCTACTGCTGTAAATTTTTTTACATTGAATCCTAAATTTCTCACAAGGGTAATTGCCTTTAAGAATATCTCCGGTAGAATAACGGCAGAACCAAGATTTATGTACACACCGCCCTCAAGTTGCGAAATCATGTTGGCAAATATCAGAAAGTCGAGGTGAGATGTTTTTCCAATGGCGGAACCGTCTACATCAGGATGAAAATGTATGATATCAGTGCCGATAGCTACGTGAACAGTAACAGGAATATTCATCCTTGTTGCGCCGGCCAATAAACTATACTTGTTGTATGGGAAGGAGGAACTGAGGATACTCTTGCCCACTGAATATCCTAAGCCATCTCCTCTTTTTGCTCCTTTTTTAATTGCGTTGTTTAAAAATTCTCCGGTCTCCCTGGCCATACCAAATTTACCTTCATTGAGTTCGCTTTCTACATCCTCTGATGTTGCACCAACCATGGCTATTTCCGTGTCATGTATAATTCCTGCGCCGTTCATGGCTAAGCCTGTAATTATACCCCTCTCCATCAAATCCAAGAGTACGGGATTTAGCCCAACCTTGATAGTATGAGCGCCCATGGCTATAATAACGGGTCTCTTATTCCTTGCCGCGATTGTAAGTCTGTTTACTAATTTTTTTAAATCATCCGCTGCAAGAATGTCAGGCAGACCCTCTAACCATTGGTTAATCGTAGAGCCCGATTTGCACCTGGATGCAAAATTTCTTATTGATACCTTGCTCACCCTTTTGCTTAAAGGATATGTCTTTATGTTTTCTAAGGATATTGGTTGCATGCTGCGGCTCTATTTACAATGTCTGTTGTTTATATTTTTCGGGTCTACCCATCATGCCTGCCCTGCAATTAATAGTTGCACAATAACTATATCATTTGAAAAGGATATAATCTACTAACTCACATATTAAATGACCGGTTAATATGTGTACTTCCTGGATCCGTGGTGTGCTATTACTTCCGACAACCATTGATAAATCCGCTAACTTAGTCATTTCTCCACCGTCTCTTCCACCTAAACCAACAGTGTAGATACCCATCTTTTTTGCCGTCATTATACCAGATATAATATTTGGTGAGTTTCCGCTCGTTGAGATGGAGAGAAGTATATCTCCTTCTGCGCCAAGTGCCGAAATTTGCTTTGAATAGATTTTTTCATATCCATAGTCATTAGCAATACTCGTGATAATAGATGTGTCGGTAGTGAGTGCAAGGGCTGGTAAGGGTTGGCGTTCAAGTTGAAACCTGTTGACAAACTCTGCGGAAATATGTTGGGCATCGGCAGCGCTTCCTCCATTGCCACATAACATCAGTTTCCTTTTATTCTTGAATGCATTGGAGATATTCCGGGCAAGGAGTATCAAACTTTTAGTGTTTTGTTTTATAAATTCATTTTTTACCCTATAGCTATCTGCAGCTATCTCAGCTATCAGGTTTTCCATGGATTTGTTCATGATTTAGTATTCATTAAGTGCATAATTTAAGTTTATAACCTACATATATATTTGTCAATCCTGGATTTTTCACCAAAAGGCGATTAAAACAAAAAATAATTTAGAATAAACTATTGATTTAGCATTATGACGTATTATATTGAAAATAATAGAAATAATAGACAACAATTAATATCTATATAAATCAAAAAAAATATTTTTTAAATTTTAATAATTTTTTTATTGAAATCTATAAATTAACATGCTATTAAAACCCGCATATAATATGAGTTAGCGGGATTTTGTTTGATAGACGCCTTTATTTCTGATGAGCTACCATTTGTGAGCGTAATTTAAGGTTGAAATTTTAAAGTTGCGAAATCTTAAAATTTAGATGATTTGTAACTGTAAAATTATTTGGGGAAGGGGTTTTCAGGAGTAAGGGCTCACTCAAAAATAACTTTACATTTCAGGCGCCGATGCATCCTGCCTGACTGCGTTCTGAAAACTCGGAATATTCCTGATATTCCTGCGTTTCCACGCCTTGTCAGGCGGGCGCCTCAACACCTGAAATTGTGAACTTATTTTTTCGTGAACCCTAAGAGAAAACATTTTAAGTATTTAAACTTTAGCGTTAATTATAAAAAGGAGGGAGAAGATGAAAAAAGGTGAAATGATTACAGAGATGGCAAAAAGTACTGGATTGACTAAGGCAGATTCAGAAAGGGCATTAAACGCTTTTCTGGACGTAGCGAAAACAACAATTAAAAATGAAGGCAGACTTCCATTGGCAGGTTTTGGTACGTTCGTCGTCGTAGACAGGAAAGCAAGGACAGGTAGAAATCCACAGACTGGTGAGCCAATCCAGATTAAGGCAAGTAAGATTGTCAGGTTTAGGCCGGGTAAAGAATTAAAAGACTCTGTAGCCTGATTGATATATGATTAAAGAGGTGGTGGTGCAATTTTTCTAATCTATTTTTTCCGTTTTTTCTGATAGAACCTTCAGGGCCTCTGATACAACAAGCAACTCCTTTTCCTGGATAGTTCTTAGGTCGATTAAAACCTTATTTTTTTCAAGCCTTGCAATAATAGGGGGGTTGTAGGACCTTAAGTATCTTGCTATATAGGAGGCAGAGAAATTCACAGGAGTTATGCAGAGAAGTTTGCTTCGTAATTCTTCTAATGGCATGGCGCCACCACCAATTTGCGAGAATCCATCGCAAAGATCCGCGATAAAATTATTTCTATTAATCTTTCCAATCAAGTCCAATAATCTCTTTGCCTTGCGGCAAAGGGCCTTATAAGTTTGCCGTATTATCCTGAGTGAGGGAATGTTTCGCAATGCAGTAGGTTTATCTCTATAAAGATAAAGTGTCTCTTGCAACGCTATGAGTGTTAACTTATCTATTCTAAGCGCCCTGTTTAGCTGATTGGCCTTTATCTCCGAAATTATGTCTTTTTTCCCAAGGATTATTCCACATTGTGGCCCACCTAACATTTTATCACCGCTAAAGGTTATTATGTCAGTCCCTTTTGATACAGATTCTTGAACTGTAGGTTCCCTTCTTAACCCAAAATCGGAAAAGTCTATAAGGCAACCGCTACCAAGGTCTTCCATTATATAAAGATTGTTTTTCCTTCCTAATGCAACAAGCTCCTCTAACCCTACTTCCTCGGTAAATCCTATTATCTGGAAGTTGCTTGTATGGACCTTAAGCAAAAGGGCGGTGTCCGTCCCTATGGCAGACTCATAATCTTTAATGGTTGTTTTATTGGTGGTGCCAACCTCAATCATCTTTGCGCCACTTTTTTTCATGACCTCGGGTATCCTGAAGGATCCGCCGATCTCAATCAATTGGCCCCTTGAAATTATAGCTTCTTTTCCGTTTGCAATGGTGTCTAATGCAATGAGGACTGCTGCAGCATTATTATTGACAACCATAGCAGCTTCTGCTCCGGTAAGCTCTTTAAGTATTTCTTCAACATGCACATACCTGCTGCCCCTCTGGCCGGTCTTGAGGTCATATTCTAAATTGCTATAAGAGCCTGATAGGGAGCTAATTTTCTCAATGGCCTTTTTTGGGAGGAGAGATCTACCTAAATTTGTGTGGATAATGATGCCAGTTGCATTGATTACATGCCTTAGACTATGCTGGGATAGAGTTGATATTTTATTTACTATAAGATCAACAATATCATTAATATTTACATCTGATAGTTTATCATCTGCTTCGGCATTTTCTATTTTTTCCCTTATTTCACTTAGTGCTTGGTGTATCCCCCTCAAGACAAGGCCTCTTGGATTAGTCGATAAGATATTTTTAATAGCAGAGCACCCCAAAAGATAATCTACAGATGGTATTTGTCTAAAGATCAAATTTTTATTAACCTTCATAAGAGCTCCATGGTAATAAGGTATAGCTTAAAGTTTGTAACAATGAAGTGGCAATAAGATTGTCTTTGTGTTTCTGATATTTATATTCATGGAAATATTTGCTTGTCAAGCAGTAAATAGTATGCTAATTTAGTATTATTAAGTTATTACGGTGGGTGTAGCTCAGATGGCAGAGCACTGGGTTGTGGCCTCAGTGGCCGTGGGTTCAAGTCCCATCACCCACCCCAAATAAAACTATTAATATCAATAAGTTATAAATAGGCATTTATTTTAAATGTTTTTTGGTCAATGTTTTTATTTTGAAGGTAATGTTGTAATTGATCGATAGCTTGCCGTGTGTCTCTTGAGTCGACAGTATTGTAACGGTCAAACATCTCCCTAATTAAGTGGCCTGTGATCTGCATAATGACAGACTCAGGGACACCGGCTTTTCGCATATTCGTATTAAATGTATGGCGAAGGTCATGAAATACAAAACCACCTTCAACGGATCGGCCATAGGGGATACCTGCCTTTTTGCGGATAGCATTTAAAGGCCTATTATTAAAATCTTTTTTCAATTTATTATTTAATTCTTGCAAAAAGGCTTAATGAATGTTCAAAGTAGTTACATGCTTATCAGATAAACCAGCCCAAATGTAAAAAGATGCCTAATATTTTTCGAGACAAATAATCGGCAAACAGAAATGGATACCTTATGGTATCTGTAACTATTAATGCAAGGATTATGAGCATGCCATATTTCCCCATCTGATTATACTTGACGGAAAGAGGGTATGGAAGCAGATATGACAGCACATGGGAACCATCCAAAGGAGGAATTGGCAAAAGGTTAAACATAGCCAAAACGATATTTATCTTGATGCCAATAAAACAAATAAATAGTATGGCAGGTAGAAATGTGCTTAGATCTTTAAGAACTACCTTTGATAAAGGCAACATAAAGGCAAAGATAAAGGCGAGAATTATATTGGATAATGGACCGGCAAGAGATACAAAGGTGTAGTCTCTCGCAGGATTTCTTAGGTTGTATATATTGACGGGCACAGGTTTTGCCCACCCAAAAAAAATGCCTGTACCGGTTATAAAGTAAAACGCAAGCAAAACAAGGGGCAAAATAATGGTGCCGGTCAGATCTACATGTCTTATTATGTTTAGAGATAATCGGCCTTCTCTTTTAGCAGTATCATCACCGAATAATAAGGCTACTAAACCATGAGAGATTTCATGGATCATAACGGAGAAGATAAGTATTGTCAGTATGAGTATTAAGTTAAACATAGTTTTTAAGGTATGAAAAGTTTTTTAGCCTGTAGTTGAAAATTCAAGTCTCTTCTTTTTACTGAAGATTATATACCCTAAAATCTTACACAGCAGTCCTGAAAAGTCAACCTCTCACGGCAAAGAAAATGTATTTATTGAAAAGACGACAGGAAGGTAGAAATTTCTATTTTTTAATTAAAAAGCCTGATCATTGGGCCAGGCTTTTTAATTTACTGCTCCTCTGACGAGGGTTCGAAAGAAGATGAAAAAGACGTTAGGGCTTCAGTTTTTTTACTCTTTCTAACTATAGCTCTTTCTTCTTCAGGAATAGGAGGCGGAACAGGCTCGCCGGAAATATTTTTCACCGCACCAAAACGTGGGGGGCAAGCTTCAAAACAAGTTCCGCATTTTATACATTTCTCTTGGTCAATTACATGGATTTGGTTTTTGCCACCTATAATAGCCTCTACGGGACATCTCTTAAGGCAAATCATGCAGGCCTGACATTTTTCCGGATCAATATAGTAGGAGACAACTTCGCTAAATAGTTTTTCTATCTCGTCACTGGTGTAAAGTTCATTATACTCTTCTACGTTATCCAGATGTAACGCCAGCTTCTCCCTTTTTACGATCTTAATGTATGGGATTAGCTTCGTAACCTCTTGAAGTTTGGATTTTAATTCATTTTCATTCATTCCTTCGCTTATGCCAAGAGGCCCTAATTCCTTCAGCTTTGTGGTAAAGTCAGTTACAGTTTCAGCGAACTGGATCCCTTCAGAAGCGGTTACCCATTGAAGCCTTAATCTTTCGGGATTTATCCCTATATGTTCTATCAGTTTTCTGGTCAAATTCATCATGCTGACAGCATTGTAATTTCCTTCAGGGACGAAATGGCATTCACCAGGCCAACAACTGCAGATAATAACCCCGTCTGCCCCATTTGAGAAAGCTCGGAGTATAAATGAAATATCAACTCTACCACCGCACATGAGGCGGATAATCCTAATTTCTGGGGGATATTGTAGTCTGGAAACTCCAGCCAGGTCAGCAGCGGCGTATCCTCACCAATGGCATAAAAAACCTACAATTCTTGGTTTAAATCCAAATCCTGTACCCATTCTTATATCACTCCTTTTTGTTCATCAGTGGGCTTCTACAATTCTGCAACCGCTGCGTCAATTTCACTAAACACCTCTTCATTGGTAAAATGCTTTAGAGAAATCGCTCCTGTTGGGCATAATGCATTACATAGACCACATCCTTTACATAAAACAGGATTAACCACGGCTTTCTTGCCTTGTCGTGTATCATGATACTCAATGGCGCCATACGTACAGGCATCGATACATGCCCCACACCCCATACACTTCTTTTCAGCCACCTCGCAAACGGCCCCAGAGACTGTGACTATATCATGTGAGAGAAGAACTGCGACCCGACCGGCAGCTCCATAAGCCTGGCTAATTGCTTCAGTTATATGCTTGGGATAGTGAGCTGTCCCGCATAGAAAAACGCCATCCGTGGCAAAGTCAACAGGTCTTAACTTGACATGGGCTTCTTTGAAAAATCCATCCGGCCCCAAAGAGACCTTGAACAGTCTGGCTATTTCCTGACTTCCTGCCGAGGGAATAACAGCGGCGGCCAAAGCAAGGTAATCGGTATCTATAGCAAGCTTCTGACCTAAAATAGGATCGGACACGGTTACCCTTAAAATTTTTTGACCACCTTCCTCAACAACTTCCACCTGGGGTTTATCATCCGGTTCATAGCGAATAAACTTAACATCTTTATCGGACGCTTCCCTGTAATAATCCTCTCTGAACCCATAGGTTCTCATATCCCGAAAGAGAATATAAATATCCATCTCGGGGTTTATCTCTTTTAGTTTCAAGGCGTTCTTTATGGCCTGGCTACAACATACCCGGCTGCAGTAATCTCTGTCTTCATTTCTGCAACCTACGCATTGGATCATGACCAGGGTCTGAGAGTTGGTCAGCCTTTCTTCTCCTTTGGCGATTTGCTCTTCCAACTCCAGATAGGTCAATACCCTGTCATCTTTCCCGTAAAGATATTCCGTGGGTTTGTATTCATCCGCGCCGGTAGCGATGATGGTTGCGCCATGGAATATTTCCTTGACTCTTCCTTCAGAGATCACCCTGGTTACAAAATTCCCAATATAACCGGTAGCCTCTGTGATGATGGCATCAGGATATACATGTATCAGGGGGTGCTGATAAACCTTGCGTATTACATCACCCAAATAGGCCTGGACATCCATCCCTTCCAGGGTGGAAGAAATTCTCCGAGCCATTCCACCCAGGTCTGTATCCTTTTCCACTAAGTAAACCTCATGCCCCTGTTTGGCTGTGGAGAGAGCACAGGTCATGCCGGCTATACCTCCACCAACCACTAACGCCGTCTTATTGACCGGCAGCTCAATTTCCTGTAATGGTTCCAAGAGGGCAGCTCGTGCTACCGACATCCGGACGATATCTTTTGCCTTTTGGGTGGCTTCTTCCTTTTCTCGAGAGTGAACCCAGGAATCATGCTCTCTAATATTAGCCATTTCTAAAAAATATTGATTAATTCCCGCCTCCCGAAGGGTTTCCCGGAATAACGGTTCAAGGGTTAAGGGAGAGCAGGCAGCGATAACCACTCGATTGAGCCCTTTTTCCTTTATCATGTCTGTTATTTCTTCAGCAGAATTAGTGGCACATGAAAATAGTTGTTCCTGAGCATAGACAACATTGGGTAAGGTTAAGACATATTCAACGACGGAAGGCACATCTACAACGCTTGCGATATTGGCGCCACAATGACACACAAAAACACCTATCCTGGTCTCTTCTCCAGAGACATCCCTTTCCGGCGGATATATCTTTTCTATGGCCAACTTGCCTTGCCTCTTGTAAAGGAGCTCACCAGTAAGGGCACCGGCCCCGCTGGCGGTAAAAACCGACTCCGGGATATCCATAGGACCCTGAAAGCCTCCGCTAACAAAGATCCCAGGGTGAGAGGTCTTAATAGGATTAACAGAATTGGTTTTACAGAATCCGTGAGAATTGAGCTCAATGCCGAACTTATTTGCCATGCCCTTTGCATCAGCAGGAGGGTCCAATCCAACGGATAATACCACCAGTTCGAATTCTTCTTCCTTTACCCCGTCCTTGGTAGTAGAGTATCTTATAGTTACATTCTTGGTTTCCGGCATCTCCTTTCCTATGGATACGTAGCTACGTATAAATCGAACACCGGGAAGGTCTGCTGCTCTCTGGTAGTATGTCTCAAAATCCTTGCCATAGGAACGAATATCATTATGGAATATCGTACACTCTGCATCTGCGTCATGAACTTTTGTTAAAATCGCCTGTTTCTGGGTATAGGTGCAGCATACGACTGAACAATAGCTGTTACCGCCCGGAATGACCTGTCTGGAACCGACGCACTGAATCCAGGCTATCTTTTTCGGATGCTTCGCATCAGAAGGGCGCAATATGTCTCCTCCGTATGGCCCGGTGGAAGATAATAACCGTTCAAAATCAAGACTCGTTACCACGTTCTCCATCGTTCCGTAGCCATAGTCACCCCTTACCTGAGGATCAAACGGTTCAAGGCCCGAAGCCAGAACTATCGCCCCTACGTTTACCTCTACCTTCTTCGGCTTTTGACTAAAGTCTATAGCTTTATTTTCACAGACTCCTTCGCAAATAAGACATTTCTTCTCTTTAAGGTAAAGACATGCTTCAGGGTCTATATAAGTGACAAGGGGAACTGCTTGATCGAAGTATATATGGATAGCTTTATTCGAAGATAAGTCTTGATTATATGGATCAGGTACAATGACCGGGCAGTATTCTACACAGGTAGTGCAACCCGTGCATATGTCCTCCATAATGTACCTGGGCTTTTTAATAAGGGTTACATTAAAGTCTCCCTCTTCCCCTTCTACATTGTCAACTTCAGTATATGCCAGGACCTCTATATTAGGATGCCGGCCGACCTCGACCAGTTTAGGCGCAAGTATTCACGTAGAGCATTCATTGGTGGGAAAGGTCTTGTCAAGCTGGGCCATATGGCCGCCAATGGAAGGTGATTTTTCAACAAGGTAAACCCTGAATCCAGCAGTGGCAAGATCAAGAGAGGCTTGGACACCGCTGATGCCTCCACCGATAACCATCACATCTCCAAAATTGCTGTCTGTGGGAATTTTAAAAAGCTGTCCTTCAACTAATTCTTTTTCCACTTCTCTATGTCCTTATCAGATTTTTTCGGTCCCCTAAATAGTGTCTGAGCGAAAACTAGGAATTTTTTCCAAGATCAGGGAAGGCGAAAATTATAACCACAGGAATACGTTGAGTATTTCGAGGATTATAATTTGAGCCTGACGCCGAGATTGGGAAAAATAACAGTTTTCAGTCGGGCACTAAATCACTTCCTGGATAATTTCCGTAATGTCCTTAATTTCCGGGATGTCCTTAATATCCGTGGTTTCGCTATCCTCCAGGGTTAACCTGCTATCCTCAAAATTGGTGATGCAATATGGGCAGGCAGTAACCAGCACCTCAGCCCCGACCTCGATAGCTTGTTCTAATCTGAGGTCGGAGAATCTTTCACCCTTTGGAGTTTCCATCCAAATCCTGCCTCCTCCCCCTCCGCAACAGAGACTATTTTCCCGCGAATCAGCCATTTCATCCATCTCTAAACCAGGTATTTTCTTTAATACCTCTCGGGGCTCATCATATATGCCATTATGTCTACCCAGGTAACACGGATCATGGTAAGTAATGCTCTTTCCATATTCCTTTTTAAGTTCAAGCCTTCCCGCATCGATAAGCTCGAATATGAATTGGGTAATATGAACCACCTCAAAGTCTACCATGAATTCGGGATACTCGTTTTTAAAGGTATGATAACAGTGGGGAGAAGAAACAAGAATTTTTTTCACCCCATTATCAATGAAAGTTTTAATGTTTTCCCTGGCCAGGCGTTTGAATAATTCCTCATCGCCCGTCTTGCGGATGCTTTCTCCGCAGCAATTTTCCTTGGGGCCCAGTATCCCGAAATCCACCCCAGCCCGGTTAAGGATATTGGCTGTGGCCGTTGCTATCTTTTTTGATCTCGGGTCATAGCTCGGGTAGCAGCCGGGGTAATACAAAACCTCCATTCCCTCAGTGAATGTTTTTACAGAGAGGCCTTCTGCCCAATCTGCCCTATTTTTTCGCTTTTCACCAATGGGGTTACCTTCAGCGGTGAGGCTTGCACTCACGGTGCGGATAGGCTTGACAGGGATAGGAAAGACCCCGTATTCCGTGGCAATCCTGCGCAGGGATACCCCGGATTCTATCTGTTGCACGTCCCTGGGACACTGCTGAACGCATTTTCCGCATGTAGTACAACGCCATATATCTTCACTTTCTATCTCTGTCAAACCGAACGTAGCCTGTCGGACTATCTTGCGAATACTAAAGTTTGTAACCTTATTCCACGGACAAACAGTATCGCATAATCCGCATTGATAGCATCTTTTGAAGGCTTCTCCACCGCTCGCTTTTATGACATCAATAATCTCTTTGTAATCGGCTAAATTCTCCACGGTTTTTCTTAATCCTCTTTATTTCACCTTAATGTTTTGTAAACGTTCATAGGTTCAGGGTTCACCGTTCAGAGTTATCTTGCTGTACTGATCCTGCTTGCAAGCGGATGTATGCAGCCGGTTTGTTTCTTAAGCGAGCAACGCTTCGGTTTGGACGTCAACCCTGAACCTCTGAACATTGAACCCCTGAACGGTTGCAATGATTTAGCCCTTTTTTGCCATTGACATTCGGGCAACAGCATCCATTATCTTGTCCAACCCATATGTGTTTGCCAATGATTCCAATCCTATCTCCATGTCCTCCAATTTCTCTTCTTCTTCGACTTCCTCTTCCCTTTCTTCGTAAGTCAGCGCGTCAGATAAGCACCATTGAACACACAAGGGCTCTTTTAAATCCGGATCGTCTTCACACATATCGCATTTTAGAGGGAGACCGGAATCGGGTTCTTTGAAAAGATCCCTGGATGGGCAGGAAGCCCTGCAGAAGGCACATTCATCGTATTCCTTTCCGTCAATAACATATTTGTCTCTGCCCATACATTCGGCTGGAGTATACTCACCTGCGTATACAGGAACATATACGTCTCTTAGTGGATCACAAATCACCCGAATACGAGACCTCGACGGATTATTGCTGCTGTATCTCGGCGTAGCGTGAAAGGCGGAGCAGACTGCCTCACATGCCCGGCAACCATTGCATTTATCAACATCAATTTTTATTGTTTTAACGATTTTCGTTTTTTTCTCACCCATGACGGTTACCACCTCTTCACTTTATTTCTTCTCTGTTTCCGCCGAAGTATCTTTGGAAGGGGAATCTTCACTATCCGTTAAGATTCCCCTCTTTAGGAGGTCTTCGCTCACGTATTCCAAAGACAATTCATCTAAACTCTCTCTCGTGGGGATACCCTGATTATTCCACCCCTTAAATTTGTAATACGCATCTAAGAGCTCAGCTTCAAGCTCGGGAAACCTTTTTCGCCAATGGTCTTCAGGCGGCTTTTCATCAGCTCTTTTCAGGCCTCTTCTTATATTAAAGGCCCTGAGTAAATTTCGGTTTCTTCTATATACTTGCTTCAGTCCCTCTTCATCTATATCGATACCGGCCCCTGATGAGATTAAAGTCGGGAAATTGTGTATATGATAGGGAGGCTTCAGTGGGAATGACGACAGACCGGCGCATATCCCGAGGGCGTCATCAATGTAGTGCATCATTTCTTGCCAGTCAACAATTTCACAAGACATTTTAATAGTTGGATAATATGGGTTTGAGTGTTCTCCGCGGAATTCCCAGTCCAGTAAATATTGCTTAAACTTTTCATCAGGAATCTGGACCCAATCCTTTACAAACGCTTCTCTCTCCTCCATCGTAGCAAAAGGCGCCTGTGGGAAACTCCCTTCAATCTGGGTAATGTTTATCTTCTCGCCGGTACAATACATAAGGAAATACACGGGATTCAGCATTCCAAGCTTGAGAGGGAGTTGCTCATGTTTTTTAATGTTATTATGAGCATATTCTTCCGCGCCCTTACCAATCTGTTGGGCCGCCCAATGAGTGCCATCGGCCAAAACATCTCCTATCCCTTCCCGCCGAACAATCCTGTCAAGTAACCAGTAAAATTTCTCCTCGCTATCGAACGGGCAGCCTGCAAAGTCCTCGTCAGTCAAGATGCCGGCCTCATAAAGCTCAAAGGCGAAGGCCATAGTTTGCGGGGTTGAAAATCCGTCCACTCCATACTCCGTAGCACGTTGAGCAATTTTAAAACCAAAATCCAGGCCTGCAAAGGACGCCATTGCATAGGTAAGTTTCGAGAAGCATTTCATCATGTAGGTTGGAATTCCCGGGGAATTAATCACTGCCCCGCATTTCATCGGACAGTTATAGCAGCTTATTAATCGCGTCAGCGCATCGTCTTGAGTCTTCCCCCAGTCCTTTTCTACTTCTTCGGTCCAGAAATCTTTTCTGCGAACGCGGGCATTTCCCCAAGAAAAATTCTCGGTATGCCACTTCTCATCATGTAGTTTCATCTCTTGCGGTGACCCAAGCCCGGCTAAAATGGGCATTACCCCCGGAACCGGCTTGTCTTCCCGGTCTTTTATATGTTCCAGCACTCCATTGCAAATATCCATAAATTCATCCGGTCGGGCAATATTGATGTCCTTTGTCCCACGAACAGCTATCGCCTTTAACCCTTTGTCTCCCATAACGGCACCTACTCCCAGTCGACTGGCACTGGACCTGCCATGCTCGATGGAAGCCGTATAGACCCTGTTTTCACCTGCCAGGCCGATAGCAGCCACCTGGGCGTTCTGCTCCTTCAACTCCTCTTTAATGAGTTCTGCGGTTTCAACAGTGCCTTTACCCTGCAAATGAGAGGCATCACGTAATTCTACTTTGTCATTGTTTATCCATAAATAAACCAGATTGGGAGACTTGCCGCGAAAGATCACTTTGTCATAACCGGCATACTTCAATTCCGGCGCCAAAAATCCCCCCATCATTGAATATGCCATTAATAAAGTCTGAGGAGAAATGGTAGAAACAATGGTACGATTAGCACCAGGAGCAGGTGTTCCACATAAAAGACCGGTGCTGAATATGAGCAGATTATCAGGAGAAAAGGGTTTAGTTTCAGGGGGAACCCTATCCCATAATATTTTGGTGTTAGTACCTAAACCTCCGAGATAAAGTTTGGTTAATTCTGGGTCGGTTTCTACCCTCTCAATATTTCCTCGGGATAGATCAATTTCTAAATTAAACCCTGTCTCTGCGTACCTCATTTTTTTCTCCTAAATAGTTACTAAGGTAGTGAGTTAAAATAACTTGTACAGATAATGCAGAATTTTATTTCGTCTTCAAGGCACGAGGAGTGCACATAATAAATTATGTAAGCGACGAGTAACGTAGAAGACGGAATAAAAGGCAAGTAAGATGT
>JAYEMW010000090.1:0-4811 GCA_034718555.1 Thermodesulfobacteriota bacterium
CGCCTTGATCACTTCTTTTAAGTAATTTTCCTCTTCAGCTTTACTTTTTCTTTGCAAAAAATCTATGATGACCTCTTCCCAAGTTTCAAAATTCTTTTTTTCTTCACTCATACGCATTACCTTATTTCCTGAAATAAACCCAAATTGGGGTGATATTTATATTCTTGAGGGCGATTCTCGTACTCAACCAATCGCACCTCACCAAATTTACGACTCACTTCTTCTAACGTTTTGATATTTAATTCATCCACCAGTTGTGCATAAATTGTTTTTGCATCAAGATCAAACCAGAAGTCATTACCTGTTCCAAAGCTATTCAACTGGATAGTATCGATTGACACACCTGGCAAATCACCAAATTTTGCCGGAGTTACATTTTCATTTTTCCATTGCCATCTTGCCGGTCTGTATTCATCTGTAATCCATAAATAATAGGCCTCATCTTTTGGAGAATCTCGAAAATGCTGCTGTCTCTGGACCTCACCGCACCATTGTGGATGGTTTTTCCACCAAACATTTGCTGGCTTTTCCCCTTTAAATAATTGCCGGGTGAGCGCCTTATGTTCCAATTCAACCAAGTTACACCATGATGTTAAATTTGTAAAATTGCATCCATCAGGCACTGTGATTCTAGGAATAGCATTAATGCTCTTATACTGATCCTCGGCTAATATCTCCCGTAAATCATGCGTGTTTTCATTCTCTATCCCTGCTATTTCAAACCCTGGCTTTTCAAAGCACCTTTCTGTGCCTGTTAACGCTTTATAATTTTTATTCAACAGTAAGATATTTGGCTCAAGGGGGACAAGGGGCCGATGCCTGAGAACTCTTCCAGCCAGTTGAATAATTGAACGCATAGAACTAGGCTCTACGATTGCCCAGTCATAATCATGGTCACGCCCAACTTCGGCAACAGGCGAGGCAATCACCACAAAAATGTGATTTTGTCGACGGCTGTTCTCCAATTTTCCAACTATTTCCAGATGACGCCAAATATCTTCCGGGTTATGCCGTTTTAGAATTCTATCCAGTTTGTTTTCCAGATGTGAACGAACCGCCAACGGATAACGGCTATGGTAAACACAATAATGAATACAGGTATCCTGCACAGCAACATCCTTTTGTAGCAATTCAGTTGCAACAGCCACCAGAGGATTAATGTTTGCCATACGAACAAGGCCAATAGAGACATTTTTATCATCGTGGCTTTGATGATGGTTCTTGTGCAGCTTTATAATATTGTCCTGGATGGTTTGAGCCAAGCATCTATATATGGTTCCTGATTCAAGTTGAACGGGAATTATTTCTCCTTTTTGTTTGACTGTTAAACATGCATTGAGGTTTTTTATTCGTTTTTCGACAAACCCTTCATGAGCAGATTTGAATTGTGTAAAGTCGCTATACTCTCCTGGTTTACTTTCAAATTCATCAAACCAGGCACAGGAAATATCACCCTTCCAATCTGCAATATTGACCTTGGCATATTGTTCCCAGCCATCCTTATAGGCTAAAAAAAGCGCATAGGCCAGCGCAGGAGGCATAGTTGCCGTGGACAGTAAAACCCTGCTGCCCAATAGCCCTGCCCAATGAACCAACCGGCATAGTGCCGGCAAATCTTCCAGCCCAAAATCATCGGGCTCATCCAGCACCAGATCAGAAGTTAACAGCCGCAGCATGGGGGCAATCTGCTTTCCACCTTTGGTCCCTTCAGTTGCCGGTATCAGATGGTCTATAGTGCAAACGAGTACAGGGGCATTAATCAACTTATCGAGATTTTTTTCCTGCTTTGTCCATTCGGAAAGACTGTGTTTAGCAAGGCTTCCTTTGTAGTCCAGCGTTAAGTCAGGATCAAAAAGTTCATCTTGTGATTCACTGCCAGTTTTTTCGTATTCATAGGCACTTTGCTGGTTCTGTTGATTTTCAAACAACTGCTTTACGACAGTGCCACCGACAACGATCGCCAGTTCCTCTTCGTTAAGTTTAATTTCTTTGCGATACTCCCTGCCTGTTTGAAGTGTCAGGGTTCGTAACCCCAAGGCCACACAGAATCTTTTTCTGCCGGTTCCATCCCCTATTGCATACATAATTTTTGCATTCGCCAGCGTTTTTCCCTTGCCGGTCGATGCCATATTAATTCCGAAAAAACCTTTTGAGACGGTGGATTTGGCCAATTTCTCACTGCACTTTCTGGCATCATCCTGCCACCCAAAGGCTTGTTTATGTTTCTTCTCTACATTGCTTTCAAGAACATCATTCTTCTCCAGGGAATCAAGGCTTGCATTTAATTTGGGCAATGATCGAGCTATCATCTGTGCATGGTGCGCTACTCCTATCAAATGTTCATCGAGTTGTTGTTTAAAGCCGTTTGTTTTATCTGTATTCGCCCAAACTGTATAAATTGGACTGCGCCATTCTTCTGTTACTTTTTCCTGTGCTGAATAGTAATGATCCGCCAGCATCAGACAGAGACGTGCAACATGAGCCGTAAAAAGATGATGATTTAACCAGTCGGTTTCCTGATATTGCTGTAGACTTAGTTTCGCATTGGCTTCTGATGCAATCAAACAGACTTTGGATCGCCAATGCATGCTTTTATAGGGAAGGCCTTTTTCAAAGTTCCAATTCTCTACCAGCCTGTCTTGTTGATCTGCGTCCTTACAGTTATGTGAGTTCCATACAGCATCAAAATTTCTGTCCATCCAGTCAGAAATATCGTCAAATGTTGGTTGTGAATTTTCTTTCCACTTCGGATAAATCGGTAATTTATGGTGAGTTAGGATCAACCAGGCAACCAATTGAGCGAATGGACTTAAAGCTTTTATCGGATGATAATTATTGACACTTCCGTCCAAACCATCCTTAAAATATTCTGAAACTTGATCTCGTTCAACCTGACTTAGCGCTTCGAGCCATTTTTTATCAGCTTGGTTAGCGACAAAACCCTGAAATAATCTGAGTGACAACCATTCATGTCGATAAGGTTCGAACATTTCGGTATTTTGTTTTGCATCAATTTTCTTCTGAAATAACACCGTTGCCTTCCCAAAGTCATGAAACAAACCGGCAATAGCCGCGGCATATTGAATGACAGATATCATGTTCCACTGATAATTATCCGTATATTGGCTGATCTCATTTTCAGTAAAATTCACCGGCACCACCCCATTTTCATCAAACTTACTTTTATTCCCCACCACCCATAAAAACTGGCTTCTGGCGCGGCTTCTAATCCAGTGGCAGGATACGGCGGTGCTTTTGGTGGCGGTCTGGCGCAGCATTTTTTTGACCGTTTTTAGCCCTTCTTCCGTGATGACGGTCTGCCAGGTATTGTCGCCAATGCGGTTGGCGAAGGCATCGAGCACCCGGCGGGTTTTCTTGAGGGCATTTTTTTCACACTGGGAGATGAAGGTCACCATCATAACGGTTCATTCTCCTCGCCCTGTTCCATATTCCGCTCTTTGGCCATCAGGGCCATTGCCTTAACCTGATCAAACATGAAATCCAAAGCTTTATGATCGGTAAAAGCTTGCAGGCATTGCTGGCGAAATTCCTGATCGGTTGCATTTTCTTTGGCGCAGATGAACGCCCAGGGTAAGACTATAGCATCTTTAATTAGGTCGGCGATATCAAAAACCAGAGCTCCACGGCGTGTTTTGCCATGCATGACTGCGAAACCGTGGGGTATGCCCAAAACCCAAAGAGTTGAGGCGGCAAGTCCGTATGCGAGATAGTTGCCATGGTTGAGAAAGCCGTTGGCCTTGTCGGTAGCTTCATGCTTCCGGATAAAATCGGCCATGCTGGTATGCCGTGCTGCAATTTTATAGAGATTTTTGGTCAGTTTGGCTTCGGTAGTAAGCAGATAGGTGGTTTTGGTTGCGGTGGCTAATTGGGCTTCACAGGCATCAAGGGCATCTGCAATGGCAGGATCACCGGCATCAAACCCCGCCAGTATCAGATCACGATCCTTGCGCCAGACTTTTCGCAAATAGGCGATGCGGGCATGCTGCAGTTCTTTTGCGGCCTGAAGACGCTGTTCATCATCAAACCAGAAAGAAAGCCAGCCCTGCAGGTATTCCGTTGGACGATATTCACTCTGGGGGGTCAGCCATTCTATCTCATTGCCCATGTAAAGAGGCGTGCCTCCGCCGCCACAGAACCCAAGTAGCACACCTGCCTGAGCCAGCATGCGCACCGCGGCCTGTGTGATTGAAGTACCCGTGCCCAAAAGTATTACAGTAGTATTTGCAATGGGAATATTAAAATAGAGATTGTCTTTTTTAGCTTCGGTGAGATACAGAACACGACCATCTTTTTGCATGACACGGCAGTGTTCCAAGTAGTACATATTGGCCCGCTTGGAATGTAGGATTGTTTTCAAGTCCGATGGTAAAAGGTCATCCATCCATTCTACCCCGTTTCAATTATCATGTTCATGGTCGGCCTGATTAGACCACTAAAGGTATCTTAACATTTGACATAACTCCTTCAACTATCTTTGTCAATTTTTAATCCCTTGCCAACTCCTTTTCCAATCTGGCAGAAGCCTTGCTCACAGCACTATAGTGAATTTCACCAAAAAGACTCCCAATTTCCCTATTGTCCAGACCAGCATAGCGCTTTATTAAATAAATTGCCACCTTCTTACCTATGTTATTTCGAGCTTTCTTGCCTACAAATCTTTTTTGTGGTTTCCCAAAAGCTGAAGCTATAATTGCAAGTATTTCCTCCGGTTTTGGATAATGCAGCAGGCTTTTAGATCCAACAATTTCCTGGTCTATTTTTGAGCCTTTAGAAGTTGTTTAATTTTTTCT
>JAYEMW010000091.1:0-4806 GCA_034718555.1 Thermodesulfobacteriota bacterium
TTCTTGCATCTGCTTAGAAGGTTCTTTTGGGGGTCAAAATGAGGGTTTTAAGGGCTAAAAAGAGAGCTTCTTGTGGGGGTATTTCATCTATTCCAATTAGTTGCTGAGGTCCGACCCTAATACCCATGGAAAGAGTGAGAGAGGGGAGACGCAAGGATACTGGGGAATGGGGAAAAACTGCTTGACAAAAAGGAGAAATTGTTGAACTACCTTCAGTAAGATCAGAAGGTAACAGCGTCCCCATTGTGACTTTTGAAAGGGGGTATTCATGGAAGCCTTGAGAGTTGAACAAGTTTTGGAAAGAGATGGGGAGCTTGATGTCAGAGGGTTGCCCTATAAAAAAGGACAGCGAGTTGAAATCATTGTGCTTCCTCAGCCAATAAAACGAAGACGACCGCGTTTGACTGTTGGACAATTTCGTCGATCGGGCTTGATTGGGGTCTGGAAAGATCGGGATGATATTCAAGATAGTTCTGCCTATGCTAGAAAACTGAGGGAACAAGCTCAAGTTCGGAGGCCGTATGATCTTGCTGGATAGCGATGTGATGATCGATCTTTTTCGAGAATATCCGCCAGCCAAAACGTGGTTTGATTCAATTAATGACAGTGAAACAATGGCATTGCCTGGCTTTGTGGTTATGGAATTGATTCAAGGTTGCGAAAACAAACTTCAGCTTAGGAAATTGCAACGGGATTTAGCCTTCTACGAAACTGTCTGGCTTGAAACTGAAGATTGTGAGCAAGCCCTTGATGTCTTCACAAACTATTACCTGAGCCATAACGCCGGATTGGTCGATGTGATGGTCGGAATGACAGCGGTGTCCCTTGGTGTTCCGCTCTTCACCTTCAATGACAAGCACTACCAATTTATTCCCGGATTGAAAACTTTACAGCCATATTTGAAAACATCATAAGAGGTTAACGATACTATCCGTATATCTTCACGTATTTCAGGAACTCTATCCAATCTGTGCCCCAATGCTTGGTAGCGATTTGTTTTGAACACCTTAGCATAGAGGTATTTCTCTGTGTCCTCTGTGTTCTCTGTGGTGAACAGTGTTATTACCGTGGCTGAAGAATTAATCTTATAGATAAAAATCAAATATATCTGTGACCATATAAGACTCAATTAAATATTTGGAAAGTCAAATTGCCGATCCAAAAGTCGGACTGCCTCTTGAAATATCCAAAATTACACCAAGATTTGCTGGTTTTTACTTGACAAACAATACTGATAATATATACTAAAAATATATATTAATGGCAGGATGGTAATAATGAAAACAGCAAAATTGTTCAAAAATGGGCAAAGCCAAGCCGTCAGATTGCCAAAGGAATTTAGGATGCCTGGCAGCGAAGTGTATATCAAAAAGCAAGGCGAGGTGATTATCTTATTACCTAAAGAAAAGTCATGGGATATTCTTTTTGACAGTCTGAAACATTTCGCGAAAGATTTTAAAATTGAGCGAAATCAACCCGTAGAGAATCAAACACGAGAGCCAATGTTCAAATGAAATACCTCCTGGACACAAATATTTGCATATACATCATCAATGAAAAGCCAGAAAAAGCATTGAGAAAATTTGAACAATTCCCTGTTTCTGAATTTGGAGTTTCTTCAATAACACACGCTGAGTTGCAATATGGAGTTGAGAAAAGCAAAAATAAAGATGCAAATCAAAACGCCCTCGATGAATTTCTGCTACCGCTAACTGTTCTTCCTTTTTAGGGCAAAAAACTGGTTACATATTATGGGGAAATAAGGGCGTTACTGGAATCCAAAGGTAAAACAATCGGCCCACTCGATACGCTGATCGCCGCTCATGCTTTGAGTTTGGAACTAACAATTGTTTCAAACAATATCAAAGAATTTTCGAGAATCTCAAAACTTAAATGTGAAAACTGGATATGATCATTCTTCCCCCAGGGTTTTTCTGCTGTGGATTTTAGTGTTTCCCCTTTCATTATTTCTCTGTGTCCTCCGTGTGGTGAACAGTGTTGGGACTTATCCGAAGCCGTTGAAAGTCTCTGGCCTTTTTTGGGTAGAGATGAATTTATAGAAAACATGCTTATAAGGTCTCTATAGGATTACCCGTGCGAAAAATACTCATTACAGGAGGGGACGGATTTATCGCAAGAAGTCTGTCAGAGGAATGTTGTGCAGATTCCTCAGTTATATCCGCAAACAGAGAAACGCTTGACCTCACAGATCCCGGAAAAGTATCTGATTACCTGAAGCAGAACGTTTTTGATATCATCTCCCATGCCGCGGCCTACGATGCTGCGCCTTTCTTTTCGAAAAAGTATCCTAATAAAGTACAGGCGACCCAAAATGAAAGAGTCTTGTTTTAATGCTCATGTCCCGAATGATCCGCATGGGTTTTCAAAGTAAATTATGTCTAAATATGCAGTTTTTCCCACAGCATTTTTAATCTTCGACTATTTGGGGTATAATGTTGGATCATTTAGAGTATAGGTGCACTGGCGCCAACCCAGACTTGATGCTCCCGATGTCCTTCAACATGTAATGGCACGCGGGATCGAACGTCGAAAAATCTTTTTGGACGATAAAGATCGTGCTTCTTTTCTTGAACGTCTAGCCTTGACACTGATCCTTGAGGAGACCCAGATCCAATGCTATGCCTGGGCCTTGATCCCAAACCATTTTCACATTTTGTTGCGAACCGGCTCTACCCCACTCAGCAAAGCCATGCGCCGTCTCATGACCGGCTATGCCGTTACTTTCACCAAAAGACATAAACGTTCAGGCCATCTTTTCCAGAATCGATACAAATCAGTCGTCTGCGAAGAGGATTCATATCTCTTGGAGCTGATCCGCTACATCCACCTTAACCCCTTACGTGCAAAACTGGTTCAAGACCTCAAAGAACTCGATAAATATCCCTGGACCGGCCACAGCACCATCCTCGGCCGCTGCAAAAACGCTTTGGTCCATGCGCTACCAAGTCAATCAAATAGGTGCAATGAAGGGACCCCTTCCGCTAATACTGTAAATCCTGCCGTAGCTCCGGTAGAGGGTACTGGGGTCAAGAAAGAAAAGCCTTTAGCCGAAAAAACCATTGAAGATGTTCTGCTCCACTTTGGTGAAACCAAGAGAGTCGCCCGCCGAAGATACCGGAACTTCGTTAAGAAGGGGATTGCTCAGGGAACCCGCGAAGATCTTCAGGGAGGTGGCCTGGTCAGGAGCGCCGGAGGCAACAAAGCAGGCCTTTTGGGCAGGCAGAAGGAAGAACGAGAGAAGGGGGACGCAAGAATACTGGGGAGTGACGAGTTTGTAAATGACACCTTGATAAAAGCCGGAGAGGAATGGGAAAAGCGTCAAGGAGACAAGATAACATTGCCGGATTTGGTTGAAAAAGTGGCGTTTCATCAGGATCTTAACACGGAAAACATTTTTTCTGCCAGCCGAAAGAAGGCAATCAGTGAGGCACGGGCTTTGGTTTGCCATTTCGCCATTCACGATTTCAACTATAGTGTTTCAGAGGTGGCTCGTTATTTGGCGATCAGTCGAGTAAATGCTGCCCGTTGTGCCGATCGCGAAAAAAAAGCGCTTGATATGTATGGGGATTTGAAAGATATTGTCCAGTAAAGTAACAAACGTACCAACGTCCCCCATTTCTCATTTCGGGCGGTGGTCCGAGGATGCCAACCCCATCCGGTAATTTTCTTAAAAGCCCCATTTTACCCCAAAAAAGGGGCTTCTAAGCGTCAAAAACAGCCCGTTTTTGAGATGTTTTGTAATTATTTAAGTTAGTTGCTGAGGTCCGACCCCATCCCACAAAACACTGGGGGTTGTGACCGAGGCCACACTCAGCTTGACCGGAATCCCCTCACACCATTTGGCCACCATTATTACGTTTGATGATCTTGAAGGTGCAGCCAAGGCAGTATCACTGATGATAGGATCAGGTTTAGAGCCTGCTGCACTCGAGTTATTGACGCCCGGATTAATCAACCTAATGAACAAGGAAAAGGAGTTAGGGCTTAGGGAAGTGCCGACCCTTTTTTGTGAATTTCATGGGGTCAGCAAGACCGCCTTATTAGAAACATCGGATTTAACCAAAGAATTGACCGAGAGTGTCGGTAGCACAAGTTTTAAATTCGGTGTAGAGGAAAAAGAACGAGTGGAACTCTGGCGTGCTCGACATGAAGCGTGGGAGACGATCCATCGCGCTCATCAAGGGAAAGAAACCCTTATAGTGGATGCAGCCGTTCCCATTTCCCGATATCCGGAAATGGTAATATTTTCCCAGCACCTTGTTGAAGAACGTAACGCTGCAGGATATGTTTTTGGCCATGCTGGGGACGGCAATCTTCACGTTGTCATTGCAGGAGATCCTAATGATAGCAAAGAGTGGTCTGTGCTGGAGGATATTAATGATCATATCGTTAGACGCGCTGTGGAATTGGGCGGGACATGTACCGGCGAACATGGCGTTGGTATTGGCAAACGCAAATTCATGGACTTGGAGCATGGCCAGAGCTATGAACTCATGAAGGCCATCAAGAAATTGGTAGATCCCAAAGGGTTAATGAACCCGGACAAAATCTTTTTTTGAGCATAATTTACTTTAACATCAATATCTTTTCCTTGACATTTCAATTATACTGAAAGTAAATAAGGCCACCATTTTACAAACAATAACAGGAGATTTCGAATGATCGAGATACGCTTTCATGGGAGGGGAGGTCAGGGGTCGGTTGTAGCCTCCAAGATATTAGCTATTTCAGCGTTTATAGATGGCAATTACTCTCAATCATTTCCTGCATTCGGCGTTGAGAGAA
>JAYEMW010000092.1:0-23319 GCA_034718555.1 Thermodesulfobacteriota bacterium
TAGTTTCATAAATGATAGATCATGATTTGTAAAACCAAAGCCTTTACGTTTTGAGATATTTATTCCCTCCCCCACTGGTTCAAATTTTCTCAATTTCATGTCATAATCTACCATTATTTTAATTAAATCCTTAAAATTAATTTTCGGCTCCCACCCAAGTTTTTGCCTGGCCTTGCTAATGTCAGCTTTAAGGTGCTCAACCTCTGTCGGCCTGAAGTATCTTGGATCTATCTCAACAATCACATCACCTGTTTTAAAGATATTATCCCATTTTGATGATATGCTCTTTATTATTCCCTTCTCCTCTATTCCTTCACCCCTGAATTCTATTTCTACACCGGCATAATAAAAGGCATTTAATACAAAATCCCTTACTGAATAACTCTCTCCTGTGCCGATTACATAATCTTCCGGTTTATCCTGCTGCAGGATAGTCCACATGAGCACAACATACTCAGGGGCAAAACCCCAATCCCTTTTTGCCTTCATGTTTCCAAGGTATAGTTTTTGTTGATTGCCGGCAAGCATGTTGGTAATCGCCATTGTGACCTTTCTTGTCACAAAGGTTTCCCCCCTTCGAGGAGATTCATGGTTAAACAATATGCCATTGCATGCAAATAGATTATATCCCTCTCTATAATTAACCGTCATCCAATAGGCATATACCTTTGCGGCTGCGTAAGGGCTTCTTGGATAAAAAATAGTTTTTTCACCTTGAGGAGGCGGTGCGCCGCCAAACATCTCTGAAGAGGATGCCTGATAAAATCTGGTCTTTACCCCGCTCCTTTCTATGGCATCCAGCAGCCTCGTAGCGCCCAGGCCTGTAACATTACCTGTATACTCAGGCATATCAAAGGAAACCCTGACATGGGATTGAGCGCCAAGCTGATATACCTCATCAGGTTTTATATTGTATATAAGGTTTACGAGTTGGCCTGAGTCAGTAAGATCTCCATGGTGAAGGAAAAAACGCACGTCAATGTCATGGGGATCAACGTAGATATGATCAATCCTCTGGGTGTTGAAGGTACTGGACCTCCTTATAAGACCGTGGATTTCGTACCCCTTTGATAAAAGAAACTCGGCAAGGTACGAGCCATCCTGACCTGTTATTCCTGTAATTAGAGCCTTTTTCATATATTTTCCTTTCGTTTTACTTAACCTTTGTTTTCAGAAGCCTCTGCAAATTCTTTCCCAGGCAAAGGCGCGGCAACCAAAGCTGCCAGCACAGTAAATAGAAGGGCGTTAGCCGGGATATGGAGATTAAAATCTATTATACTGTGAAAAAGCATAGCTGTTACACCGGACATAGCACCCAATGTTATACCCCTGATTAGACGGCTTGGGCTCCTTAGTTTATAAAAACCCTCTCGAAAAAATCCTATTATCATCCAGATAATTATGGGAATTAATAAAACACCAATCTCCGAGGTAAAGTGAAGGTAATCATTGTGGGCCTTTGAAAAATGCCTCAAAAGGCCTGGTGGCTGATATTTGGTAAATGCTGAAGAAAAGGTGCCTGGGCCGGTGCCAAGTAAAGGTCTATCAGCAATCATTTCAAGAACCCCCCTCCAGGCAACTGTCCTTGTGTAAAAGCCGGCATCTTTCTCTTTTTCCAACATGCTGATGACCCTTTCCACCACTGGAGTGCTGGCAAGGACAATTACTGACAGCACTAATAAAACTCCGCTCAGACTTAATAAAAGCTTTTTTTTCTTGAAATAATGGCTTTTCATTAACCCATGGGCAAAAAGAAAAAGGCCGAAAAGAAAGCTAATCCAGCCACCCCTGGACAATGAAAGAATCAAGGCGGTTACCATGATAAAAGGCAGATAAATCATCAATAAGAGCTTAGCACCCCTGAAATCAAGTAAGAAAAGACCCAAGGCTAAGGGGATGGCCATCTCCAGATAGCCTGCCAGATGATTATGGTTTCCATAGGTGGCTGAAAGAAGATCTGTGCCATATCTCAGGTCTTCATAACTCCACCAGGGAAATGGGTTATATCCAAACTTCTTAAACATACCAAAAACTGATAGAAATATGCCAACACTGACAATAAGATAGGCAAGATTTTTAAGTCTTAACCTGTTATTAATAGTAAAGATAACAAGATAAAAAACTGCTAAATAATTAATCAGTAAAACCATTGCCCACAGGCTTGATCTTTGGTGGATAGAAAAGGCTGACGATAGTAAACATAATATTAAGAGAGCAAGGATTGGCTTATTGAGAGCTGTTTTTACCCATTTCCAGTCCCATCTGACGCACCTGTCTAACAAAAATATACTAAGCGCAAACAGGGTTATTAGATGGATTATGGCTACTGACCATCCCTGGACTGACCCTCTGGCAAGCGGTGTAAAGACTATCAAGGCATAAAGGGTATAGCTAATAATTGTCAATGATTTCGACATAAATAATAATCCCTGTTAATAAATCTACCGCTTGTTTTATCTGAATTCTTAGTTTTATACGATTCAATTTCACGGTATCTTTTTTTATAGCGCTCGTTTTCCGGATCGAGTTCTCCGGCCTTTTTGTAATAATCAATGGCCATAGGAAAATTTCCCAATATCACATAGCACTCTGCTGCTCTTGTATAATAAGAGGCTCGCTTAGGGCTCAATTTAATTGCCATTTCCCAATCTCTTGCAGCCGTCAGGTGTTTTTTTTGCATCCACCTTATCCATGCCCTGTTATCGAAAAGCCATGGGTAGGGTTTGACTGAGTATCTAATGGCCAGGCCAGCCTCTTTCTCAGCCCTTTCAAGCTTTCTTAAGCGTTTAAGTATTTGCGAAAAAAGTAGATGATATCGGCTTTTCGTGGCCTCAAGAACTGTGGCTTTTTGTGCTGCAAGCTCCGCCTTGTCCCAATCTTCTTCTATCCGGGCAATCTTTGCGAGTAGGTAATAGGCCTCGGAGATAGGTTTTCTCTGATTTACCTCCATTAAAATCGATTTGGCCTTGTTAAATCTTTTTAGCTTTATTAAGGATTGTGCTGTAAGAACCTCTATTTTGTTTGAAAAAATGAAGCTGCCCCTTACTGTATCGAGAAAATGGTAAAGCTCCTCTGTGTATCCATCATTTCTATAAGCATTGTAAAGGTTTTCAAGATCTTTTTCCATAAATATGCTTACCTTTAGGCCTTTCAGAAAGTATTCTTTTGCCTCGGTGAGCTCTTTATTCTTCAAATAAAGATGTCCTAAGTGTATATAATCTTTAGATATATTCTTATAGTGCTGAACAGGTAGAATATTTATAAAGTGGGATATAGCGCCAACCCAATTACCTTCTTCTGCAAGGATTGAAGACATGCTCTTATGGGCATCTCTTATTAAAATCCCCTTCTTTATTGCTTGTCCAAGTCCCTTTTTAGCTGCTTTTCTTGCCTGTGGGGACCACAAAGAATCATTCTTTAAATATTTATATGCAGGTGGATATACCATGAACAGGGTGCTGATGACAGAAAGAAACTCATCTCTGTCTTTATGATAGTAAAAATATCGGGCAAGCGCATAATTATAAACCACACTGTTTGGCCATAGCTGGATAGCCTTTTTTAAATGGGGTAGGGCATTATAAGGATTTCCCTTATTTTCAGGGAACATATGGCGGTATAGTTTTTCAAGGACCATTTCCTGTCTTGCCAGGCCATAGGAGATTTCAGAATTTATAGGATTAAGCCTGTATGCCTTGAGGTAATAATCCCTTGCTTGAGTGAAATGAGAAAATGCCTTTTCCTGCATAGGCGTTAACTGACCAATTTTAAAATGTGCTATTCCAAGTTTTTTAAAAACGCGATAGTTGTCAGGGCTAAAACGTAATGATTTGTTAAGGGAGTTTGTAGCCAGTCCATAATATCCTTTATGGATCAAGGTATTAGCCCTTTTGTAGTATAGTTGTGATATAAGATTAAAGCAGAGGTGATAAAATAAAAAGACAGAGAAAATCAGCGTTAAGGCGCAAAATGCTGGTCGCAGGATAGCGGAAAAATCTGTCTTTCTGCCTATTGCACTATTTTTTTTCTCCATAATACGATGAGTAATATTTATGGTAGTGTTTGTAATAACCCTCTCTCTTTATATCAACCTGGCCAAGGGCTATTCCAATGAGATTAGCCTTTGCCATGTGAAGCTGCTCTATGGCTTTTTTAACCATATCTCTGTTCATATTGCCTGCTTTAACTATCAATATGGCTCCGTCTGAGTATGGTGTTAATAGGAGAGCGTCACTTGCAGGTAATAGCGGGGCTGAATCAATAATCAGAACATCAAATATTTTCTTCAGGTTAGACATGAGGAAAGACATTCTCTCAGATGATAATAACTCCGATGGATTAGGCGGTATCTTGCCGCCGGGCAGGAGAAATAGATTATCAATTCCTGTGTTCAGAATAACTGAATTAATCTTTTTTTGTAAATAAGGAATTTCTTCCCCTTCAGCAATACGCTGTTTTAGTAGACTTGTAAAATCTACCGGGTCAAAGAACATTTTCTTGAAGCTTGATTCGGGAAGTTCTTTAAAAGAGAACATACCTTTATTAAATTGCAGGGCAGTTCTAAGGCCTTCCATCATATACATTTTGAGTGGGTCTGATAATTGCTCCCTTTCAAGAAACCCGGTGTTTATGAGGATGAAACTTAGCTTCTGTCCCATATATTTTTGTCTCTGGATGGCCTGCATAAGCTTTTCCTTGTCAATCAAGCCTGCCTTGAGTAAGATAGCGGATAATTCCTTTTCCTTAGGCCTGGTTAGCCAGTTCAGGTCTACCATACTGCCTTGCAAAAAACTCAATGTTAATTTATGCCCATCCCCAGACAGGTCTAAAAGCCCTGTCTTTTTTTGCAGGGATAGCAGACGGAAAAGGTCGCTTATAGAAATTTTCTCTAAGGAGCCTTTTTTGATATCAGAGCTAAAGATGTCTGATAGCAGCCCGGTGAGGCCAAGTGATTTATCAGCGCCCATAAGATGGCTAAGGGAGGCTTTTCTAAGGTCAGCGTCTATCATTAACACGGACATTCCGGACTTGCTTATTGTGTATGCCAGATTTGCAACCGTACTTGTTTTTCCCTCTTCTTCGCCGGCGCTTGTTACAAAGAGGGAATGAAAGCCTTTCTCCATAAAGGAAAAATTAACATTAGCCCTTAAAGTTCTGTATGATTCTGCAAAGGAGGAATTCATAGGGTAATTATCTAAAAACAAGCTGGACAAAACAGGGGAAAGGGTATCGCCTTTTTTCCGTTCTTTTTTTCCTGTAATTCCTGCTGTGTCAGTCTTTGGAATTACTGAAAGAACAGGAAGCTTTATATATCTCTGAACGTCTTCCTCAGTACGCAAGGACCTATCCAGATATTCCCATAAAAAGGCCAGGCTTGTTCCAATAATAAGGCCAAAGATAATACTTAAAATAAAGTTTAATATTTTTTTTGGTTTGACAGGATTCTGTGACGCTATAGCCTTTTCTGCTATCCGTATATTAGATACTGATACACCTGTGTTAACCACAATATTAGATTCTTTAACCTTGGAGAGCAGCGTATTGTATAATTTTTGATTTGTTTCAACATTTCTCTCTAAGATAGTGTATTTCAGCCCCTTCCTGCTGATTTCAAAGGCATCTTTTTCGAAATCTCCTATGGTTTTTTGCAGGACAGTCTCTCTTGACAGAAGAACAGAGCGTTCAGATTTAATATTTTCAATTTCTTTTTTAAACTCTTCCTGGAGTTTATTTCTTGTGTTGTCAATCTTGGTCTGTATCTGTATTAGCTTTGGGTGTTTAGATCTGAACACCTTTTTAAGTCTTGCAAGCTCTACCTCGGATTGGAGGAGTTGACTGTAAAGGTTGTCTATTAACGGGTTGTTTATGAGGGAGCGTATGCGAGGGAAATCTTTTCCTGGAATAAGGTCTTGTCTCAGCTTTTCTAATATGGAATCCAGTTCGAGTCTTTTATTCCTGGTATTAATATATGCATCATTAAATTCTTCAATTTTCTTTGTTATTACCCTTTGCCTTCCCTTTATTGAAAACAGTTTTTCTCTTTGTTTGTATGCCAGAAATTCCTCTTCAGCATCTTCTAATTTCTTCTTCATTTCGTATAGCTGGTCAGTCACCCAGCTCAGCGTATTCTTAGATGATGAAAGTTTATTGGCAATATTGAACTCAATGTAGGCCATTGCAAGGGAATTTGCCATGTCTATGGCAATACCCCTGTTATGGTCATCAACGTTTACCTTTAAGAGTCGAGTATCTCTGATCTGCTCAATATCAATTTTTCGCCTAAGTTTTCCCAGTATTCCTGCCAGCCTCTCTTGGGCATTAGGAATTTTTACATTTTTCCTGAGGAGCAACCTGATATTTTTCTTGAACTGGGCTAACAGCTCTTTCCAGGGGTTTATCTCTATTCCCTTTTCTCTCTCCAATTGATCAATGTTGAGATTTTTTATAATCTCCTCTAAGACAGGACGTGATGTTATAAGCTTGAAATGGGTATTAAATGTCAGTGATTGTGAAAGATAGCTTTCATAGTCTAATCTTTCCCCGGTCAGGGGCGATGTACTTTGTTCTTTTTCAATGACAAGTGTGGTACTGGCCCTATATATGGGTTTAGACAGAAAGCTGAAAAGCATTGTTAAGGATACAACTATAACGAGAGAAGAGACTATGGCCCATTTATGCTTTGCAAGGATATAGTAATAATCTGCAAGATGTAGAGATTGTTTACTTCCTGAAATACTCATATCTTCTCCATTATTATGCAATCTTTGGCTGATAGCCCATAAATTTTATTTTGGCTTATGCTTTTCCAATGACACATTTGCATTTTCCCTTTGTATCTACAGCCATGCCTCAGGCACATGTATTCTGTCTCCAGGCTTAAGTTCAATGTCTGCAATTTTTCCCTCTCTTACATTATCCAGATTAATTTTAATTATTTCCTGATTTTCTTTATTTCTTCTTATAATCTTAGTTCGGTTAGGGGCGGCAAATTTGTCAAATCCGCCTGCCATTATACATGCATTCATGGCGGTTAATCCTACCTGAAAGTCATAGACACCAGGTCTTTTCACCTCTCCCTCGACATATATCTTTGATTCTGCTAAATTAAGGGTCTTTTCAAGGGGAATATAAATCACATCACCTGGCTGTAATACTATATTGTAGCTCATATCGCCTAAGTCTAAAAGTCTCTTCAGATCGATTTTAATTGGGTCCTTCTGAAGTAGGAAGTCCTCAATCTTTTCCCCTTCCTGTATTTTCTCGAGGGATTCCCGCAATACATATGCCACATTTCCTCTTTCCGGTAAAACACCGCCGGCCTTTGCTAAAAGCTCCATTAAGCTTGTCTCTGAAGACATTTCATACATACCAGGCGATTTAACGGCCCCGGATATGTAATAATGGAGACTGTGATATTCTTTTATCCTGATATTCACTTGAGGGTTTACAAAGTAATCTCTGGACAGAGGTTCGGTGATAGTGGATTCTAACTGGCGAACTGACAGGCCTTTGACGCTTACAGATCCAATAAAAGGCGCATTAATTGTGCCTTGGGCGGAGACAGTAAGGTCGACTTGCTGTTGTTCCTCCCCGCCGGCGAATATTATTAACGTCAGAATATCCCTTGGCCCAATTACATAGTCGTTATTCTGGGCATTGGAAAATCCAGAAAATATAAGGAGACCAGCCCAAACAATAAAAGGGGCTATAAGGATATTTTTTTTGATTTTAAGAAAATCATTCATTATTATTGGAGATATGAAAAAACAGTGAGGGAAAAATAAAAAAAAGGCAGATAACAACCATCTCGATGCTTACTGCCCTTTTTAGTCTTTTACATCCCGGTCAAGACTACTTGCTTCCAGGATTATAACTGAAGTCAACCTTTGCCATATAATATCTGTTGCTATAGTCAAAACCGGCAAGATTAGAATTACGGTCCTCATAACCCGTAGTTAAAGAAAATGTGAGCCAGTCTGTAAATTTATATCCAAGGCTGCCCGATAAATTATATGTTTGATCTTCCCGTAACTCTATTGCTCCTGACGGTGTAGCCCCTGTTGTTGCTTCATAATCGCTATTTTGGTAATAACCTTCAGCAGATGCTATTATTTTTTCCATAAATGTATGCCCGGCTTTTAAGGTAAACCTTTGGGCCTTGAAATACTGCTGCCCCTCACCAAGGTCATTGAAATTCTGTTCAACAGCCAATGTTATGTAGCTGTTGGGATTCATGTCAGGCGCTGGTGGATTCTGTCCCATAATGGCTATTTTATATGTAAATAAATCTATGTCTTTCATTGCATTATCATCAAAGCCTCGGTTTTGATATCCCCCACCTGCTTCAAATGAAAAATAATTAAATTGTTTCATGAATATTAGCTTGATTTGATCCGAATCATAATCTGAGCTTGTAAGGTTGTAGTTCATTTTCCATGTCTGATATTCAAGATTGAGGAGCATTTTTGGTTTTAAATTGTAAGCCAGCTTTAATATAACTCTATTCTCTTCGGAATCTTCATTGATTACATCATCATAATCTTTCTCTTTATATCTATATTTTAGTCCAGCCGATAATTTAGGGCCAAGCTCGTATGCAATCCAGGGCAATACTTGATTTACGCTATATTTCTCTCTGGAAATTGAGTTGCTGAGACTGTCTGAATCCGCTGGATCACGAGTTCTGTTATAAAAATCATATAGCCCAAGCTTTAGCCTTTCAAATGCCTTATACCCGGCTTTAAATATAGCCCTGTGCCCTGTGTAGTCGTTTTCATCCGCCGACTGACTTCCCGCAGGAACACTGTCCTGGTCATTATATTTATAATAATTCATTGTGTAGCTAAGAGAAATCAAACTTTTAGCCGTTTCAAATCCAAAATCAAACCCAGGCTGAAGCAGGTATGTATAAACCTCTCTTTCGTTTGTTTCTGACTTGAAAAAATTGTTATCGATTTTCCAGTTGGCAGAAATTTTAGGCTTTATGTTAAACTTTTCAATTGCCAGGGCAGTTCCGCTAAGGCTCAAAATAAAAAATATAACAACCAATAAATATAAGTGCTGTTTTCTAAATAACATTGACTTTCTCCTTTTTATTTTTCTATACAAATTGTAAAGCTACTATGGATTTATTATACCAAATATTTCTTATACCGGACTGGCTTCCTCCTCTTCCTCAATTTCTTTAAATTTCAGTTTTTCCTCCTCTGGTGACTTATAGGGCTCAGGTATTACAGGCTCAATACCGCAAGCACGAAGTATCTCTATAATTTTGTTTTTAATATTTTCAAGTTTCAGCATAAGTTCGTTAGCATCTTTAAATATTTTTTTTGCATCTATGACGGTTTTTGGAGATGTGCTTGTTTGTGCAATATATGTAGTCGAATATATGGTTTGAGTAATTGCCTTTGAAACATTATAATGAGTAGATAGTGATGACTGCGCAGATGAGCAATATTTCTCTTTCTTTTTTTCATCTAATACCTCAGTGATTACGACAGATGCCTTTTCCACTACCTCTGAAAGAAGAACTGTTGCCTCATCAGCAAGTTCCAAGGCATTCCTCGCAAGGTCTATGTCACCGGTACGTTTTGCCTCATCGGCAGTTTCAAAGCTCTTTTTTGATAACTCATCGGCCCTTTGAAGTTTTTCTGTTGGCGTTGTTTCCGCAGCTACAAACTGGGCCGTTAATAAAATGACTATCAAGAAAGATACAACATATAATAGATGTCTTTCATCAAGCAAAATTTTTTTCATTATATATACCTCCAATTATTTTTAGCCTGACTTTTTGGTCTTGCCTGTGGCATATGTTAAGCACCTTAATATGCCTTTTCCCCTGTATTTGTAAAATGTGTCTTTGACATTTCTTTTTGAGATTGATAAATTAATATAAATTAGTTTCATATATGAATAAAAAAGTCAATAAAAATAATATGAAATATTGGGCCATCGCATAAACAATTAGTTGAAAAGGTTTACATAAAAATAACATTTTTTGATAAGGAACGTATTGCCATGAGCAGCTCTAATTCAGATATAGTCAGTGCCCAGCCTTCTATAGCAGTTATTGGTTCAGGTTATTGGGGGAAAAATCTTATACGAAATTTTTATGATCTAAGTGCGCTGAAATTTGTGTGTGATAAAAATGAAATCTTGCTTGACCACTTTCAGGATCAATACTCAGGAATAAAAACATGCCTCGCCTTGAATGATATTTTGTCGAGTGATGATATTGAAGGTGTAGTTATTGCCACACCTGCAGAAACCCATTTTACAATGGTGCGGGAGGCCATCCTTGCTGGAAAACATGTTTATGTGGAAAAGCCTATGGCCCTTCGCAGTAAAGAGGGCGAAGAGCTGGTATATTTAGCAGAGAAAAATAAAAGAATCCTGATGGTTGGGCATTTGCTGCATTACCATCCTGCCTTTATGCGTCTAAAAGAGCTTGTAGGCCAGGGAGAACTTGGCAGGATTAATTATATCTACTCCAACCGATTAAACTTAGGCAAGATTAGGCGAGAAGAAAACATCCTTTGGTCTTTTGCCCCCCATGATATTTCCATGATACTCTCTATTGCAGGTGAAAGACCGGAGACGATTATAACAGTAGGCGGTAATTATCTTCATCAAAGAATTGCAGATGTTACCCTAACCCATTTGAATTTCCCTTCCGGGCTAAAGGCCCATGTTTTTGTTAGCTGGCTTCATCCTGTCAAAGAACAGAGACTTGTGGTTGTTGGCGATAAAAAAATGGCAGTCTTTGATGATACCCAACCATGGGAATCCAAACTCCTCCTCTTTGCCCATAAAATAGAATGGATAAGCAAAAAACCGGTACCCACTAAGTCAGATCCTGAGTCTGTGGTCTTAAACGAGAAGGAGCCTTTAAGAGAAGAGTGCGCCCATTTCTTAGACTGCATAAAAAATGGTGAAAAACCCATTACAGACGGAAAAGAAGGCCTGCGTGTGCTTGAGGTGCTTAATGCCAGCCAGCTTTCTCTTGAAGAAAGCGGCACTGAAATACACCTTGAAACAGTTTCAAAAAAACATCTATTGCCTAAAATCAACAAAGAGTATTTTATCCACCCTACTGCTATAATAGATGAAGATGTTTCAATAGAAAATGGGGTAAAAATCTGGCATTTTTCTCATATTCTTTCTGGATCTATGATTGGAGAGAAAAGTAATATTGGCCAGAATGTGGTTATAGGCCCTGATGTGACTGTTGGCAAGTCCTGCAAGGTGCAAAACAACGTGAGCATTTATAAAGGAGTAACCCTTGAGGATAAAGTTTTCTGTGGCCCATCAATGGTTTTCACCAATGTCTACAATCCTCGGTCGGAAATTCAGAAAATGGATCAGCTTAGGGCGACGTTGGTAAAAAAGGGTGCTACCATTGGGGCAAATGCAACCATTATTTGCGGTGTAGTTATTGGTCGTTATTGCCTGATTGGTGCAGGATCAGTGGTAACAAAGAATGTTCAAGACCATGCCCTAATAGCAGGTAATCCTGCTAGGCCAATTGGCTGGGTCTGTGAATGTGGAGAGACATTGGAAGATAGCCTTACATGCGCAGCCTGTGGAAAAAAATATAAGAAAACTGCTAAAGGGCTGGAAATGGATAACCTATAGACTTTAATTATGTGTTTAGACCTCGTAATTTATAACGTATAATGGTGTAATATTTTGGACATAAACCTCTGTTTACAACCCAGGAGTTGGGTTCAAAGGTTCACGGTTCAGAGGTTGAGCTATCATGGTATTAACCCAATGAAATCAATGGCTAAGGGAAAAAGTGCAAAACGGTTAACCCTGAATCCCGCTTTCAGCGGGAAACCCTGAACCCTGAACCCAGACCGAACTGATGTTCAATTAATTTGCAATCTCGCGTGGTATAAAGATCTTTAGTCATTTGTATGATGAGAATGACGAGGTCTGATGTTAAACAATTCTGATTAGAGACTATCCCATTAATACCTTTTTAGATATTGGTGCAAATGTCGGGCAATATGCAAAACTAATACGGAAATATGGATTTAAGGGGCGCATAATATCATTTGAGCCGTTACCAGAGGCCCATGTAAAATTTGTAAAAAACAGTCGAAAGGAACATGGATGTAGATTTAGATATAAAAGTGTTAAAATTATCAAAGCGAAACAGTAAGGTCAGTCATGCGAGGGCCCTTATTAGTTACTTGGCAGTGGACCAGCTTGGATTCTGCGCCTCGGAAGTAGCACGAAAATTGAGAATAAGTGGAATGGCAGTTGGTAAAGGTGTGAATGGGGGTAAAAAAATTGATGATAATAAAGAAATCATCAAGAAATCATCAAGGAATATTTTCAATAAGTTTACAAGTAACCAACCCAAAATCCACAATGAAATTAATTCAACGAATTCAGGAACCCAAAATTCCCCTGGAATTTCTATTGACATGCTTCGGATACCGTTATACATTGTATAACAATTACAACAATCAGGAGGGCATGTTATGCTGGCCATAAGATTAGACAGACAGATTGAGCAAGAGTTGGATATGCTTGCCAAAGTCCGGGGGAGTAATCGAAGCGCGGTGGTTCGTGATGCGATCCTCCAATATTTAGAGGACAACGAGGACCTATCCCTGGCGAAACAGGCCATCTCCCAAACGAAAAGCACTAAGCCCTTGAAACAAATGAGAAAAGAACTTGGCTTGGACAGTTGAGATCAGTGATGTGGCGGAACGACAGTTGCGAAAACTGGACCGACAGGTTCAAAAACGGATTCTCGACTGGCTCGATGATCGAATTGAGGGGTGCAAAAACCCCAGGCATTTCGGAGAAGCTTTAAAGGGCGACAAGGCAGGATTCTGGCGATATCGGATTGGAGACTGCAGGGTGTTGTGCGATATTCAGGACAAATATATGGTTGTCCTGATTCTTACAATTGGCCATCGCCGGCAGGTATATCGACAAAGATAACTACTATGAGGCTGACCGAGAATAGTAATTTTTTCTCAAATCGAGGAACGCGAAAAAAATTACCGCAGGTATATAGTTAATATTCCGAGGATAATTTATTGAGCATGACAAAGAGTTGAGGAAAAAGGACATTCTCGGACAGCCTCATAGCTATGCCTCGTGAAGCTCAAGTCAGTGACAAAAAATTTCTATGTACTCCCTGTTTACCCCGTAGGTTAGGAAAGTTGTAACTGTTCACAGGTTCAGAGTTTCCCGCTGAAAGCGGGATTCTGGGTTAGTGAAAAAACTGAAATTGCATCCCAAAAAGGCTCGTAAAAAATGCGGGTTTTGCCACATTATTGCCAAGTATCAAGTTCCAGGTTTGTGGGTATGTGGAAGCTGATCGGTTTTCACGTACACAACGCTTACAAAATGGCTTAGGGTGATAAGAATACAACCTTTGAACCCCTGAACCGTGAACGGTTACGGAAAATTGTACTGGGGTGCCTCTGTGAGAGATATATTCTTAATCAAATCAGAAACTAACAACGTACCCATCTTCTGTACGTCCCCATTTCCCCCTACGCCATATTACTTCCCGTACCCAGATTATGTCCCCAATTGTATAGTTGAAAATTCTTTTCGATCGGTAAAATCTTCCGCAAATTCCTATTTTTTTTAACTATTCTATCTAAATTAGCATAATTATCTTGACAATAATATAATTATATATCATTTATATTTAATATTGTTAAATAAAATATATTTTATTTCAATTAGATGTTTCAACACAAATATATCTAAGCACATGAATTTGGTATTTTACCACTGATAACAAAATCACCTTTTGCGTTCATTGGAAATATATATCTAAATTCAAATAAATATTTATTTACAATAAATGTAACTGAAGGGGCGGAGCTGGGTAAAAACACAGATAAGACCTTTGCACAACCCGACAAAAATTTCGACCTGCGTGATTAGATTTCATCTTGTAAGTTCAATTACTTTTTTTACCGCCCGTCGAAGCATCGCGGAGATCCAGCCACCGGGGCTTCACTCAAGGCGCGGAGATCGCAGAGAAAAAATAATATTTCTTTTCTGCTGACCCAGGGGAATAGGCTTCGCATTGCACAGTGCAGGGAGGACAGAAAAGAAATGGTCTCTGTCGCATAGGCAGTGAGTCAAAATAACTTACTCATCTTACTTGCCTTTTATTCCGTCTTCTACGTTAATCGTCGCTTACATGATTTATTATGTGCACTCCTCGTGCCTTAGAAAATTGAAAATAAGTGGAATGGCAGTTGGTAAATGTGTGGATAAGGGTAAGAAAATTGATGATAATCAAGAAATCATCAAGGAATATTTTCAATAAGTTAGAAGTTTAAAAAGTCCCTGATTCACTCCATGCCTGCCCCGTGAAATGCGTAGCCTATTTCACTGGGGCGGCATTCAATATATCACGAGGTCCATTTTCAATAAGTTTACAAGTTGACAACGTTATATATTTTTCTCTTTTCCCCTTGACCCTCTAATCCTTTTATCGGATAACTCGAATTAAGGAAAAGAACAAACACACGAATTAACGAGAAACGGATGGAAAAGACGTGTTCAGAGAGGGTAAAACTGGCAAGAGTCAAACGGAGACCTGACCCCACCCCCTCTTATAAAAGGAAGCCTCTGGATAAAACCTATCAACCTGATTTTGTTTGTTATGAAGAAGTGATAGTAGAGATCAAGGCCATTTCAAGTTTGTCTGGAATTGAGGAAGCACAGCTCATAAACTATTTGAAAGCCACCGGATTGCATGTAGGGCTGCTAATTAATTTTGGGTCAACTTCCCTGGAATACAAAAGATTCATCCATGATCAATAAAATTATTGTATCCTTTTTAATCCGTGTAATCTGCGTAATCTGTGGATATGAAACAGATCCTTTAAAACCTCAAAACCGATCCGCAGATTACACAGATTTTCGCAGATTAAATTTCTCGCGCAGGCGCAAAGGACAGAGGTCGAAGGACAGTGGGAAAAAGATGATAGGATTGCATTAAAAATAGGCAAAGTGACGTCCATAAAAATGTGAACTTTCTGCTTTGAAGATATGGCCACGCTATTGCACTTAGACTGGGAAGCAGGGATATCTTCAGGCAGGTGGTTAATGGAATATTTTACTAAAAGGGCATTGATCAAATTATAAGTATTGTGTATAATTCCCTTGACTTGTTACTAAATCCGAAAAGGGGGCGATAATGATTAAAGAAGAACTTTTTAAGCGTATCTCAATTGACCCTAATGTCTGCTTTGGTAAGCCCTGTATCCTGGGGACCAGAATATGGGTTTCACTGATCGTTGACAACATTGCCGCTGGGATCTCCGAGGAGGAGATTCTTTTAGCCTATCCTTCACTTACAAAAGAAGATATCAGAGCCGCCCTTTCCTACGCCGCTGAGCTTACCCACGACCGATATGTACCTTTAGTTTTTGAGAACCCTCATGAAATTCAAGCTTGACGAGTGTTTGGATGTGCGGCTGGCAGCTCTTTTTTACGATGCTGGTCATGATATGCAAACAGTTTATCAAGAGAAGCTTTCCGGTGCCCCAGATGAACGTGTCTATTCGGCATGCCTCCATGAAAAGCGGACCTTAGTTACTCAGGATATGGATTTTTCAAATCCTTTTCGTTTTTCTCCTCTTCACTCTCAAGGCATCATCGTCCTTAGAAATCCCTCCCAACTCTTACCCGAGGCTGAATATCTCGTTCGTATGGTATTGAAAATTGCCGATGAGAGCCTGCAGGGTCACCTTTGGATTGTAGATCGGCAACGAATTCGCATTTGGCCCAGTGAATAGCCCGTGTATGTAATAGTGGTCGGGGCTACACTCTTGACAAATCGCGAGTGAACTCTGGATGGCAAAGAGCAGTAAAGTGTGATGAGTGGCAGGATAAAAACCGATCCGCAGATTACACGGTTAAATAAAACCAAAACAGATTTAACGGGGTAGGCGCAGATTTTCGCAGATTAAATTTCTCGCGCCCGGTACGATTTTCCGAACCTACGGGGTAAACAAAGACGCCAAGGCGCAGAGAAGGGCATATCCTTGTTGAAACTAAAATATCGCTTATCTCAGCCGGCACAGAGCGCATGCGCCCGGAGTTTGGAAAGGCGAACTTTACCGATTTATGCCTTGAGCACTTTTCGGTAATTTTCCACTGAGCGAGGCTTTTACCCATTTCTGCTCAAGGCCGTTTTGGGTAAGATTTAAGCGGCCTTTAATGGGTCCTTCAGTCCCTATCAACCATTATTTCTAATCGTTCCAACATGGACAAACCTAATTTTTTGGTAACGTTCAAAACTCTTGGCATCATGATATTTGAACTGACTCTATTTTTATATCAAAATACCCCTTAATACCAAGTTTCTCTTTCCAGTATTTCTCCCATTTATCTCTGGAATATTGCCTTATCATAATCATCTTGGAGATATTAGTAACTGCTGTATCAGACCATCCCCATGCTATCCTCTTAAGACGACGACCTATTTCTCTAAACACCCTTTCTAATAAAGAGGTCGTCTTTGGGCAATAACCCCTGTCTTAAGCCAGAGTTCTATGTTTGTAAATAGGCGATCAGAAATATTCTCAAGATAGGATGCTCCATGCCTGTAGCCCTTCTGATAAAAGGTCTTTATCAGCTCTTTGATCTCTGATTTACTGGTTTCATATTTAGTTTTTACCTGATCCTTGTCTTCTTCTTTAAGGATCTCAAATTCTCCTTCAGGTAGCTCTATGCCTATTAGTTCTTTTATCTTATCTGTGTCTGGTTGACTGTCCTTTTTCTTTAGACCATCTTGCCAAAGGGCATGATAAAGTCCCCTGGGTCCATGCCAGGTACAACGTTGGGAGTCTGCCACATCAGAGAGAAAATCATCAAGCCCTGGCTCTCCATCATAGATAAAGGGGATATTATATGATTCTGCTTCTTTGATACGTTCTTTGATAATACGCTCTATCTCCGGCCAGGGGGTGTTGGTAAAACATCCAAGGGGCTCTACAAGGTCTACCCTGCCGGATTCAGTAATGCCTATGACATTTCTGAGTTCTCCCTTATGGCCCCTATACTCTTTGACCGGTGTGCCATCGGCCAATATGGCTGATAAATTTTCTGTTGAGACCGGCTCCTGAAATGTCTCATTTATATCACTTCCAACCACTATGTTATGAATGCCACCTAAGGATATATCTATGGATCTTCCATCAATGAGTCTCCGATAGTTGGTATCTATCACAGCTTCAATAATCTCATGCTCAAGGTTTGTCTCTTTGCGGGCATAGCGACCTACATGTAACGCACTTAATAGAGGAGAATAACGAGCACCACAATTGCGGCACTCCGCAATCCTTAAGGGCAACTCCAACTTGCCAAACACAGTAGCAATCCGGCGTTTCTCGTTCCTATAGCCCCGCTTCAGGATTTTGCGTCCACGGCAGTATCTGCCCTCAGGGTCACCTTTCCTGGGGTGCCGGCCCAGACCCTTTCTTGCCTTACTGGGATAAATTTTTGTTTGGCTTAACCGCTCAGAGATTAGATCATCATAGCCCATGAGGACTTTTTCTAATATTTTTAGCGGGAGCCGGGGGTCACATCTTCATATGTCATTTATTAGCCCTGCAAATGTTTTCTTTAAGAGTACAATAGTCCGCTGATACACTCTTGACAAATCATAATCAATTTATGAGAAAGGTTTACCCGCCGGTATTGTGGTGGGATTACCTGCCATACTTAGAAGGGTAAATCTACCCCGGATGTGTGTTTATTTAAATATCTGAGAATGAGTGCCGATTCTCGTTAACCTGATAATGTCATCTTCAATATAATAAATAACCAGTACATCTCCACCAATATGACATTCTCTAAAACCTGCATAATTTCCAATTAGGCTATGATCCCTTGCTTCCAGAGGTAGTGCTTTGCCCTCTAACAGTAAAGATAAGTATCTAATATATTTAGAATATTTATTGTCAGATATTTTAAGTTTCTGATAATCTTTTTTGAAAGTTTTAGCTCTAAATAATTTCATAAAGGTTACTTCTTGAGCTCATCCAAAGTAACAAAATCACCCTCTAATCTCTTTGCCTCTTCCATTGCCTGAAGTGTTTCATCATTTGGAATTTTTATTTCAAATGGAAGTCCTCTATTAAAAACTATCATGCTGTTAAACATATTAACGGCTTGTGAATATGATAAGCCTATATATTTTAATATTGCTTTGGCTTGAATAAAATTACTTTGATCAACCCTTATGGTAGTTTGTGTTTTCATTAACATATCTCCAAATACGAAGTTAGTATATTATAATATATCCCAAATGGGATATATTGTCAAGTATTTTTAGAAGAGGGGCAAGGGTCACGCGAAAGTGTGGGGTCGCGTCCCAGTTAAATAGCCTTTCAGGATTTAACGTGATAAATCTACACATTTGACAAACAGATTGAATTTCTCGCGCAGAGGTGCAGAGGCGCAAAGAGGGAAGGAGAGAGGACACCCCGGTGAAATGCGCTTCGCTGTCATTAACATGAATTTCACGGGGTAAAGAGGACAGAGGTTAAAGAAAAAGATGAACATCCAATCCCGCTACCAGCGGGAAACATCCAACATCGAATGGGGAGAGATAGAGATCAGGAAAAAGGGAAAAAATACAGGATCAGACTTACATTTATTAAACTTAGCTTATGACTCACGTAGTCAGGCTGAAGCCGTTAAGACTGAAGGCTGAAGGGGTCCAAAAAGCACGGTTGACGCACTTTGGTGCAAAGAGAGCAGATTCTCACACCAAACATGGTTTCTCCGTAAACGGGATCTTCGACAAAAGGAGCCGTATTCCCGTTTTTCCTAATACCACCTTTGGCGGACCTTCAGCCTAACCACCTTGGCACAGTCTTTTTTTCCTGGTAAATTAAGCTCATGGGGATGCAGGTGAAGCGTGAAACGAGGGCGAAGCAGGGGTTCAAGAATTGTTAATAAGTTATAGCGTATAATCTTGGCGCCTTTGGGTGAGGTGATAAATTCTTATGGGAATTTTTAAGCAATGATTACAGCTTGGTCGTTTATTGAAATATGCAGAATGGGGGGACGCTGGTAATAAAGTAGTAAGTTTCTCCTTTCTTTTATTAGACAGGATTTACCCCAGTGAAATAATCTTCGAATTTCACGAGGCGGGCAGGATTTACTACCCCAGTGAAATTAAAAGAATATCCATTCCTTATTATTTTGCTGATTTAGCACCTCGGTCTTGCTTATACTTAAAGTAAACTGCCGCTCCCAAGGCCATAACAACAACTGTAATCATAATTATTAAAAAACCACTCATAGATTCAACTCTCCTTTTCCGGTGTAATAAAAGTAGCCAAGATAAAGATTAATATTGCAGGCGATCCCTAATAAAATATCTGGTTGCGTCATCTTCTAATCAAATAAATCACCATGAGAACCAATATCAATAAGCTGAATCTCATCTCTGTTTACCCTGTAGACAAGTAATAAATCTGGTTTCAAATGGCATTCTTTGTATTGCTTAAAATTGCCTTTCAAAAAATGATCTTCATACTTTTCGTCCAAAACAATGCCATTCAAAAGCTTCGAAACTACATCAATATAGATAGCTTCATCTTTATCTTGCAGGTGAAGTTTCTTGAAGGATTTCTTAAATTTTTTTGTTCTTGCCAGAGCAAACTTCATGATTTCAAATCGTTCATCATATCATCAATGCTATCATATCTAACTAAATCATTAATATTAGCTTCTCTCATAGCTTCTCTTAATCTTTCTGACGGCACTTTTACTGGGAAAGGAAGCCCGCCCTCAATTCGTACACGGTTCAGAAATATATTAATTGCATCTGTTACTGATAAATTGTATTCTTTAAAAATAACTTTGGCTGCATTCCAGGCGATTGGGTCAACCTTAATTGATGTCTGCCTTCTTGTACCCATAACCTTCTCCTCTGATCTTTATTTTTCTAAAATTATAATTCAAAAGAAGTTCGTTGTCAAATCAAAAGATGGTATGATAGTAAAAGAATAGGAAAAAGCATAGACCTACACAGTTGACAAACAGATTAAATTTCTCGCGCCAAGACGCAAAGCCGCGAAGAGGGAAGGAGAGAGGACAAAGGATGTAGGACAGAAAGGCGGAAGTCAGAGGGCAGAAGACGGAGATCGGAGGACATCCCGGTGAAATACGCTTCGCTGTCATTAACATGAATTTCACGGGGTAAAGAGGACAGAGGACGAAGGACGGAGGATGATAGACTGTTACATTATGAAAGAATGGGCGAAAAAATGGGGGACGTTGTCAACCCCGGTTACTGTCTCTTTGCAGCAAGTGAGTTATTTGTTTGGCATTCTGAATTTTAAGGTGATAGACTAAGAATATGAGAAAAATTATAATCATAACCTGGTTCATTGTAGGAATTTTGACTCCTTCTTTGCTTATTGCTGTCGAAACGGCGCCGAGGATAAGTGATAGGGAGATTGTGGAGAAGCTTACCAGGTTGGAAGAGGGGCAAAAGAGTCTTGAGAAACGTTTTGATGATGTCAACAGGCGTTTTAATGATGTTAATGGGCGTATCAATGACCTTCGTTCTGAGATGAACAGTCGCTTCAATACACTTGAATGGATGCTTGGGCTTTTTATAACAATTTCCCTTGTAATCTTAGGGTTTGTCTTACGTATGCAGTGGCAGATGCATAGAAGACAGACCCGGATGGAAACTATTCTTGAGACGAATAAAGATGAGCTTGCCTTCCTGAAAGGCCTAATCGAAAAACTCCTTCCCCCAAAGGGCGTATTATAAAATGGATTTAGGCACCCATTAAAGGGCTTGTCAAGAGAAGAAACACCACTCCATTAAATAAATTAACATTTTTTTCAATTGTCACTTATTCGGTAACAGACCGGCCTTGTTTTATCCTCCTGTCCCGCACCCGCTATTTCGTTCTTTGGGTTTACGGTCAGCTTAATCTGATCCGTCCCGCCGAGGCGGGATCACCCATCAGGTTCAAGGTCGAATTATTTTCTGCTCTTGAAGCTGTTTTTATCAAGCGTTCTTCTAAGATGTCAAACTACTCAAAGCTTATGGAACATCAAATATAGGCGGGCAAGCATGCCGTGTCTAATAGGATATATTACAGATCTTATGGTTATTAGCCAGCCCCTTTTTTAGCTCACGGCATAGGCGAATCAGGATAAAAAAGAATATGCAGAATGGGGGGACGCTGGTAATAAAGTAAGTTTCTCTTTAATTTTATTAGACAGGATTTACAGGATAATCGGGATTTTATTGTTGCTTTCTCAGTTTCCGGACGAAACCGAGAAGGGACAATCCGCCTAGGAGGCTGTCCGAGAATAGCAATTTTTTCTCAAATCGAGGAATTCGAAGAAAAATTACCGCAGGTATATAGTTGATATTCCGAGGATAATTTTTTGAGAATGACAAAGAGTTTAGGAAAAAGGGCATTCTCGGACAGCCTCCTAGAGGCGGAAACGATCCATATATCCCAGGCAATAACATTTTATAACTAATGATAGTGGTCTGCACCCCGGAGAAATATCTTTCACTTCGATGGAAAAAACGGAAGAATAAAATTCTATCTCAATAGTATATAAAACATATTAAACCTTAGCCTTGGCGGAATATCTTGATTGGATGTCCACTAATCAGAATTCCACTGGGCAGATATTATTCAAATGAAACCCTTAGAGCATACCCTAAAACGTTCTTTAGATATTGTACTTTCCGCTTCCATGCTACTGTTATCCACCCCTTTCGCCTTACCCATTGCCTTTTTTATAAAGCTGGAGGATGGCGGACCGGTCTTTTATCGTCAGAAACGTTGGGGTAAGGATGGCAATCATTTTAGCGCATACAAATTTCGCACTATGGTAGCACAATCTGACAAGAAGTTCGGCATTCTCCAGGCCAGAGAAAACGATCCGAGAATAACAAGTGTTGGACGTATGTTGCGGGCTACGGGATTAGATGAGCTTCCACAGATTATAAATATATTCCGTGGGGAGATGAGCTTTGTCGGACCGAGATCTCTTGCCGTTGGAGAGATATTAAAAGATAAAAAGGGCGCTGTTGTAAAATATGAGGATATTCTTGATTTCAGGAAGCGGCTTAAAGTTAAACCAGGTCTTACAGGCCTGGCCACTATTTATATTCCAAAAGACTCCCCTCCAGAGATTAAGTTCCGCTATCAAATTAGCATAATTATCTTGACAATTCTATAATTATATTTTATTTATATTAAATAATATTAGATTGATACATTTTATACAAATTATTTTTTCTCTATGACTGATATTCAAAGCCTATAAATAAACTCCCTTTGGCATGAATTGGAAATATATTTCTAAATTCAGAAATATATTTCTTTACAATAAATGTAACTGAAGGGGCGGAGCTGGGTAAAACAATACCGAGATTTAGAGCCATATTCTCTATAAGCCTAACCACCATATTTTTCCCGGAAAATCCTCTGAAAAATGTCACCGTACAATAACTTTTAAGATGCAGAGGGGATTTAATAATGGCTACAGGGTTCATTGGCAGTGAGAGACTTACCGAAAAACTTGCTAAAGCTCCAAGTGGAGCTATAGGATATTTTGGCAAAAAGGTTTCAATTGCACAAAAAGAGTATCACAAGTTTGTAACCGCAATAGTTAACAAGAAATATGATAACCCGTTAGATGAGGTTGTGAGTTCGACGCTGCTGGGCAGCCCTGATTTTATAGCCTTTATTAAGGATAAATTTTTATCGGGCAAAAAACCTGATAAAGAACTTCCGGCTTTAAAAGAATTGATTGATAAAGCATCCATGAAAGATATATTCGATGAAGTTGAATCCGTTTTCGGAAAAGAAGCGGCTTTGGGTCGAAATGCAAAAATGTTTCTTTGCCGGAGATATACCGACGAAAAACTGAAAGATATCGGCGCTTATTTCGGGGTTGGAGAATCCGGCGTGTCCCAGGCATGCAGGCGTGTTAAAGATAAAATAAGAAAAGACAAAAAGCTTGAAAGAAAAATCTCAAAGATTGAAGAAAGGATAAAAACGTGAAGAATGAAGATCTGCTGTTCCTTGACAATAAGAAGGATGTCGCTGTAAAGATAGCAGATATGGAAATATGAAACAACCCATTAAGATCTTAATAGGAGGAAATAATTATGGATGTGCATAATTTGATAGAGGTAAAGTCTGATGTAATGCTGGGCAAACCCGTTATCAAAGGCACAAGAATCCCTGTAGAATTGATTGTGCGTAAACTTGGCGAGGGAGCGACAATCGAGGAGTTGCTCGACGGATATACCAACCTGAC
>JAYEMW010000093.1:0-4737 GCA_034718555.1 Thermodesulfobacteriota bacterium
TAAATAATCCTATTATTAATCCGGTTATGATCATTAAATTTTTCATGCCTTTAATTTATCCCTTAAAATTCATAATGTCAATCTCATAACTTTTAGCAGTGAGCCATCATGACCTCCCCGATTATAAACCAATATTATTGTCAAGAATGAAGATTTACCCCGTGAAATTGATGTTAATCACAGTGTAACGTATTTCACCAGGGTTTATCCCGTGAAATTTTTACCCCGTTAAACCTTCCTTTTCTGTTTAACTGGGGCATGTCAGTGACGGCAAGGCCGATTTCACATGGACACCTATGTCCTTCCTTGTAAGTTGATCGAATCCCGATAGCATGTCCGCGGGAAGCGCCTCAAGCGCAGCCCCGATGGCGGGATCTCCGCGATGCTTCGACGTGTGGTGAAATTTAATCAGTTTAAGTTATTTAATTATTAAAGAGCGTCCCTGCTTCCTCACAACCGAAAGGGCGGGAGTGGTAACCCTCCACCTAAGGGAAGGCGCGCCCCAGCTCTATCCCGACCCCAACTTTCCTACTCAGCCAAATACTTGCTTGAAAAATGTGTCTTTATCCAGGCTTTTTTGCCATTCTCTGTGCCTTTTGACACTGTCAATTCTTTTTTTTCTCGGCATATTAATAAAACGGCTATTTTCAACATGCCCCAATTCCCCAATTAATACTTTGATCGCCTTTTTGATCATTATATCTTCATCCATGTATTTTATTGCCCTCATCGTAGATTCTCCTTTTCACAAAAGGCAACAGGGTTTCCACACCATGTCTTTATATTGTGTATCAAACACTTTTTAACAAGGTAATCATCGCAACTTATAAATTCTGCGCCACATTGTTCTGCAAATGCAACATGTGCTGCATCAGCTGCCCCAAAATTCAAATTATACAATTCTTCAGCTCTTTTTCTTGTAACAGTTAAATCTACATTAACTTATTTCCCCAATGTTTTTAATCCCTCTTGAAGCTCAGTCTTTTCAAAAAGATCAGATATGGCTGTAATTTCCTCCCAGTGGATAGGTGAGACTACTAATCTATATTTAGCATTTCTCACTTGCGATAATATCAGATTGGTTGCCTCTGTTTCAAGCCTAATTCTTAAAAAAGATTGATCATCAAATGGGCGACTTAATACACAGACGTCAAGATAAATGGTTTTTGCTTTCTTTTTCGTATCCATATGTTTCTATACTAACCACAATAATTAATGCAGGTTAGCGATTTTAACCTCTTATTTGGTTTTGCATATTCTTTTAATAATTGATGATTATATTTTTAAGTGCTTCGAACGTCTCAAAATAGACATTGTAGGTTACATGGTATCGCGTAAGTTCTTAAATACTTATTTATTCTCTCTGTGTCTCGAGCGTAGCCGGTGGAGGCATCTCCGCGACGCTCCGACGTGTGGTGAAATTTAATCAGTTTAAGTTATTTAATTATTAAAGAGCGTCCCTGCTTCCCACACTCTCTTGACACGCCCTTTAATGGGTGACACCTATGTCCTTTTTATTAATTAGCCTCAACTATAAACCGTTAACTATAAACCGTAAACGTCTTTTCTGTATGAGTCAAGAGCAGACCCCAATCTCACTTTTTATTTATGGCCATGCCCATGTCCCCTAATCACCACAAAAAGCAGATTGACAAAGGGCAAGGTTTATGTGATATTTATTAAAATAAATTTACAAAAAACATCGTTTACCCTGCGAAAAAATGTATAGATGGAGGTAATTAATATGGGAACGTCAACACCATTATCCCCTGAAACCTTAACTGCTGTTGAAATTTTTGAAAGTATAAGTGCAATCCATAAGAATCAAGCATTAGAAATGTTAAGAAATTTTGCACAAGAACTTCGTAGTGAACAGAATTGGGAACAATTATATTCAAATCATCCCGGACCGATGAAAAAAATGGCAGCTCAGGCACTTAAGGAACACAAGGAAGGGAAAAGCAGAAAACTGTAATGAATTCATTCACTGTAAAATCCTATTGGAAATCATATAAAGAATTACCAGCAAATCTCCAGCAAAAGGCAGATGCTAAATTTGAACTTTGGAAAGAGAATCCCTTTCATCCTTCTCTAAACTTTAAATGTGTAAATTCAGAAGAAAATATTTGGTCAGTAAGGATAAATATGGACTACAGGGCTCTTGCGGTAAGGGAAGGGAATTCTGTTATTTGGTATTGGGTTGGTGACCATAATAAATACGAACAATTGCTGAAGACCCTATAAAACAATTTTTTCACCTGTTAGAGATAAAACTGTAAGGGATATCCCCATTTTCCCCCATTACCGAAAAGTGCTTTGAGCAGAAATCGGTAAAAAGAGAATTTTTTGTCAGGGGAGATTTTTTGCATGACCGACGACTTATGGCCGGACCTGCAATTTGATGGGTGACCATTTTTGATTGTTAATGACAAAAATAGTTAACTAATCGACGAATATTGTCATTACCATTGGGTATGAAGATGGCCTCTAAAGGAAATGGTCAATATGAAGATCTTATGTAATATGTCAAGATCCCATTTATTTCTCTTTAATGCGTGCCACTTTCACAAAATGACTGGCAGTGAAGTAAATTAAATTAATTCAAAAAAACGTTATCTTCCCTTACTAATTTTTACCGAAAAGTGCTTTGAGCAGAAATCGGTAAAAAGTGAGTTTTTTGTCAGGGGAGATTTTTTAGCTACCCGGCTTTTATAGATGGATCTGCCCTTTGATGGGTGTTCATTTTTAATTGTTAATGACAAAAATGGTTAATTATTAGACGAATATTGTCATTATTAGAGTTAATAAAAAGGGACTTTGAAAATCTTATGTAACATGGCAAGACCTTACTATTTTCATGAGTTATTTGAATATTTACGGTCGTCCCCCATTTCCCCCCATTTTTCCCCTGGGGCTAAATTAAATATGGGTTTAGTGTCCGCCAACCGTTAACTGTAAACGTTTTCTCCTTATGTCACGTCACATGTCAAGACCTGAAACCTATGCTCTTATTCATAAGTTTATAAGTTGACTACGTCCCTCATTCTCACATACGCAATATCACCTTCAATACTTTGAAAATATTCCTCTATGAGCACACTTCAGTCCCCGATAGATCGCTGTAATCATACTCCAATTGCTGCAAGGTCTCGTATTCTCCTGCCCACCGGATATATTCAAAATCGTCACCCATTTCACCCTTTTTAAACTTGTTATAAAACTGTTTACTGCTCATTCCGTAAATCTTTTCTAATTCTTCTATTTTTCTGCAGGTTCTGGCAACTCCGGCTTTTAGTATCTTGAGTTCGTTTTCTACAGCCACTCTAACCAAAGATTTAACATTCTGGGCATCTTTTGGCTCAATCATGATTCTCGCCATCTTTGTCTACCTCCGGTTCATAGTTATTTTTATTTTAAGAATACCATTACCATATACTAATATCAACTGGTTCCTTAGTTTTTTTGTCGCCCGATAATATCTCTGGATTTTGACTTCTCTGATCAAGCTCATTGGATCCATAATAGCACCGAAAATGAGGAATAAGGCCGCAGTTATTTACCCAAAACAGCCTTGAGCTGAAATGGGTGCTATTTTCATGAAATGAGGACAAGCACCGGCAATCAAAAAATCCTTCATAAGCTTTTGTCCATGTCTTTTTTTAGTAGTACCATACAGTGTATACACGCAGCCTTTCAATGGCCATGGAGTAAGTACCAATTTCCTTTACTTTATTGTCTCCTTCGGGGAATGGGAAAAAAATCATCGCCTTTCCCGCAGAGCGGGATCTTCGACTGGCGAAGACTTGAGTTTAATAACTTTACCTCAACCGTAAACTAAAACGATTTTAAATGACAAATGAAGATGTGACCCTTTTTTCTTACATATTCTCCAGATTAATGACTTTCTTTTTTTGTTGACAAAGTATTATTAATCATAATATAATTTATCATACTAATAATATTAGCGGGAGGTCCCAATGAAAGAAAGGCTAAGCATTACAATAGATTCAGACTTATTCACTAAAGTTGAAAAAATTTCCAAGGAGGAAAATATACCTCGAAGCAAAATTATAATGGAAGCGCTTAAGCTCTGGGAGCAGAGAAAAACAGAAAGTTTAATGCGAAAAGGTTATTTAGACTCAGCCACAGAAGATTTGGATCTATCCGAATTCGATTTAGAAGCTGGAAATGAGGTTATGAATTAATGTCTTATGTATTCCCACGCAGAGGAGAGATATGGTTAGTTAATTTCAATCCAGCCCGGGGAAGTGAACAAAAAGGAATTAGGCCAGCCTTAATTATACAAAATGATATTGGTAATGAAGTATCACCTATTACCATTGTCGGTGCCATTTCTACTTCAATTAAGATTTATCCCATCAATGTAGAAATAAAATCATCTGAAAGTGGTTTAAGCAAAGATTCAGTAGTTAAACTTAATCAAATTAGAACTATTGATAAAAGTAGGTTGATTAAAAAACTCGGGAAATTGGATTCATCCAGGATGGACGTAGTAAAATCATCCCTGATATTAAGCTTAGGCCTGGAGTAAGCCTGGAGTAAGGGACCTCTGGAGTAAGTTTATTTTCCTGCTGACCTTCTTTTCTGATACTTTTAAATGACATATGAAGATATGACCCCAAGCCCACTCTTAAGGACGTCCCCATCTTCACACATGATTTTCATTGTCAATTTACTTATTTATTTATGACCGTCCCCATGTATTATAGATCCTTG
>JAYEMW010000094.1:0-4737 GCA_034718555.1 Thermodesulfobacteriota bacterium
AAGTAAAGCAAGGAATGCTGTATTCTCATCGCACTTCTGCAACAAAATTTATGTGTCTGCAATTTCATGTAATCATTGTCCCACATGCATCAGTGCCATCAGGAAGATGACTATTAGGATATCTGGGCGGGTAAATGGGCTTTATGCGAAGGCTTTTCCAGGGTTTTTGAATAGGATACCTTTACAGAAGAATATAAAAAGAAAATTATAGATGCAATAATAACAAAAAAGGGGACAGTTGGTTTTTCGTATTCACCATTTAATAAACCAATAATTAAGAAACTCAGAAAGGTAGACATTCAATTACCGTATCAAAGGACAGTTGTAAATTTCAAAGATCAAGACAAAAATATTTACTATAGATTTAAATGTAAAAATGGTAAAATGTTTGATAATAAAGCTGAAATGGCGTCATCTAATATGGAAACTGATGTTCTTACTGGTGAGGGTCTAGTGCGTGTTTTTAATAATGCGTCATGGTTGGAAGTTGGAAAAGAAATGGGTCGTAAGTTTAATCATAATTTAATTTCTCGAGCTGAACTAATTGAATGGCTCCGACGAGCCAGATCCATTATGCAGTTTAAAGGAAACCGCGACATAGAAAATTATAATACATCAATACGTCTACTCCGAGAAGGATTTATGTCATCTCATAAAGGATATGGCAAAGGTGGGCTAATTATTTTCAATAGACTCGCTAAAGATGCTGGATATCCAAAGCTAGGTAAACAGTGTATAAATTAAGTGCTAAGAAAGCCTTTTGCACATAAGGTGTTGTGACATTGACACAGGGGGCTTATTGCCTATAGTTCTTGGGTTTCTTTTGCTTGTTGTAAGCGTTGAGTTACCAAAAAAAGGGCGTATTTATTTAATTCCTCGCTCTCGAAAAAATAATCGGTAAAATAGGAGCATTAAGTATATGTCTCGTAAGGCACCTCTATGGTATCTGTTAGTCATAGCTGTCGAAATTAAATATTATCTTTTCAATAGTATTTTGAAACCTGTCTGCTAAAAGTAGTTTTCAGCTATTGCGACCTCTCTCTATTTCAAGATGACATCGAGCATGTTGAGGGATCCTTCATTCTGACGATTGGCGATTGAACTCAACAATTATTCCCCCTTATTTGATTTCTTTGTCATGCGAGCAATAGCCATATAATTGACCAGTCGATTGCAATGTAATGATCATAATTGAATATCAGCTCGGGCGTGTAGAAGAAGCTATGAAACTTTTCATGACGCTTACGACATTGCCAAAAGACGAAGAAGACATAGTGATTATAATAGACGAGGCAGGTGATTTTCTCATTGATCAAGATGATTACGAAAATGCGCTTGCACTCTATTCTGCTGCCGAGAAAGCCTATCCACATGAAACCGTGTATCTCAACGGATCAGGGTATTGCCTCGGAAAGCTTGGTCTTCATAAGGATTCAGTCAAGAAATAAAGGCATGAAGGTCAAATTTCAAATCCCGCCTTGCGGGACTATTTTCTAATTTCAGCGTTCCGTGAACGCTTAGATTAAATATTTGAGGTTTTAAGGTATTATGTGTTTTTTGGTAGCCTGCGCTTTTTTAAATTTATTCATCTGACGGACAAGATATTCCCTGTTCCCGGTTGCAATATCTAAGGCCTCTTTTATGGCTTGTAGCGCTTGATCATATAAATCATTCACATAGTAGGCCTCAGCCAGTGTATCAAGAAAGGTTGCCGACCTGTTAACATCAACCGCCCTTTTGGCCAAAATAAGAGACCTTGCATAATCGATAAGTTTGTTGTCCTTGGCTGTAGCCAATATCCATGCAAGATTGTTTAGGGCCTGACCATTGTTAGGATGTAATCTCAATATATTTTCATAAGCCCATTTAGCCTTAACCATATCCCCTTTCCTGTTGTAGATATATGCAAGAGCCCTGTAAATTTCTATATTATCCGGTGATTCTGAAATTTGTTGCGTAAGGGCATTTTCTATGAATATTTGCTCAACATCTTTTTTTAATGGGCCAAAATTAATTGAATAAACAAGAAAGATTACAACACCAAAAAAAAGTGATAAAAAAAGGGCAATTTGTCTTGAATGGTGTTTGAGCAATTGACGGTCTTGTAAAAATCTCCATAAAAAGTCCACCCTTTCGGCAATGCTGAAATGATGCCAGGATGGCTGAAATCGGCTTTGACCGCTAACACTTGCAATTTTTTCAAGTGACATAATGATCGGCTCGGCCCTGCCCATTATCTTGGCAGAGTAGAGATCGGCCTGACGTTCAAAATTTCTCATAAAGAAACCCATAATATACCTGAAATAGACTATAACACTTAGTATTATGGGGATTGACAGTAAAAAATAAAATAGGCTTTTATGGATACCATGATGACTGTTTAATAAACCAATGAGCCATGGTTGTGTTGCCATTGCATATATAAAAAAATCAAAAATGCCTATAGATATACCTATATAACCCAGGAGAAAAAGCATATAAAAGAAAACGTGCATATATTTGACATGACCCATTTCGTGGGCCATGACTGCATTAATCTCATCTTCTGAAAGGATATTTAATAAAGGATCTGTTACAAGGATATATCGCAAATTAGGTAATAAACCCATAACCCCGGCAGTTACCATTTGGCCGCCCAATAAAGGCCATCTTACTATATCACGATATTTGAAATTGTTTTCCCTGAAAAACCTTACCATGCTGTCCTTTTTTTTTGATTGGGGCATAGATGAGCATCCCCACCAATACTTTATAAGGGGAGGTAGGAACAGTGCAAGGAGGATCATGAATAAGGATAAAAATAGAAACTGGCCAACTCCACTCTCAAAAAAATTCTTTAAAGAGGGTCCTGCAAATAAGGTTGTTGCATCATAAAAAGCAGTGAGAATTGCCCAGGGGAATATTACAGGGAGGTTTAGTTTGATATTTGATGTTACATAAACCGATTTTGTTATTGTACTGTTCGAAAAAATATGGTAGACACCGTACCCGTGGAACCATATGGTGACAAGAAATGTGAAAAAAATAAGTATTGCTGCAGTACCGGGCAGAATAGAAAACGTGATAAATCCAGGAATTTTTAATAGCCAGTATTTCAGATTTATTAGATAAATAGATGCGGCAAATACAGCTATTGATAAAATGGACAGTCTGGTTACCAGTGATTGGTAGTATGATCCAAGATTATCTATATCTATTAAATTATGAGAGTTGCTTGTATGTAATCTTAGAATTTTTGAAAATTGGTATTTGCAGAATAATGCAAATAAAAACCACAGGAAAAATAAAATTGCAATGGCTATTATCGGTGACCCGAATAAGGCCTTGCCTGGATAATTGATACTGAATATTACTAATGCAATTATAATATAAATGACATTATTGAACATTAATTGTAACTACCAAGTCAGTTAGCCTGAATACTCTAAAACTAATCAATCGGGCAGACAGGTAAAGTGCCAAACTTCCATGGCTTGTCATGCCAGGTCTGGGGCCTAACCTTAACACCGCTGTTAAATTCCTTGTTCGCCCAAAATACTACTCCTGTAGATGTATGTCTTTTAGTTTTAAGTATAAGGATCTTTCCTAAAATTACCTGGGGTAATATAACCTTTGCCTCTTTTTTATCCTTAGAAACAGATTCTCTTTCCTCTATGGCATTAAAAATATAGCCTCTTCTTACGTCCTCCTGGTGACCTGCATCTATATAGACAACGGAGTGTTGCCCGATTAATTGCAACCCATCTTTAGCGGCCATAATGCGGGCCTCGATATTTCCTTCGTAAGGAACGGGAAGTATGCATGATGAAATTGGGCGATAAGGTATTAGAAAATCTCCCTTATGAATAGCCCTGAAGGATTCTGATATTCGTGCTATATGATAGTCTTTCAGGATTTTTACTATCTCAAGTATACCCTTAAAGGAATGAACATAACCAAATTCTATTCCAGTTAAAGGGTGCTTAACAGGATCTGATAGATTTAACACGGTAAATTTATCTCCAGGCTTAATGTCCCCTTTATCCATTTTTACGTATACTATGTCGCCCTGACCAATCAGCTTTCTTTTAACCTTTAAGTCAAAAATTCTACCCCATGTATCAGCTTTTTTACTCCTTAGAAAGCCGAGGGCCTTCATATTGGTAAGGCCTGAGGCATTAATGCCTATTAGTTTTTTTAGGGGTTCACTCTTTTTTTTAACGGGCTTCTGAGCCTTCTTTAGAACTTCTTCATGCTGCAGCAATTCAAGGATGTCTCCAGGTTTGAGCCAGTGGGGGTTAGTAATAAATTTATTCATCTCCCATAGTTCAGGCCAAAGAAAGGGGTTGCCATAGTATTGTTCGCAAATTGACCACAAGGTATCGCCCTTTTTAACTATATGGCTAAGCTTCTTGTCTGTTGAATAAGAAGGGGATAAAGATAAAAAAAGAGAGAGAAACAAAAATAGGCCGATGTGCAGAAGTTTTGTTTTCAATTGCCTCCTCCTTTGTAAAGGTTATTTTTCATAAGGTTGTAACATGCAGTTTTACCTATGATTTTTTTATTATCACCATAAATTTTTCCTTCGTCACATTGTTTCTTTATTTATTTCATGTGAGTTTTCGTCATGGACTGGAACTTCAGAATCCCTGCTTTTTGAAAAATATATTTTACCAAAATAGCTTTCCGCCCGGCTTTTTGTATGCTGAGAATTTATATATAAAGTTATAAAATTTGCCTTAGGCGGCGCTTTACCAA
>JAYEMW010000095.1:0-4725 GCA_034718555.1 Thermodesulfobacteriota bacterium
TAGTATCAAGTCCCCTACCTGCAAATGCCAAAAGGGGCCTTTCATTTTTCCTCTTACACACAAAAACACATTTTCCGCACAATACACACTTATCAGGGTGGTGTTCAAGGAATGGATGGTTATCCTCTGTTTTAATCTCTCTATCAACAGCGTCCAGGTTCTTTAGCTTTAATCCAAAATGAAGGAATTTCGCAATTTTTTGTAGTTCACATTTTCCATTGGCCGGACAGTTCTTGCAGTCCACGTTATGAACAGAGAGGAGAAGTTCAAATGCCGTTCTCTGCAATTTTTTTACATGCTCCGTGTCTGTCTTTATTGCCATGCCATCTTTAACTTTAACAGTGCATGAGGTTACCGGTTGGCTGTTTCCGTCAATCTCAACAAAGCACAACCTGCATGCGCCAGGGGGGTCTTTCATTTCGCTCATATAACAAAGATTAGGAATGTAAATTCCATTATTCAGGCATGCCTGGAGTACTGATATTTCCTCTTCGGCTTCTATTTCATTATTATCAACGGTAATTCTAATCATGCTTATTTTCCTTTGGGCGCTCTATTATAGGCACAAGATCCGGGGGCGAGACTTTTTTAACAGCATCATACTCTGGTGGACAGGCAGACACGCACTCTCCGCATTTAACACACAAGGTCTGGTCAACGCCCTTTTTCCGATTGCTTGTCGTAAATATTGCCTCTGTAGGGCAGCTACCTACACAGGCATCACACCCCCTTGCACATTTATCCAAATCTATATAATAGGCTATAAGCTCCCTGCACATCATAGCAGGGCAACGTTTTTCCCGGATATGTGCTTCGTATTCATCTCTGAAATACCTTACGGTTGTTAAGACAGGGTTAGGAGCAGTCTTGCCTAACCCACAAAGTGATGCATCCTTTATGTCCATACTCAGGTTTTCAAGAAGCTCTATATCTCCCTCTCTGCCTTCTCCCTTTGTGATTCTATCTAAAATATCAAGAAGATGTTTTGTTCCTATTCTGCAAAATGTGCATTTTCCACACGATTCCTTCTGGGTAAAGTCAAGAAAAAACTTTGCTACATCTACCATACAGGCATTTTCATCCATTACTACCATGCCGCCTGAACCCATCATAGCTCCTGCCTGGGTCAGGGAATCGAAATCAATAGGTGTATCGAGAAAATCTTCAGGAAGACATCCTCCTGAAGGGCCTCCTATCTGTACTGCCTTGAATTTTTTTTGCTCAGGTATGCCACCGCAAATATCAAAGATAAGATTTCGGAGGGTTACTCCAGTAGGGATTTCCACCAGTCCGGCATGTACGATGTTTCCCACAACGGAGAATATTGCCGTACCTGGGCTGTTATCCGTGCCGATATTTCTATACCACTGGGCGCTATTCATTATTATCGGTGGAATAGATGCCATAGTTTTTACATTATTTATTAAGGTCGGCTGACCCCACAGACCTTTTTGTGCAGGATAGGGAGGCCTTAACTGAGGCATGCCTCTTGAACCCTGAATTGATTGTATGAGGGCGGTTTCTTCACCGCACACAAATGCCCCTGAACCCTGGAATACCTCAATCTCCAAATCAAAATCAGTGCCTAATATTCCTTGGCCTAACAGTCCCATATTCTTTGCCTGATCTATGGCGTTGGTTATTATCTTAACTGCAAGGGGATATTCGGCCCTTACATAGAATATTGCCTTATTTGCGCCAACAGTATATGCGCTTATTGCCATTCCTTCAATAACCTGGTGGGGATTGCTTTCCAGTATGGTTCTGTCCATGTATGCGCCTGGGTCTCCCTCATCTGCATTACATATGACAGTTTTATTTTTTCCATCGGCATTTCGTACAAACCGCCATTTCTTGCCGGTTGAGAAGCCTGCACCTCCTCTTCCCCTGAGGCCTGATTCTTGAACTTCATTTAACATGCTTTCCGGTTCAGACCCTAATGCCTTGCTTAACGCAGCGTATCCACCCTTTGCAATATACTGGTTTATATCATTAGGGTCAATCAGGCCACTGTTAGCCATGATAACCTTTTTTTCATGGTTAAACCTCGGGAACTCCATGACCCATGGAATCATATCATTTTCTTCAGTGGCCCCTAACATATGCTCAAAGACAGGGTCATCCCCGTCTAAGAATGCCCTTGTAAGCAATTTTGCCTTTCCAGGGGTCACTTCATTGTAAAGGATCGGCGGGAATCCCGGTTTATCAATAATGACAAGTGGTTCGGCATAGCAATGACCAAGACATCCTACAGAAACAATGTCGGCCTTAATACCATGTTCTTCCAGGCCTTCTTCAAATGCAGCTTTCACGTCCATTGCCCCTGAAGCAAGGCCACATGTTGCCATCCCTATATAGATGTTTGTACGGTCTTCGCTGTTTATTTCCTTAAGATGTTTTTCCGCATCTTGCCGTATAATTTTATATGTATCTTCAACAGTTTTTTTATTGTTGTTGCTCAATTTTTTCCTTTTTCCTTTTCTCTTTCTCTTTCTCTATTTCAAATCCCAGGATAAGGCCTTCCACCTTGCTGGGGGCCATATGTCCGTAAACCGTATCACCAATGATAGCAACCGGCGCCAGGGCACAACATCCTACACAGGCCACCCTCTCTATGCTAAACTGCCTGTCAGGCGTAGTTTCGCCTGCTTTAATCTCAAGCTTTCTTTCAAAATTTTCCAGTATTATATCTCCTGCCCGTACATGGCATGCCGTGCCTAAGCAAACTTTAATCTCGTGTTCTCCAGGGGGCGTAAACCTGAACTGGTTGTAAAAGGTGGCAACACCGTAAACTTCGCAACTTGACATATTAAGATGAGCTGCAACCATCTTTAGGGACATGGGAGCAAGGTAGCGATATTTGCCCTGGATCATTTGTAAGATAGGTATAAGTTTTCCTCTTTGTTTTTTAAGGCCTTTGAGCATAACGGCTATGTTATCCAGCATAGCCTTTTCTTCCTGTTCGATTTCTTCCATATAATTTATATATTACTCCTTCAATTAAAAACAATCACAGCAGTATATTAAAAGAACTTTTCCGAGGTCAAGGATAAATAAGGGCTCACTCAAAAATAACTTCGCATTTCAGCCGCCGATACATCCCGCCTGACTGCGTTGTGAAAACTCGGAATATGCTTAATATTCCTGCGTTTCCACGCCTTGTCAGGCGAGCGCCTCAACACCTGAAATTGCGAACTTATTTTTTCGTGAACCCTAAGGATATTTTGTTAGATTCTGTTGAGCCAGGCTATAACCTTTTTAAAATCATTCATTAGCTTATTAATTGCCTGACCCCTATGGCTTACCATACTTTTTTCTTCAGGGGAAAGCTGGGCAAATGTTCTTTTAAGCGGGGGATAGTAAAATAGCGGATCATATCCAAATCCATTATTACCTGCAGGTTCATTTAATATTATGCCATAGCATTCTCCACTATAGATACGTGTCTCTCCCGAGGGTTTGGCTATGGAAATAGAACAACTGAATCTGGCGCTGCGATCTGCTTTACCTTTCATTTCTTCAAGAAGTTTGCGGTTTTTTTCGGAGTCGTCAGCTAACTCTCCTGCATAACGAGCCGAATAAATGCCTGGAGCGCCATTTAATGACTTTACCTCAAGGCCTGAATCATCGGATAAGGCCGGCACCTTCAGTATTTTCGATACAAATTTAGCCTTGTAAGCGGCTATTTCAGCAAATGTATTTCCCTTTTCTTTAAATTTTTGTATATTGCTAAAGATAGAGATTCCTTCAATTTTTATGGGCAATCTCCTGAACAATAGTTTAAATTCTTTAATCTTACCTTTATTTTGAGTTCCTAAGACTAAAGTTGGTTTTTTCACAAATTTTTATCCTGTAGGGAATAACTTCTATACTTCCACGACTGAATTTAATATTTTATTTTTTAAAACAGTACAAGAAGATATAGCATTTGCTTAATTTTTGAAAGCTTTTTATAAAATAAAAATAATAAACGGCTATTAATAGATAACGATATGGATAGAGAAAAAATTTTTGTTATAGGGGATATACATGGGTGTCTGGATATGCTGAAGAGGCTTATCAGACAAATAAAGTGGAATCCTGATGCTGATCAACTGATTTTTATTGGTGATTATGTTGATAGGGGAGAAGATCCAAAGGGCGTAGTTGATTTTATCCTTAAATTAAAGAAACGTTCTGCTCTGGTGAAGTGCCTTATTGGTAATCATGAACAGATGTTGCTTGATTATTTATCAGGTGCTGATCGTAAAAACTTTCTAATAAATGGAGGTAACTCTACATTAAGAAGCTATAATGAGACAAGGTCAAATGACGGCGAACCGTTATTTCCCCAGTCTCATCTTGATTTTTTTTCTTCACTTTTGCCTATGATTGAGCTTGATGAATACTATATAGTACATGCAGGTTTTCGTCCTAATCTAAGGATTGAGGATCAAGATTTAGATGATATGATATGGATTAGAGATGAATTCATTTACTCTGATTATGATTTTGGCAAGGTGGTAATATTTGGACACACTGCATTTGACAGGCCAAGGATTATGAAAAATAAGATAGGTATTGATACCGGCGCTGTTTATGGTAACTCTTTGACGTGCTTGGAACTCCCTGAAAAAAAATTCCATTCAGTGAAACCCTGACAAGAAACTAAAGTTAAAATTAGCCACGATAAATCGGAATTTACGTTGCGCTTCAACAATTAGCAATTAAAAATTAGCAATTAAA
>JAYEMW010000096.1:0-22966 GCA_034718555.1 Thermodesulfobacteriota bacterium
AGGTGGCACTTTTTTCCATCTATTGCTATATTGAATAGCAAAATCTGTATAAAGTGTACATATATTACATATTTTGACGAATTTTTACACTCATTGCAATATTAAAGAGAATATTATGGAAAATAAAACCAAGTTTCGTCCTAATCCAGAAGCGAAATTAGTGGACCAGGTGAAAGAAGTTTTACGTTATCATCATTATGCCTATCGCACAGAAACTACGTATTGTCAATGGATTTTGCGGTATATTCATTATCATGGAGGAAAGACCCATCCACGAGAAATGGGGAGCCAACAAATAGAAGCTTTTCTCTCAAACCTGGTTAGTCAAGGAAATGTGGCGTCATCTACACAGCGTCAGGCTTTAAATGCGCTGGTTTTCCTTTACCGTGAGGTTTTAGATATGCCTATTGAGGGTGAAATGATGCCAATCCGCTCAAAGAAAAAGTTACACCCTCCAACGGTTTTGACGCAAGAGGAAGTTCAAACCATGTTTTTGAAAATGAATGGAATCCATTTATTAATGGCAAAACTATTGTATGGCTCTGGGTTACGCCTGATGGAATGTATTCGATTACGGATCCAGGATGTCGATTTTGGTCAAAACAAAATTTATGTAAGAGGAGGCAAAGGAGGAAAAGACAGGCTTAGCTTGCTTCCACAAAATATTCGAGATGAATTACATTCCCATATTGATCGAGTGATTGTGCAGCATCACGCGGATCTGGTGGAAGGATTTGGGGAGGTTTACTTACCCAACGCACTGGACAGGAAGTATCCGAATGCGGCAAGAGAAACGGGTTGGCAATATGTTTTCCCCGCAAAAAAACGATCGATTGATCCTCGGTCACGTCGGGAAATGCACCATCATGTTTTAGAAACAGGGCTTCAAAAAGCGGTCAAACGGGCTTTAAGTAAAGCCAATATTCACAAAAAGGCCGGCTGCCATACCCTTCGCCACAGCTTTGCTACTCACTTACTTGAAACCGGCACTAATATACGTGTGGTTCAAAAACTTATGGGTCATGCTGATGTGAAAACCACCGAAATATATACCCATGTCATGAAAAAAGATATTGATTCCGTTAAAAGCCCTCTGGATTTATTATAAGAAATTTTGATTGCTGCACAGCGTTCAATAATAGACATGGACTTCTGCAGTTGATGTCGGACCAAACCAACCTATTGATATCTATGGATTAATGTTCCAAAAATAGGTGTTTTCAGGCCCTATATTGCCCTTTTTGCCCCCAAAATTGGCACTATAGGCTACATCTGGCTCTCGAAGTTGATAGGATTCTCCAACTTCGATACTTCTTCTTCCTATGGCTAGTGCACCCAATATGGATTTGACCTTATCAACAAAGCCCTTGCTACCGACAGCAATACTCTTAGTCCACTTTTCATCTCTGGTATTATTTCCATTTCCCAAATAATCCTCTGTCCATCTCTTGTGATAAGTTATGACCCTATCATAGGTTTCAAAACCAAGTAGTTTTCTGAGCCTTTCATAATCTATAATAATGTTTTTTCTTCTTGGTTTCTGAATTTCGTTGTAACCACAAAAAGGCAATCAAGAAGTCAAATCAGGCCTGTAAGCATCGTATACAAAGAATCCCTTTAAATGTGGATAACGGTCTTACAGACGAGGGGAGAGAGCTCAATGCGGGGTCGTAACATATCCATCTTATTTGGATAATATAGTTCAATGGTCCGATTAGCCCCCCCCCTATTCCTGGAATTTATCGTAACCCATTGCCTGGCAAGAGCAATGATTTGCCATGGATAGAGAGTTCAGATAGGCGACTGAGGAATACTGAAACACTCTTAATAGCCTTCGATAAAGCAAGATCCGTTAAGATAGATAAAATGGGGTTCAAAAGAATAACGTTGCAAATGCCAACGAGCGGAGATCGTAAGCAAGAAAAAAAGTGATTTTCTTCTTAATGGAAAGCTGTTTTTTCTTGACTTACTTTCTCATAGGCGACCCCCATCCGGACACCCCCATCCGGACCCTTAGCGCTTCTGAACTCCTCATATTCAATGAGTCTAAAAGTTGACTCTATTGTGAGTGTACACTTCTCTTTTGCACTGTCATCATATGAACCGCCTCTTCTGTCACGATCCATAGGTTCATATGATTCGCCAAAATACGCGATCAGCCTCGCTTGACTAACATCATAGCCTTCTTTCCTTACGTGTTCAGCCAAATCGTCAAACATGACGCCTCTTTCTGTCTTCTCACGTCCATATTTCAGAATGGCGATGTGCAGATCATCTTTTGGGTGCATTCATACTTCCTTTCTATTGCAGCTAACGCAGAGCTAAGTTGACGGGGGTTTATTACCGGCAACTTCTGCTATTAAAAAATAATTGTTAAAGTCAATAAATTACGTAAAAAACAACGGGGTCAAAAAACAACAAATCGGAAACGGGTCAGGAAAGAGTCTCCTCTTAGCTCTTAATGAGCTTCATTCTCAATCTTTCCACCCGATTTCGAAACTGTCTGTCATTAACCATCTGTGTTCTTATTCTATTCAAAATGTTTCCAACAGAGCTGTTTTTTTTAAGGCCAAAGTCCCTGCATATCTCCCATGATGACCCAATATTTATCAAGAGCTAAGAGGAGACTCGACCTCTAATGGCCCTCGACCCCTAATGGCCCTGAAAAATGTTAGGTATTCGTGTTACGCCCCACCGATCATCTATGGATGTTCGGAAAAACTCCAGGATCTCATAATTGATTGCGCAATCCGTTCCGTGCCCGATGCCCTGATATGTATTGAACGTAACCCTAGCCCCAGACGAACGATAGATTTGCTGGCACTTCTCCCATCGATCAAGTAGCATTTGCTTACCCAGCAAGGTAAACACTATTTCCCTCTCAGAATCCGAGTACCCATCATCAAATAGAACCGCGTCGTTTTCGTCCTCGGCGCCCATATAGATGAACTGGTGGACTTGGCACCACGAAGGCAGGTCAAAAGAACGTTTGGTAATGCTCTCGTAGTCCCCCAGACCAAGAGGATACAAGAGTTCCTCACCCGCAAGACTGATATAGGGCAGTATCAAGAGGCCGTTGATACCACCACATGCAACGGCATGCACCCGGTCGGGATGGAGCATAGTGAACCGATTTGCAAAGACGCCCGATGATGAAAATCCTGTGATCAGTACCTTGGGATTGACCCGAACTCCTTCTTTCTTCAGCCTGCCCCTCGCGTCGTCGATCATGGCGATCAGTTGGAGATCTAACCATTTCATCGGACCCTCGCGAAGAAGCATGACGTCGCGATCAAGCATATGCGTGTAAATCTCCCACTCCGTCTTGGGTCTCGGGAATACGGGTACAAGAAGCGCCAGGTTGAGAGACCTTGATACAAAGAAGCCGATCCCATTGACTGTCAAGGCTTTCGCAGCGTCCAAATGTAATTGTAAATCGTCCGATAGAGCTCCCGTGTTGTTTGGCTCTACCATCAAGAACTGGTTCGATGCCGAAGCTGCATCTCCCGGAATTCTGAGTATGTATGGGTAGTTGAACCCTTTCTCTGGGGCTGGTTCAACAAGAACACTCATATCCGCTTTACTTGAGGAACCGGACTCATCCGCAACTCCGTGTGCGCACCCGAGAATGATCGCAGCTGCGCCACCCAGAGCAAGAATACCAACCCACCATCTCATGTATCCAAACCTCCCAGTATCTAACGATAATTATAAAGATAACTTTCAAAATAACATTATCGATATTGAAAAAAATTTCTACTTTTTCAATAATTTATCTATTTAGAAATGTAAAAATTTTTTGTTTTCATATTGTTTTTTACTGATTCCCTGAATACTATAGTTTATAATAAATTAATAATTATTTCCTAATAAATAATATAAAACATATTGTATTTATAATAATATCTTTATAAGCTGTGTATCGTTGCAAAATGAAGAAAAAACAGTATACCCGTAAAATAATGCCGCAGCGGCATTTATAACTATCTATTATGCTTCTTAGGGCTTCTTCTGTGTGGTGATGTTATGGTTTCCTGTTATCTCAAATTTCTATATCCAAAAAGTTTGTATGGAGTATTTTTGAATATAAATATCTTTTGTCACCAATAACAATTGATGGCGAGATGCCTGGGTAATCAATAAGCGATCAAAAGGATCTTTATGGTGATCAGGTAAGAGAGTTGAATCAATCATTTCGGATGCTGTTGGATTGATCAACATTGGTATTGTTGAGTATTTCATTTTTCCAAGCATGAATATCTCTCACTTCAATTTTGCCTTTTTTAACCAATAAAGCTATTTCCCAAAATTAGATGGAGGACACAAAAACATTACCTTTTTGTTCCTGCTTATCAAAGAAAATAATAAAATCATCCGATACTGATTCTTTGTTGGCCCAAAAAATAAGGGCATGTGTATCGAATAAATAAGAATCTTTTTTCAAACGTAATCCTCCCAAATATCTTCCATGGGCTTAATTAATTCATCCGGAGATACAAGTATCTTAGGCTTAATACTCATATTATTGCGCCAGTTAGGTTTCTGTACAGAAAGCAAGCGTGCAACTTCGGCATTATTACGCTGAATTACGACCGTCTCTCCTTCTGCAACTTTATCAAGGTAATCGAACAGATTATTTCTTAGTTTTGTTGCTGAAATTCTGATCATAATTTCCCCCAATATCAAATATAGAATGTCGTGTACATTAAACTATGTCAATGTACATTGTAATCCACGATTAAAATAAAATCAAGCATAAATCATGGATTTTTTCTATGAAGATAACGCCTGAGCAGTTACCAAATCTCTATTATCAGAAATTTACAAACTTATAAAATCCCTTTTACAAAGAGGAAACATTTGACAGGATAACAGGATAGACTGATATAAATCCAGTTAATCAAAACCATATACTACAATCCCGCCGAGGGATAATATGGAAATATAGAAGTCACGGGAAAAATTATTGGCTGCGCTTATCGTGTTTATACAGAGATCGTAAAACAGTTAAATCGTTGAGCTATGAGATAAATCCCGCCAAAAAGCCGTATTAAATAAGCACACAAGAGCTCCAATCGTATTAAGCGCCCAGTTTAACAACTCACCTATTCACTTAACGAGGCCTGGATCAAGCATAAGGTTAAAGATCTAAACTAAGAGATTAACTAAATGCCTGTCTGCGTGCGACACACAGGCAGGAAAAACTATCATGTTAATCCTGTCAATCCTGTCAAAAAATAGATGAATGTGAGTTTGTTAATTTCTGATTAAATAATAGCAACTGCTCGAACCGGTGAGCCGTCTGCCTGTTCTATTTTCAGGGGGAAACACGAAAAGGTGAAGGGATTGCCCGATAGTGTATTCAGGTTTGTCAGGTTTTCGATAATAACAATATTATGACTCAGGAAAATTTTATGAATTAGTGAGTCAGTTGCACCTATCTCATCTGGGGAAATTGTGTCTGATCCGATCCCCTTTAAGTTAAAATTACTAAGCCAGGATGCCGCCCCTGAAGACAGAACAGGATAATTGTGGAAATAGCTATCGGAACCCCAGAATTGGCTAAAACCGGTGTTGAGGAGAATGAAGTCAGAGTCTTTTATTAAATCTTGATGGGGCTCAAATTCATCAATGCCTATGGGTTGCTTTTCCTTTGGAACTATATCCACGATAAATGCCTTTCCAAAAAAGTGCTCAACAGGTAGTTGATCAAGTGTTTTTGCCCCCTTAATCATATGAGCAGGGGCATCCATATGTGTGCCGGTATGTGAATACATGGTTATCTTTTTTTCAAGAAAACCATCGTCATCAATGGAATATCTATTAATGAATACGGGTGGTTCTGAGCCCGGATATACAGGCATTTTTGGAGATATAGGATGACTTAAATCAATTATTTTCATGCTTTTCACTTTTTTCTTCTCTTTCTTTGGTCACACAGTATATTCCCTTGCCATTCATTCCCGGATCGAAACATGAGTTTTCTGACACACATTTTGCTTTTTGTCTATCTCCGGATTTCCAGCGATTAATTAAGCCAGGCTCTCTAATGAACGGCCTACTCATTGAAATATAGTCGGCTACACCTTCAGTGATAAGCCTGTCTGCAACTTCAAAAGACCTTATGCCACCAACCAACATTAGAGGAACATTAATCTCCTTTTTCAATAAATGGGCATATTTCTTAAAATAGGCCTCTTTGTCTTCAGAATTAATGCCGGTACGGATGGGGGAAAACTTGCCCGCCCTGGTAATACCGCCGCTTAATTCAATTGCATCAAAGCCCACATTGGCAAACATCTTTGCAGCCTGCAGAAAGCCTTCAGGGCTTAGTCCGTTTTTGCCCATATCCTCGCAGTTCATTTTGATTAATACCGGATAATCATGGCCAACGGAATTTCTAACTGCCTCGTAAGTTTCTAAGTGAATTTTAACTCGATTTTGGATGTTTCCCCCGTATTTATCCTGACGTTTATTGTAGAGCGGGGACAGGAATTGACTGAGCAGGTAACCATGAGCAGAGTGAATTTGAACCCCGTCAAAACCGGCGGATTGTGCTCTTTGAGCAGCTTTGGCAAATGCTATGACTATTCTCTGAATTTCCTGTGATGTCATTTCTTTTTGTGGGGATTTAGCAGAATCGTCAAGGTTAGATACAATTAGTGGAGGTCTATTGATTAAATTTTTTCGTGCAAAGTTTCCGGCATGTGCCAATTGCATTACAATCTTTCCGCCGTTTTTGTGAACCGCTGCGGTTAGGGCTTTTAGGCCATCAATAAGTTCGTCCTTGTACATGCCAAGTTGCCATGGAGAACCCTGACCTTCCGGGCTAACATAGGCATGACTGGAGATAATTAAACCAACCCCACCTATTGCGAGGTTGGTTATTGTCTCAATTAATTTTGGGGTAACAGCTCCATCAGTGGTAGCCATTCCCTCCCATGTGGCAGAGCGGACGAATCTATTTGGTAAATTCATTCCGTTGATTGAGCTATTTTCGAATAATTTACTCATGGTATTTAACCTGATTGTAAAAATTATATGGTTCTGACTTTAAAGTCTTAACAATACTCTTTAACCACAGCGGATAGCTGTCGGCAGAAAGAGCCTGGTTTGATGGTGTACGCGATGATTTATTGCAGCACTATTCTTCTTTCGAAGCTATGATTTCTGCCGTAATTCGGACACCAGTTTGAATTACTTCACCACACTTTTCCATCGCACCACAATTGTGCCATTCCATTGACTCTTCAGGATCAGCCAAATTGAAAGCTTTCCCAAATTGTGCCTCGACTATATCTCTGCACATCGTGCTGCCATATTCTTTTTCAAATACTCGACAAAATCGTCTTGCCGGTTGAAGTGATGCGGTAAAAGCAGACCAGTCACCAAGCTGATCTCGATCACGTCCATACACCAGCCCGAGTGCCATGAGCGATCCAGTGACGACACCACAGGTTTCACCGCGCAAACCAATACCTGGGAATGGTGTAAGTGCTTTTAGGATTGCTCCATCTTCTAAGTCGAAACCTTCCTGGAGCGTCAGGAAGGTTGTTTGTGCGCAATTTCCAGATATAGTCAGATATTTGGTCACCTTGGAATTCAATCTTTCTTTTTCAACAGTCATAAATATACCTCTTTATAATTTCTGATTATCATTAGATCCAGCTCACATTAGCCAATTGCCTCCGTATGCCCCTTTTGAAGCGATGTCGTGGATAACCGACAATCATGGATCCAAGCACTTCATTATCTTTTGGAATCTGAAACAGGTTTCTTAGCTCCGAAGTTCTTTCAACCGCGGGAGGAATCAGGCTGATGGCGGTTGCTCCGAGGCCTAATGCGTGGGCCGCCAGGAGCCCGTATGTCAGGGCGATGAACAAATCCTCCGAATGATTTTCAGCTACCCGATTTGCATGAAACAGGAACAGAGAAGGCGCCCCTCTGGTAATAATATCTTCCACGCCATCTCTCATGTCCGGCAATGTAATTTTCATCATAGGCACGATATGATTCTTTAGCGTATTGAATACTTCCGGACTCAGTTTGTGTTTCATGAAAAAGCGGGGAATGGGATTGTTTATCCAATTTTGTAAATCTTTATAAAACTTAACCATATAAGGCAATGCCCTTTCGATGTCTTCTCTTCGGCGTACAATGGTAATTTCAACCTTATGAGGGGGGAACCCCATAGGTGCCAAGGATATGGCTTCGACAATTTTTTGAAGTACGTTTCTCGGCACAGGTTTTTTTCTGTATAAACGAACTGCCCGACGGGTGGAAATTAGGTTAAAAAAACTCTCCGAATCAACATCGCTTTTGGGCAAATCAAAAAAGTCCTTTTCATAAGACAGCCCAGGAGCAATCACCGATTGAGTGGGACAAATCGCCATACAATGCCCGCATCGAATACACAGTCCAAGCCGATCTTCTCGAAAGTAAATATCCTTGGATTCCTTTTTATCAATGATCCGATTAGGACATATCTCGGCGCATAATCCACATCGCTCACAGGTTTCCTGGTTGATATAATGGTTCATCTCCATAGTGTTATCTCCTGTAGCTCAAGATACTGTATTACTACTTTTATCTAATTGTAAAAATAAATAATTGTTCTTTTACGATTACGCCCCACGTATTATCTTCCTTTTCCTCGATTAGTTTAAAGCCCCATTTCTCGTATAGATGCTTTGCAGCGTCTAATCCCGCAAAAGTTGTAAGATATACTTCTTCGAATCCAGATTCTTTGCAAAAACGAAGAGCCTTTTCCATCAATAGATTACCAATACCCAAGCCTTGATAGTCAAGTGAAATGATAAAAAAACGTAAGCGCGCTTCGTTTTTCTCTCTCTGATTCCCATCAATTGCAATACCGCCTACAATCTTGTTTTTAACAGATGCAACCCAAAGACCATTTCGAGATGGGTTATCTTCCATCAGTAGTTTGGACAGTTCTATGGCAACTTTTGCTTCAAAAAATAAACCAAAATTCCAATATTTATTGTAATAATTCCCATGTAACTCAGCAATTCTACCTATTGAGCCGGGTACATAATTCGAAATATAAATCTCTTCCATGCGAAATTTGCTCATTTTCTATTGGGTCTAAGGCTCCAGCTTAGGGGTGGAGCAACTTTGTGCCGTTTTTTATATGCGGTTGTCAGCAAAGCAATAAAACATTGTTTGTAACTGGACACGTTGTTAGGTTCAAGGTTTAAGGTTAATCGTATCTTCCCAATAAATAAGGGAAAGTGCTTTTGGATAATGATAGATACCCACCTACTGGATTCCGGCTTTCGCCGGAATGACGAGAAAAAGTAAGCGCCTGTCATTCCGGCTGATCCCGGATCTGTCCTGCCTCGTACCGGATACGGGGTCCTGCATGACGATTTCGAGGTTGATTATCAAGATTTACTAATTTAATGCAGTAATTCTCATTTTGGGATAATTTATAAGCCACAGACCCACACAGACGACCACGGACAAATTTTTTATCCTATACCCTTTAACTCTTTTCGCGAAGCGATGATACTATTTTAGCCGAGCGACCTGCTCGGCTAAAATGTCTGTGTTGGTCTGCGTGGGTCTGCGGCTAAGTCTCTTATTTCGCTATAATTAGAATTGCAAACTTAATGTTTCCTTGATGATCCAAATGCAATCAGAAACTGAGCCGGATAATATGTTATCATAATCCAGAAACTCGAATAAGATATTGGCTCTAAGAACCGATTGATGGCTATAATCGAGTCAGATAGAATAAAAAAACATGCGCCTATTACCACGAGGTAATGATTGGAGCTTCCTATCGAGGCGGAAATGCCCATGGCCAATATGACGCAAAGATAAGCTGTAACTGGGACGATCATGTCACCGAGATTTGGGATCAAAAAATATCCTATGATGAAACAGTAAGCCAACATAGAAAGGGAAATCAATGAGCGTGTTCTTTTTAATTCAGACTCACTGATAAAAGCCGAAATATAAAAAATATGGGCAATCAAAAAAGCCCCGAGACCATAAGTAAAATAGCCGGATCTGTCGAGTTCAAGAATAATATCCCCTGCACCCGAAAACAAAAGACCAATGCCTATCAACTTGCCCTTTATTCCTTTAATATTGAAAAATGCAAGTAATGAAAGGCTCAATACAGGAATTGATTTTATCAAATAAGCAAAAGGATATGGACGAAGATTTAATGTTAAAAGAAAAAGGCCGGCAAAAGAAAAAAAGACAAGGTAAATAATCTTGTTCAGAATGAATGTTTTTTCTCTTTTGTAGGCAATATCTTTTTTCATAGGTGTATCCTTTTTTTTAATTAGTGCCTGAACGAAAAGCCAGTTCAGGCACGATTTTAGATTTTTCCCGCCTGCCGTCCGTCGGGCAGGGATTGCGGATTTTGGATTAAAAAACAACGCAATTTCAAATATTTGAAGATTTAAGGCCAAAACTTGAAAACTATATTTTGAGGTTTTCGTTCAGACTATCCTGCTCATTGAAGTGCCTGCTGAGATATTTGACAGCACGTCTTAAAATCTGCTCTTTTAAAAAATGAAATGGACTCTTCTACTAATTTTCTCTTGTTTTCGCCCCTTGGCTCAGGAAAGCGCTTAATTAGCTTTTGAATCATCAAAGCCGCCTTCAATGCATCGGGGCCTTTAACAGGGGTGGTAATTAGAACTCCCTTTTTACCTTTTTCAGACCAAAGAGGGATTATGGCCACGTTGTTTTTTTTATCAATAAAGTAGTTTCTTTTATTTTTATCCAGTCGGAATGTTGCATGTGAGAAATGTCGGGAATCCGGATCAGCATCCATAACCTTTACTGTGCCGGAACCCTCCATGGCATCTTCATTTACCTTAAGTATAAGTATGCCGCTGTCCGGCAAGATTAGGTCATAGCCGATGGGCTGGCGATTTTCTACAAGGTAAAAATTACTCCTGCCACCGCTCCATTTTCGCTTCAAGGGTATTTTAACGGCCAGAGTTTCACCCATTTTGGAAAGGGGAGATAGAAAGACGCATTTGGTGCTGCCTGGATTTACTAAAAGCACCTGGTCCTGGGATATCCAGCCCAATCGAATTTTCGTGAAAGAAGAGATGCCCTCTGGAGGTTGTTTTCTTTCTATAAAATGTTGAGACATAATGTCCCACGGTCCCATATATATGGCATGGTGTTTGAAGCTTGGAAGCTTGGAAGCGTCAGACTGACGCTCGAAGTCATATAGTCAGGGAATAAGCCGTCTATTCTTGTATATCCCTCCGAGCGCGTGGAAAAAATCATGGGCAAACATTCCCAAATGGGCATTTTCGGTCCCGACGCATACGCCACCTTTGAATGCCTTGCCACCTTTTGACTTCAACGGCACATATCTGACGGTTTGTCTTACACCTGAAAGCATTCCCGGGTTGGCGCAATAACACATCATGCCGTATCCCTTACCCGGAGTAGTAAAGGCCCTGGGTATGACGATTATATGTTGGTACCGGGAAAAATCCACATTTTTCTCAACAGCAGTCATGGAGTCTTGGATAAGCTTCTTAACCCTTGTTCTGTCAACTTTAAAATTATAAGGGCTTACCTTGTATTTTCTAATAGGTTCCGGAAGCGTTATTCCTGCTCTAAAGTCGGCCTTCACCCATGTCATTCCATACGATTGCTCTTTTACGTACTTGTTGAGACCTTTGACGACCTTTTTTCTGACTCGCTCTATGGGAAAACGTGGTTCTACGTCAGGAAAACGAACGGCAAGCACAAGGATGCGCTGTTCACCTATGGCATGTTTTGATTGGGGACCTAAAATATTTTCTTCCTGTGAACCTTTAACAACCCCTACCTGAAAACCTGATATTAAAAAAAGCAAAATTGCTGTTATCAATACATTATTCTTTAACAGGCTCATAATAGATCTCATTGAAAACACCTCCTTATTTAATTTATGCTTTTATCACTCTAAAGTGACCACAGTTCATCCCGCAGACCGGATGAACGATTAATGCATTGAGAGATTGCCCTCCGAAAAATGCCTTCATCCCCCCATATCTCTATGCTTTTTTTTGCCCTGGTGATACCAGTATAAATAAGCTCTCTTGTCATTACAGGAGACTCTACATCAGGCAAAATAAGAAGCACTCTTTCAAATTCCGATCCCTGACTTTTATGCACTGTCATTGCATATACGGTCTCATTTTCCGGGAGGCTAAGATGGTAAAATTTTTTTAAATTGCCCTCCGCCCTTTGAAAAAAAACCCTAAGATCACCTTCGGTATCAGGGTCCGGCAGTACCAAGCCCACATCTCCATTGAATAGCTGCAGATTATAGTCATTTTTGGTAATCATAATTGGTCTTCCAGAATACCATTTTTCATTTAGATTGATAAGGTTTTTCCCCTTTAGGGTTTTCTCAACCAATAGATTTATAGCATGGACCCCGTAAGGCCCATTTCTCAGGGCGCAGAGAATTCGAAAATTATCAAACATATGAAGTGCCTTAAAGGTATCTTTAGACCTAAGGTATTTACCATACCCCTGTATAATATTTTCCTTCATGGGCCTGGGAATGGTATTTGGGACGGGTAGTTTTTGCCAGGATATATCCTCAAAATCCCCGGACATCAATAGTTTCACCGCCTCATCACTGTCGCCGTTATTTACAGCCATGCTTAACCTGTATATGCCACTATGGGAACCAAATCTATAGTTTTTCCGTAGTTGGACAATAGAATCACTGATATTTGATGTATCATCTATTTCCTTATCTATCTCAATATCATATCCTGTAGTATCTTTAAGGGCCAGAGAGAAATTTTTAGAAAAATAATGTATAGCGCCTGTATCGCATATATCGCCGAGGGCTGCACCTGCCTCCACGGATGCAAGCTGATCTTTATCTCCCAACAATATTAATTTAGCATGTTGTGGAAGGGCCAGTACAAGTTTTGTCATTAAGGCCATATCAACCATGGATGCCTCGTCAACTATTAGAACATCAACAGGGAGAGGATTTCTGGAATCATATCGGAAATAAGGGGAGTTTGGTATTGTCCTTAGCAGCCGGTGTATTGTGACAGCCTTTTCAGGGATTGATTCCTTTATGATCGTAGAGCAATCGAGTTTCTCCCTGGAGAGTTTTATTATCTCTTGGAGCCGGGCAGCGGCTTTACCAGTGGGTGCGGCAATGGATATGCGTTTTTTGTTGGGAATCTCCTGTTCCTGAATAAGAGAGAGGATTTTTACGACTGTTGTTGTTTTGCCTGTACCAGGGCCCCCTGAAATAACACAAAAGCGTTTTGTTAATGCAGTAAACGCGGCTATTCTCTGCCAATTTATTTCCCCTGTGGTTTCTTCAGGAAAAAGACGTTCTAACCCATCTCTTAAATGGGAAATATCTACATGTGCCTCATCTGCTTTAACACATTCCTTGATAAAATTTGCCAGTTTGTGCTGATAATCCCAGTAACGGAACAGATAGAGCCTATGGCTGTCATCAAGTACAAGCGGTTTATATTCCCCAGGTTTACCTACTACATTGCATTTTCTGAGAGATTTTACCCATACATCTAATCTTGGACAGATAGCAGGACTGCTCCCATCCCCCTCATTTAGTAGCCGTTTTCCCCCTATGTCTGAGAGATTCAGACAAACGTTGCCCTGCCTTGTAAAACTGCTTACAAGCGCCGCTGCAAGAAACAGTTCCGGATTATCCCTTCCCTCAATCCTTTCAATGAATTTTGAGAAATGGATATCAAGCCAAGACAACAGTCCTTTATCGTAAAGGCGGTATATATTTTCTTTTTTCAATGTGAAAACATCTCTGTTTTATCGATAAGCTTGTCACTTAGCGCCATTATTAATTCTTCAGATGGCCTTTTCCTGTAGATTCCAAATTCGTAACCCCTGTTAGGGTCTACTCCCCTAAGAAATATGTAAAATATACCACCAAAATGCCTTTCGTAGCTGTAGCCGGGGAGGCGTAGCAATAGATATTGGTTCAAGGCAACGGTATATATTTGATACTGGAGTGTATAGTATTCCTCTTCCATAACTGTAGTTAGTGAATCCTGGCCATAGTTCTCAATGCATGTTCCAAGAAAATTAGATTTCCAGTCTACGAGGTAAAACCTTTCCTTAAAACGAAATACCATATCAATAAAACCAGTCATAAAACCCTTGACCGGTGAAAATCTTAAGCGCTCAATGCGCCCGGGAAACCCTTCAGAAAGCTCAATGTCTGAATATTGTTTAAATACATCTTTCAAGTTTATAGGTGAGATCTGTTTTAAGGGGAAATAGAACTGCAATTCATTAAGCCTGTTCTGGTTTCCAATACATGATAATACCAGATCATTACTATTTTCAGGGTCTAACGGGGTGGAAATCACCTTGCCGAGCATATCGTAAATAGTATTTTCCCATGTCAATCCAATCCCATATTCTGTAAGCTTGTCTTTTATTAAATTTTTTGTTACCTGCTCATCACTTTTTGTAAAGTCCATATGCTCCAAAACATCATGCAAGAATATTCCTGACCTTGCGCCTTTTGGAAATGAAAATATATCAGGAATATTTTCTTCAATCTCTGATTCTTTAAAATCCATATAACCAGTAACATTTGGCATGGTTATAACGTCGTAGTCTTTTAATACTTCTCCATGGACCTGATTTGATATGAGTGATGAGAAGCTTGAAATGCGCTGACAGCTATCTATACTGCCGGAAAATTTTCTAAATTTAAGCCCTTTTTCCTCATCAGGCAGGGGAGAAAATCTTTTTCCTAATTCTGAAGGTGCTTGTGCAAGTCTTATTGCTCCACCGGACCTGTCTGCAATGTTTTTTAGCTCTTCAGTGATGTCATAATCGTTTAGTCCTTTAAATTTTGCCCCTATATACTCTGTGATATTTTCCCCTTTAAATGATTCGTGCTGATGAAAAAGATATGCAGGCGCCGAGGTCTCAGCTTCATTGAAACGGCCCCATATAATATAGCAACGGTTTTTTGCCCTCGTTAGAGCTACATAGAACAGCCTAAGGTTTTCGGCTAACTGTTCTTTCTCAGCAAAGACTCTATTTTTATCCATGTCCTGAGAGCCAAGATCAAGGGTTAATCTCATGTCTTCTTTTTCATTGTGAAACATAAAAGGCTCCTTTGAATTCCTGATCCTGGAGCCGCCCCACATAAATGGACAAAATACAATGGGATACTCAAGGCCCTTGCTCTTATGAATGGTTATTATTTTTACGGCATTTTCGTCGCTCTCTAATCTTAGCTGATGTTCTTCTAACCCCGGGTCTTTTGAGGATATTTGCTCTGAAAACCATTGTAGAAGCCCTGCCATGGTAAGGCTTTTTTCCACGGATATACCTTGCAGGATCTCAGAGAGATGAAGCATATTGGTATTTCTTCGTTCCCCATCGGAAAAGGACATCAGCCGCATCAGAACATTTTCTTTCCGTAAGAAATACCGGAACATCTGAATGAAGCCTTTCTTTCTCCATAGGTTGTGATACTCTTTGAATGCAACAAGCCACTTCTCCCATCCCGGCTCATTATCGATCAATACATTTAGTTTTTCCCCTTTTATGCCTATTATATCTGTTGCAAGGGCAGGCCTTAAAAGCCTTAAGTCATTCGGCTGGGCAACAGCAGATAGAACCCTCTTCGTCTCAGTTGCCTCGTGGGTATCAAGGATATTTCCGGCGCCATGGAGTACACTCGGTATATTGAGCTCGGACAGGGCATCCTGTATAAGGCGGGCCTCATCGTTTTTTCTTACCAGGACAGCGATGTCTCCAGGCCTTACGGGGTTGCCTTTTAACAGGGCCTCTCCTTTTTTACTTAGATCGATAAGGTATGAAATTTCAGCGGCAATTGCCTTTGAGATTAATCCCCCTGCCTGTGTTTTGGGAATCGGCTTTGATGGGATTGTCTCATGGTTGGGCTTAAGGTGCCAAATTGTAAAGGGGGTCTCTTTTTTTCCTTTAAGACTGAAACCTGAGGTATCATTTATGTTTGACGGCGAGGTTGGCTGAAATGGAATTTCATCATAGATAAAGGGATTATCCGCACCGGAAAATATTGTGTTTATAGCAGTAATTAGCGGAGGGTCCGCCCTCCAGTTCTCTGAAAGCGTATAAAGGGTTTTAACATCTTGGGAGGCATTTATATACGCAAATATATCGGCGCCACGGAAACTGTATATTGCCTGTTTGGGATCGCCGATAAGGAAAAGATTACTTTTGCCATTGCCGAAAATTTTTCTAAAAATGGCATATTGAACTGGATCGGTATCCTGGAATTCATCAATAAGGGCCGCCTTAAATTTTATCCTCAGAGATTGGGCAAGGTTTTCTCCGCCTTCCTGTTCTAAGGCACAATAGAGCCTGTTTAAAAGATCGTCAAAAAACTGGATATTTCTATCCTGCTTTTTTTTTGTGAGTCTATCTCCGGCATAGCGAAAAAATTCCACCTTCAGGCCAAGGAGACGTCTCTTAAAAACTTGCTCTAATAGTTTCTTTTTTTCAAGGAGCGTTTCGCAAAGGTCAAAAAACGGGTGAGCAGGCGGCGCAAAATTTGGTTTTGTTGACACCTTGAGTTGTTTAGTGGTGAATTTTTCGAAGTCCTTAAACAGCATAAGGTTATCCGGCCCAAGGCTTATTGTGTTGTCCATGGCTTGAATCCAGACCGGAAGTTTTGCCTTAGGATATTTTCTCTTATCTAAGCTTTCCGTATTTTTTAGGATATCTTGTACATTGTCCTTCATTGCCTGCCAGTTTTTGCTGACCCTATCAAAAGACAGCTTGAACTCTTTTTCCGGAGAAATAACATCGTTTGTATCCGTCTGGGGAATAATCTTCATATTTAGCTGGGAAAACCTGCTGGAAAAGAGGGAAATCAGGCTTTCCAGGTTGAATTTATTACCCATTAAATATCTTATAAAAAGGGGTGATTCATTGTATAAGTTACTGCGCCAGAAATCACCGGCAACTTCTCTTTTTAGTTCTTCCTGGTCGGTGATTAGCGCAGTATTAAAGAGACCTCCGCTCTCAAATGTATTTTCATGCAATATCCTCATGCAAAACCCGTGTATTGTGAATATAGATGCCATATCAAAGGCCCTGACAGAATCTATTAAACGTCTTAATGCATTTTTAGAATTTTTATGTTTTTTAAACAGGCACGCAAGGAAAATATCTTCCGTGCTCTCCCCGGAGAATACCTTTACCGCTTCTCTCAGTCTATTGCGAATTCTGTCTTTAAGCTCTTCCGTGGCGCTCTCTGTAAAGGTTACGACCAGTATTTCATTCACTGACAGCTTTTTTTCCAATAACAACCGGAGAAAAAGGCCGGCAATTGTATACGTCTTTCCAGTGCCCGCACTTGCCTCTATAAGGTTTGTCCCATCAATGGGGCTGTCTAATATATTAAAGCTATGAAATGCTTTCATTTTTAAATCTTTTTCTGGTGCATTAAAAGTGTGTCAAATACGTCTTTGGAAATTTGCTCAAACTCGGAATCAATTGGGTTACTCGTTGCGAAACAAAGCCTACAGTAAGGATCCTCAGACTCACCTCGCATTCGGTTTCCTCCCAACCATTCCCTGGAGGCCATATTCATGGCATAATCCTGAGGCCTATTTTTTCCCAGAAGGTTGAAGGCGTATGTCCATGAGGATTTCGGAAAGAAATGTATAGGACGTCTTAAACCTTCCCAGTATTTTTCTAAGAGTTTTCCTATTATCTCTTTGCTATTTTCCACCGGTTCATATTCCAATGCCTCCCACTCCGGCTTGGAGGAGTTGGGAGAAAGGCCTGCAAGCATGCTGGTGCAAGGATATTTTTTATCCTCAATGCTGTTCATTATCAGGTGATAAATCCATATTTTTAGCCTGTCCTTAGGCCTTACTTTCGCATAACGATATTGAATCAGCCGATTTTGGTGAATATTATTGATTTGACCTGTGATCTTAAAACCGGAAATAGTTAGATCAATTTTAAGGGGTTCAAGTGGTGTTTTTGATATATAAGGGCTAATTTTTTTAAAAAAAACGTCTATCTCTTCATTGATTTCCTCAACCACGGAGTCTCCAATTTTTCCGTGTGGGAGCCGGCCGGACGCTCTTGCTAAGTGTAAGAATTCCCCTTTATCTTTCCCTTCGCTTCTATGCCGCAACAGGTCATGCGCGATCAGGTATTTATCTAATTTATTAATCTCAAAAGTTTCACTGTCCTCTAATGGAGAATCTTCCTCCGGAAAGTTAATACCTAACCTTTTATTAAGAAGATATTTAGCCGGGTTCCCAAAAAACCTGCACATGTCGTCAAGATCAACAACCCTCCATTCCGGTCCTAACTCATTAAGTTCACTGGAAATAAACGGAGTAGGGGCAATCTGTGTTTTCAGCAGGGTTCGTGCTGCGTCGTAGTTCTCTTCAGAGTAGCTACGCAATTTTTCATTATCCATAAAATAGACCGGGTTAAACGCCTGGAGGCGGTGTTTAGTGAAAATATAATCCATTATATCCCGGCCTCTCATAAAAAAACCCTGTTTAATATAATCTATTAGTTCGCTAATTAGAACTGAAGGAGGTTTAACGCTGTTATCCTTTATATTCTGGCCAATATAGCTTATGTAAAATGTTTTTCTTGCTGAAAGTAACGCTTCAAGAAATAGATATCTGTCGTCATTACGTCGCGATCGGTCACCGGGTTTTGGGTTTTTGGCTAAGAGATCAAATCCCACCGGTTTATTTTGTCGTGGGTATGCGTCGTTGTTCATACCTATAAGACAGATTATCTTAGAAGGGATACTCCTCATAGGTAACATGGCGCAAAAAGTTACCCCTCCGGTTAGAAATCCAAATCCGTAACCTTTGTTAGCGAGAGAGTGGTCTATATGCCATTTGATTACGTCAATGCCGACATCCTCATTGAATTTTGACATCTCCTGCCAGCTGGATAAATCACCTATCACTTGCCGTAATGCCTGTATTTCCGTTTCCGAGTCTATATCCGGAGTAAACAAGGCGTTAAGGAGCCCTAAAAGAGTTTCGGACCATTCATTTAGTTTGCGAGGTTTGCCAAGGGATGAAACATGGGTAAATAACCGGTCTGTGAATTCGATAAATTTTCCAAGAGTAATAGACTCATGGCCTTCAATATGATCAAAGGGAAGAACGCCTCCAAATATTTTTTCGTCTTTACCAGGTAGTGCATACCCCAACAGTAACCTATCAATACCGGCCCTCCAGGTATTTTCCTGAAAAGGAGGGAGGCCTTCTTTTTCTTTGCTTGGCCCATCTATTCCCCATCGTATCCTTGTCTTTCTTATCCAGTTTCGGATAAGGTCAAGCTCTTCCTCAGATAATGCAAATGCCTGGTACACGGCCTGAGACTCAAATATTGAAAGAACCTCCGGGGCGCTGAAACGACTGTTGGATAGATCAAGAGTTGCAAAAAAGGTATCTATGATTTTTCCCCTCCTTCTCAGACCTTGGTCTGCAATAGTAAAGGGAATTCTTGCCGGGTTCTCGGTCTTCATATCAAAGACCGCCTGTATGTATGGCGCATAAAATTCTATGTCTGGAGTCATTACAAGGATATCAGCCGGCATAAGGTCCGTATTTTTTTCAAACATATCGAGGAGCCAATCGTGCAATACCTCGATTTCCCTCATTGGACTGTGACATGAATTTATCTTAATAGAGTTATCATTTTCTTTAATAAAATTGTTTCCACCTGTTTTTTTCTTTCTGTCCCGAAGGTTCAGAATATCTGACTGAATGCAAGAAAGAAGATTATCCTCACCGGGGTCTTGAAAAATTGTGCGTTCTTCAATTTCAAATTCGTTTATAGCCTCAAAAAAATCCCTCCCAAGAGCGCCCATAGATGCAAGAATCCCATTTCCCTTTTCAAAATAAAGCCCCTCTATGTCTTGCTCGCTTATGCTTGACAGCTTTTTTTCTATTCCCAACTCGGATATAATATCACCCCAGTACTCCCTGCTTGGATTCATAAGGAAAAGGTTCACCTCAGTAAACCTTGAAATGGCATTAAACAATTGCAAATAAAATTCCGGGAGCGCTGAGATACCAAATACTGAAATTCTTGCAGGAAAATTGTTTATCGTGCCGGGGAGTTTGTTGGCCTCTTTAAGGAAGGCTCTCCCTAATGCAGCACGATGCATTTTTTCCCTTCCCTTGGTTAGTTCTCTCCAGAGCATTGCCTGCCAGTGATTTTCTTTATTGTTCTCCCATCGAAAAATCAATTCCGGGCGAAAAAGCTGGTATTGGTCAAATGTATCTGCAATCCGCTCTGCGAGTTGAAAACATTTGAGATTACCCCTGTTTTTTCCAAGGTAATGACTGATACTTTCGAATCCTTCCGTTTTTATGAGGGATTGAAGGAGTTTCATTATGCTCCAGGTCATTATTTTTGGGTCAAACGGTGAGGGTTCTTGAATATCCGGGATCAGCTTACGGAAGATATCCTGGATAAATGTATTTGGAAAGTAAAATTTGAAGTTTGCACATACTCCATGACGCCGTGCAAATTTCATTGATATCCAGCGCTCCATGCCGGCGCTCTGGACAACAATGATTTCCTTTTCCATGGGAGATGATAGAGGTATGCTGATGACAGAGCTAAGCGTTTCGACCAGGTTTTCCAATCTGTTGCTAAGAAAAGTTCTGATGCGATTCATCGATATCCTTTTTAAAAAAGGTTGTATATTGTATAAGTAGATGCTTATACATACCAAATACAGACATTTTACATTTTACCTTTTGCCTTTTACTATATTATCAATTTTTATCATTAAAAAAACATATTTTTTTAACCTTGACCAGATAGATTATCTATGATAATAAACTTAGGATTTTAACATTAGTTAAAATTTGGTTTCTAATGAGGGATTAAATTTTAATACATACAAAAACATTTAATCCTTTTATTATGAAATCACAATAGACATTTATTAAGGTGTTCAACAACAAATAATTAATATAGGAGGATTTATATATGGCTTATAATGCAGTTGAAATGAGTGATTGGCAGATATCTGAGGCAGCTGAAAAGAATATGCCGACACCGGAAGAGTGGCGAGAGAAATTAGGTCTTGAGAAGGATGAGATGCTTCCAATGGGAAGGCTCAGCAAGCTTGACTTTTTAAAGATCATAGAGCGTTTGAAAGATAAACCGGATGGAAAATACATAGAGGTTACCGCTATTACCCCAACACCCTTAGGTGAGGGAAAAAGCACGACTTCCATGGGACTGATGGAAGGAATGGGAAAAAGAGGCCTTAATGTAGGTGGATGTCTCCGACAGCCATCAGGCGGACCTACCATGAATATTAAGGGTACTGCCGCAGGCGGAGGAAATGCACTCCTTATACCGCTTACAGAGTTTTCCATGGGCCTCACCGGTGATATTAATGATATCATGAATGCCCATAACCTTGCAATGGTTGCCCTGACAGCCAGAATGCAGCACGAAAGAAATTACAATGATGAACAGTTGCAGAGACTCACCAAAATGCGACGCCTAGATATTGATCCTACAAGGATTGAAATGGGATGGATAATGGATTTTTGCGCTCAGGCGCTTCGGAATATAATCATTGGTATCGGCGGCCGTATGGACGGTTTCACCATGCAGTCTAAGTTTGGAATCGCTGTAGGATCCGAGCTTATGGCAATTCTTTCTATCGTACGAGACCTTGCTGACCTCAGGGAGAGGCTTGGGAAAATAACCGTTGCCTTTGATAAGAGTGGAAATCCTGTGACAACAGGTGATCTTGAGGTAGGCGGCGCCATGACCGCCTGGATGAGAAACACCATAAACCCCACCCTTATGAGCACGGCTGAACACCAGCCATGCATGGTCCATGCCGGTCCTTTCGCAAACATTGCCGTTGGACAGTCTTCTATTATTGCAGACCGTATCGGACTTAAGATGTTTGACTACCATGTCACGGAAAGTGGCTTTGCCGCAGATATAGGTTTTGAGAAGTTTTGGAATGTTAAATCCCGTTTTAGCGGGCTTAAACCTCATGTTTCAGTCCTTACATCTACTATCAGGGCTATGAAGATGCATGGTGGAGGACCCAAGGTGGTGGCAGGACTTAAGCTTGCTGACGAGTATACCAAGGAAAATCTTGGTCTTCTTGAAAAAGGCCTTGCTAACATGGTGCATCACATAAATGTTATAAAGAAATCAGGTATTAATCCTGTTGTATGCATCAATGGCTTCTATACCGATACCAAGGACGAGATTGCTATGGTCCGGAAGGCTGCAGAAGAGGCTGGGGCAAGAGTTGCTCTTTCCACGCATTGGGCTGATGGTGGCGATGGAGCCCTGGAATTTGCAGATGTGGTGAAAGAGGCATGTGAGGATGAGTCGGAATTTAAATTCCTCTATCCCCTTGAGATGAAGCTCAGAGATCGGGTTGATAAGATAGCCAAAGAGGTCTATGGGGCAGACGGCGTGTCATGGACAGCTGACGCAGAGGCAAAGGCAAAAATGCTTGAAGCCGACCCGCAGTATGACGACTATGCTACAATGATGGTTAAGACTCACCTTAGCCTTACACATGATCCAACCCTGAAGGGAGTTCCAAAGGGCTGGACCCTTCCTATCCGCGATGTGTTGATCTATTCCGGGGCCAAATTCCTCTGCCCATGTGCAGGGGCAATCAGTCTTATGCCTGGAACTAGCTCAGACCCTGCCTTCAAAAGGGTAGATGTGGATACGAAAACAGGCAAGGTTGAGGGAATATTCTAAATCAATAAAAACTCCAGGGGGATTATTGAAAATTCCCCTGGAGCTTATCAAAAACACACTCTATATATTTATTGATCCAACAATCCTTTAAAAGGTGTTGCAAAGATTATATAAATATCACGTAAAAACAGTTGCTTAAATAAGAAAAAGCCCCTATAATGACGAAAAAATTAACAGCAATAATCACACA
>JAYEMW010000097.1:0-4718 GCA_034718555.1 Thermodesulfobacteriota bacterium
TTTCAGGTAGACTCTGCTGCCCTGAAGCTTTTTGTTGTACCCGCCATTCAGGAGGTTGCCAGAAAGGCATTGCAGGTTCATGGCTCTTACGGATACTGCAAGGATTATAAGATAGAAAGGCTTTACAGAACAATTGCGCATGCAGGAATCACTGCGTCAAGCACTGAGCTGCAAAAAACAATCGTAGGCTCAGCGCTTGCACGATCTAAAGAGATATAAAACTGTCTCATTTCACGGCAGAGGCGCAAAGGCAAATCATCATGAATATAGTAGTCTGCATAAAACAGGTGCCGGAGACATACGATATTGACTGGGATAAAAGAACAGGAAGTCTTTTACGCCAAGGATCAGGCGCCATTTTAAATCCTGTCGATAAGCACGTAATAGAGGCAGCCATTCAATTAAGAGAAGGGCACGGAGGGTTTATAACCGCTATATCCATGGGCCCAGACCAGGCTGAAGAAGCGCTTAGAGAGGCATTAGGCATGGGGGCGGATAGGGCTATTTTGTTGAGCGACGGGGTTTTTGCCGGGGCCGATACACTGGCTACATCCTATGCCCTTAGTAGCGCCATTAAGAAGATCAAAAAATTTGACATAATTATTTGCGGAAAGGAGTCATCTGATGGCGTTACAGGCCATGTAGGCCCGCAGGTCGCAGAATTACTGAATTTACCGCAATTAACTAATACAATGGAAATAACAGTTGAAAAAAATGAGGTCTTAGTTAAGCAAAAAACAGAAGACGGTTATAGATTATTAAAGATTGCTTTTCCTGTGCTGATAACAGCGGAAAAGAATATCAACCAGCCAAGAATACCATCAATGGAGAGCATAATGGATGCTTACAGGGATAAGACGGTTGATGTATGGAAGGGTGAAGATTTGAATAGTAATACAGGGCAATTCGGATTAAAGGGCTCTCCCACACAGTCAAAAAATATCTATATCAGAAAATTGGAGAAAGGAACAGTCGAGATTCTCAAAGGAGAACCGGATGTAGCAGCCAAAAGCCTGATCGGAATTCTGAAAGAAAAAGACCTGCTATAGAGGTTACAATATTGTCTGACAATGCTGAAAAATGTAAAGGTATATGGGTAGTTATCGAGCATAGGAATGAAGAGACTGCAAAGGTATCGCTCGAGTTGTTAGGAGAAGGGAGAGGTCTTGCAGACAAGATCGGCACATATGTCACCGCCGTGCTAATTGGGGAGAACGTGACGGCAATGGCCGAAGAGTTGATCGGGTACGGGGCGGACAAGGTCATAATAGCGGACGATCCTGTCTGTAAGCACTACAGGACAGAGGTTTATACGGATATTATTTCAGAGCAGGCTGTAAGGGAAAACCCTGAAATAATTTTGTTTGGAGCAACCTGCATAGGAAGAGACCTGGCGCCCAGGGTATCGGCCCGATTAAAAACCGGCTGTATGTCTGATTGCACTAAATTAGATATAGACAAAGACAGTGGGTATCTTGTCGCAACAAAACCCTTTTTCGGCAGGGACCTAATGACGGATATTTTCTGCCCTATACAAAGGCCTCAGATAGCCACAATCCGTCCAGGCGTAATTGAGCTGAAAATGCTGGACAGACAAAGAAAGGGAGATGTAGTATTTACTGACGTAAACCAGAGAGAAGAAGATATCAGGGTTAAGGTTGTTGATACGGTTAGTACGGTATCAGACAGTGTGCCTTTGGACTTAGCGGACAAGGTTGTGGCAGGGGGTATGGGCGTTGGCGACAAAGAAGGTTTTGAAATGTTGCAGGAGTTAGCCACGCTGTTGGGAGCAGCAGTAGGTGCAACAAATCTTCCGGTAGATGAGGGATGGATTTCCGAGGACAATAAGATCGGTCAGACTGGAAAGACAATCAGACCCAGACTATATATAGGCTGCGGGGTTTCAGGGGCCGTACAGCACTCTGCCGGAATGATAGACAGCGAGGTTATTATTGCTATAAACAACGAACCGGAAGCCGATATATTCAAATTTGCCGATTATGGCATTGTAGGAGACATAAACGAGGTTATTCCAGCTATTATTAAAGAATTAAAGAAGCAAAAAATTAGTGAGGGAGATTTAGCTCAGACTTTATAAAATTTTAATTGCTGTTTTAAAAAAAACAGTTTAAATTCCAAAAAAATTAGGATATAAACACATTATAGTAACATGCTACATTTCTTTTAAGGCTGTGATAAACTGGAGGGTGCTATGGTTAAATCAGGGGATCAAACAGTAAAAATAGTGGAAATGGAAAGAAAGGACCTGGTACTTATGAGATTAAAACTACTTTTAATTATGAGCATGTCTTACCTTGAAGATTGTCCTATGGGGGTCTTTAGAAAAAATGCCGTAATTAATAACATTCAAAGACTTAACGATGAATTAGATAACTTTTGGGCAGGCTTGGAAAAAAGTCTCGACATGGATTCAACACATGTTTTTATGCAAAGAACAAAGCTACTTATGGTTATGGCAAAGGCCTTTGCCAAGAACCTACCGGTTGGTTTTTATAGAAAAGAGGCAATGAAAAATAATGTTGAGAAAATGGCCGAACATCTTGGTTTTGAAATCAAATTAAGCCCCATGATTTATTTAAAGGCCGCGTGAGGATAAGAAAATGATAAAAAACGTGAAAATCGCAGTTGTTGAAGACAATAATTTAATAAGAGATTTTCTTGTAGACACACTGATGTTTTCTGTTAACAGAGAGGTCATTTCATTTGAAAATGCATTATCAGCCTGGGGTTATTTTGACAAAAACGATAATTCTGATATAATTATATCTGATGTTGAAATGCCGGGCATGGACGGACTCGAGCTTTTGGACAGGGTTAAGACTAAATCGCCAAAAAAAATTTTTATTGTTATGTCAGCAGATCCGTCCTACGAAAAAAGAGCGAAAGAATTAGGGGCCGATGCATTCCTGGCTAAACCGTTCAGCATTGAAGACCTGTTCAGCCTGGTAGAACTGTATGTTGTTGGATAACATTAACAACACCTTTCTATATACATAGTTTGCCCTTTTGACCCCTTTCATCTTAGCCGATTCAATAGAGGTTCATCAAGAAAAAAATTTGAACTTGTTATTGGCTCAATTCATTTTTTACGGCAATGCCTATCTTTTTTAATGTAACCGGCTTCTTTATATATTGGCCTGCACCTAATTTTTGTGCTTCCTTCACCTCATCTGTTTCAGCGAACCCACTGACTATTATAGCCTTTTGTTTAGGGTTAATTTCTATTATCCTCTCGTATGTCTCACGACCGTTTATGCCTGGGTCCATTATCATATCAAGCAGTATTAAATCTACGGCATGCTCCTTCAGATATTCAACGGCTTCCTCTCCACTTGAAACGGCTTTAGTTTCATAACCTAATGTATCCAACATTTTACAGGATATATCTCTTTGGCTTTCAACATCATCAACAACCAGAATCGCCTCTCCGTTTCCTTTGAAGTCTTCAATGGGTATGGACAAATCTTTATCCGATATTTCATCTCTTGTTATCGGAAAGTACAACTCAAATGTTGTGCCGTTCTCATCAGTTTTCACATCTACGTAACCTTTGTGATCCTGTACAACATTCCATACGACAGCCAAACCTAAACCCGTACCGCTTCTGCCCATCACTTTCTTTGTATAGAACGGCTCAAATATCCTATCAAAATCAATTGGTAATATTCCCGGACCATCGTCAGATATCGACAGAACGGCATATTCACCTATTCTTACATCATCGTATCCCCTTAGAGGTCTGTCTATATAACGGTTCATGGTCGATATCATAACATTGCCGCTTTCCTCAACAGCTTCCAGGGCGTTTGACACCAGGTTCATTGCAACCTTTCTGATATGAACATGAGAACCGCTAACGTTAAGTAAGTCGGTATCAAGGTTGTCCTTGACCGTAACTGTAGGATAAAACTGCTCAAGTTTATTAAACTCTGGAGAATTTAAATAATCACTGACTATTTCATTTAAGTTCAGAGGTTCTTTTGTGGTGGCTACTCCTCTTGCCACGGTTAACAGATCCTGGACGATAGCAACCGCCCTGTTTCCCGAGTCCTGGATTGTCTCAATAGGTTTTCTAAGAGGGCTATCTTCAGATAAATCCAATAATAGCAATTCCGGATAACTGACAATCCCTGAAAGCACGTTATTCAAGTCGTGGGCCACACCACCTGCCAGAAGTCCGAGGGATTCCATTTTCTTTGATCTGGCGAGCTTTTCTTCGCTCTCCCGCAGTGCCTTCTCGGCTTGCTTGCGGTCTGTAATGTCGATTGAGACTCCTATAGCTGCTGTCATCTTTCCGTTTTTATCAAATATAGGATGCGTGGTGAAGAGCGCTGGGAATGTATCTCCTGATTTTTTGACCAACATTGATTCACCACTGAATCCAATTTTGTGTTCACTCATGTTTTTCAGGGCTGTCGGTAAATTTTCCACATCCTCATCAACGTGAAGCATAGCCACAGGTTTGCCCAATATTTCTTCCCGTTTATATCCAAAAATATGCTCAGCTCCTGGACTGAATTCGAGTATTTTTGAATCCTTGCCGTTAACATCAGTTTTTATAAAAGAAACATTGTTGGCAGCATTAAAAATTGAACGGAGATTTTCTTCACTTTGCCGCAGTTTTTCTTTTTCCTCATTTAATTCCTCTTTGCGCGCTATAAGCGCTTTGTTATTTGTCTCAACAACAGTAATAAGAC
>JAYEMW010000098.1:0-22869 GCA_034718555.1 Thermodesulfobacteriota bacterium
CACCCGACGTTTTAAATTATATTATAGAGACATCTATAAAAATTGTAAACAATATGGCTGAATTCGGATATAGGGGTGTAACCGGTATCGATTATATTGTGTCGGATAATGGTATCTTTCCCGTTGAAAATAACGCTCGTTTTAATGGTTCCTCTTATGTAAGCATGATTTTAGACAACATTGAAAAATTGACATCCCCTATTCCATACTGGAAATTCATAAAGATCAAGACAGCCCCATGTTCATTTCTTGCGCTCACTGAACGCATTAAACCAGTACTTTATGACGGTAATAAATTAAATTCCGCTTTTCCTTTTAACTGTGATGCATTACCGGAAACAGGCTATTTCGCCGTTATACTTTTAGCCCAAAACATGGATCAGATTTTATATCTGGAAGAATCATTGGAAAAAATGGGAGTTAAAAGAGACTATGGGATGGAAATGGGATCGAACCAAGGTAATTAATAAATAAGTTACTTATTTATTTCTTCTCCCATAACAACTCACCTCTCTTAACACTTCAGCATAAGACGACGTAATAATAAAATTGATATCCGTTATTACCTTTTCAACTATACAGTTGTAGCTTCTCCGGTGGGCTTAGGTCGAATATAGAAACAACAGCATTTAAATTCATTGTTATCTCCTGATAGCATGGCAATGATCACATTCGAATTAATAGTTTCGGTTGCCGAAATGCAAATTAGATTTCCTTCACCGTTCAGGATCAGGTGCACAAAAACCCGGCCTGGGTTTTTCGATTAATAGAACAAAAGTGCCTCGGCTTTTTGTGTCAGACTGAATCCTGTTGTTCGATTTCATCATCCATATCTTGGAAGTCTCCGTGCCAGACGTCAAACTCCTCGCCCACCCTCCAGTTTTCCACATCAGGTCGAGCATCAAGCCATGCTGTAATCTTATTTAGTCTGGTATCAGGATCGTCAGAGCGGCGGCCGAACTCTACCACCACGTCCAACTTGTCTTCTTTACCACCACCGCCACAGTAGCATCCATTTGATTCAATAGCCTCCTCGATAAAAGCGTCAAGAAAATCATCGAGGGAAAGAGCGAGGGAAAGAGGGTCAAACCTTAACTATTTACTAAAACTCAAAGCATTTTTTATTTTCTCAAAGCGGAACTTCAAACATGGATCTTTTTCTATTTTCTCCCTTAGCCTCACTTTGTTCCGGCTGAATGCCGAGGCGCTAATACCTCCTAATCTTTTTCCCATCTGTGCAAGACTCATATCCCTGCTCAAATATATACGACATAACTCTAAAAACATTAAACGAGCATCCCGGCATTTAGCTCTTTTTTGGTATAGCTCCGATTGCCCTATGCCAAATTCAGAAGCTACTTCTTTTGCTATCTCTTCTGGTGTGTTAGGGCCTATTTTTAAGTCCTTGATCCCTGGAAGTTCACTTATGTCAACATCTTGTTTTGAAAGGTAAGTTTCATACACCCAATCTACAAAACCATCTGAACCTAATACAGCCTGCCCCTTAACATCTTCCCAGAAGTCTATATTCATATCTTTTGCAATACCACTAATTACAAACCTCTTGTAGCTGTCAGTGCTGTCTTGAACATTTCTCCCTCCAGACATCCCAAGAATCTTATCATAATTTACGAATGACTCGCGGTCCTTCAAACGGATGTAACCAATATAACTACTCCAGGGATATGTTCGAATAATATCCTGCTTCTGCTTGATATTAAATCTTAAGAATTTCTTGATTCGGACAGGATTCAGGTGCACATAACGGCTCAATTCCAGGAGGTAACTGTCTTTTTCTATAAGGATTGCCTTGTACCGACCCTGATAAAGATGACCGTTTCTATTGTGACGACGATTGTAATAAACTGTGTAGGTGGTGTTGAATCGCTGCATAAAACTGCTGAGATTTGCCTCAGTGGTCATTAAGATGAGGTGAAAATGGTTTTCCATGAGCACGTAAGCATGCACTTCAGTTCCATACAGATTCTTGGTCTCTGAAAGAATTTCAAGGAACCTTTTTTTGTCCTGATCATCACTGAATATATTCTTTCTTTCATTCCCCCTGCTGGTGACATGATACCAGGCACCAGGGTATTCTATACGAAGAGGTCTAACCATAAAGACTAAGTAGCAAAGTTATTTTAATTTGTAAATAGTTAAGGTTTGACCCTCTCTCTCCCTATTAGCGTCTTCACCATTGAAATACTCCTCGATAAGGATCTTTCCCTGCTTGACGACGAGGATACTATTGATGTCCTTAAAGGTCCGATCCATGATACGCGTTTTCAGTAACCCAATTCTGCTAAGATCGAACCCCTCAGTATCGATGGCTTTCGTCTCCCTTTCGTCTTCAAGGGCTCCTCCCGCGCTCCGTGCATGCGTTGAGTCGCGCGATGGACCCTCATTTGGGATCTCCTTCTCCTTACAGGCTCCAATCGCGATTGTTGTGGCAATTACCAAGGTAATAATTGAGAAATATCCTATTCTCATGTCAGCTCTTTCAGTTTGCCATTCCCCAGCATCCCACTCAATTTTATGCTTTCAGGAATCACCCTCAAGCGCGGCTTTGGCCGCCCAACCACTGATTATCAGGCCAATTTGCCCTGATAATTTGATAATTACCCTTAAAACGAGTCGTTTTTACCTGATAATAATTATCTGGTAAAATTTCCTTGATATTTGATACCTTTTATTATATAAACGAACCCTTAATATTGAAATAACTAACTAAACTAACGATAAATTTATTTATTTATACATAGATGCAATTAACGACAACACCTTAAAGAGAGATTTGCGCTGTACCGTTTTTTGCAGTGCTTGGCGATCCTCCTTGCCGGCATAAAAATGCGGGAGCCAGCCCAGTTATCTATTGATTTGATACGCTTATATTTTGCCTGTCTCCTTTAAGGTGTCCATAAAAACCTTATAAAATTGATTGTTGTCATTTATTGCCTTTTTAATTATTAAGGTCAGATCAGGCAAATCACGAGGGTTTACAACAAGGTTAGCACTTTCCCCAAACGCCGTCATGTTGTCCATTGTCTTGAATTTATCACCTAAAAGAACAAAAAATATTTTCCTTCGTATGCTCATGGAAAGGCTATTCAGGTATTTGTTGACAGGGTTGTCTTCAATATCCTTCCCCCCAAACCCGTCGGACAGTATTATCAGGTCAAAGTGATAGAGGAGAAGCTTATCCATTGCCTCCGGTATAGACGAAGGAGAAATACATTTATATGACAATTCATCAAGGGCAAAATTTATGTCAACTGCATGAGTGTCATCGCTGACTAACATAAGGGCTAACCTGATTCCTCCTTCTTCCAGGAAATCAAGGGGACTTGCAAACTCATCATAATCAAATATAGCTTTTTCGCTTGTTTTTTTCTTTTCCGATGTTGACTGATTTGCAGGTTCTCTGGTGTCTATCGTCATCTTTTGCTTACATTTCGGGCATGTTATCTTTACTGTTTGGTTAGGGGGCAGCTTTTCTTCTCTTATCTTTAATTTAGCCCCGCATGAGCTGCAAATTACATCCATGCTATGCCTCCATAAAGCGTTTAATAAACGGAAAATTGAAATTAGAAAATAGAAATTTGGCCTTCATGCCTTTGTACTGTTGGTAAGCGCATTCAATTTTGGGCCGAGTTTGTCAACCATTGCCATGAACGGCTATCTCCTGCCAAAGCCGTGCCGGGTCTTATCTGATAACTCCTCCGTCGGTTTGTCAACATTCAACTGCTCATCCCTGTCTATCTTATATAATCATCAAAGCCCTCTTCCTCTTCTATTGAAAGTTTTTCTATGTTTGTGGTCTTTTCCCCCCTGGATGCCTTGATTGAGTCTATTAGTCTTCCTACAACCGCCCTGCGCGATGCATAGGCAATAGCTGTATCAGATGTAATCAGGCCATTTTTATAGTGCTCGGCAATACTATGATCAAATGTCATCATTCCAAAGGGCTCACTGTCTGCCATAATCTCATAAAATGTGTTTTCCTCTGATTCACCATTTAGGATTAGGTCTTTCACCCTCAAATTTGAACCCAATATCTCAAAGGCCGCCACTCGCCCTCCTCCTATTTTTGGTAAAAGCCTCTGGCAGACTATCCACCTTATAGTGTCGGCAAGTCTTATTCTAACCTGCCTTTCTTCCTCCTTGCTAAACATGCCGATAACCCTGTTTATGGTCTGGCCTGCATCAACCGTATGAAGAGTGCTCAAAACAAGGTGTCCGGTCTCAGCCGCAGAAAGCCCTATTTCAACTGTCTCCCTGTCTCGTATCTCACCAACGAGAATGACTTTCGGCGCCTGTCGCAAGGATGCCCGTAATCCGGTATAGAATTTGTCAAAATCAACACCCATTTCTCTCTGATTAAATGTTGACTTTTTCTGTGAATGGATAAATTCCACCGGATCCTCCAGGGTAATTACATGGACTGACTTTTTTTCATTTATCTCGTTTAAAAATGCTGCGAGAGATGTGCTTTTGCCGCTTCCTGTAGCTCCTGTAACAAGGATTATTCCATTTAATATATCTGCCATCTTAAAGAAGGCGGATGGAAGCCTCATTTCTTTAATGGTAGGCACCTTGTTAGATAGCTGCCTCATCACCACGGAATAACATCCCTTCTGTGAAAATACATTAACCCTGAAGCGGGCCTTTCCAGCCAGTTGATAAGATAAATCACATGACCCTTCCGTTAAAAGGGTTTTTGTAAGCCTCCTGTCATTATTAATCATGTTCAGGGCAAATATTTCCGTCTGAAAGGGGGTTAGTCGCTCAATATGAGGATCAAGATACACGGACTTTAATTCCCCTGAGGACTCTACCTGAAGTGGCTTATCCACTGTTATATTCAGGTCCGAAACATCGCCCTGAGATTCTAACATTTTCCCCATAATATGTTCTATTTGTTGTTTTCTCATCTTTTTGTGCCTAAAGTTTATGCCTCGGTAAAGTCTGTCGGAGGTTTCTTGAGAAACGGCATAAATTTTGCCTTATCATTACACTTTGCATACCCTTCATCAGGGCTTATCCTTTTATGGGTCAAATGGTCCATGATAGCATCATCTAATGACAGCATGCCGTATTTTTTTCCTGTCTGAATAGCTGATGGGATTTGGAAGGTCTTTTTCTCACGAATTAGATTCCTGATTGCAGGGGTTGCGATCATAATCTCAAGGGCGGCGACCCTGCCCTTTTTATCTATCCTTTTAAATAAATTTTGTGCTACTACTGCCCTTATTCCATCAGACAACGTGCTTCTAACCTGTTCCTGCTGATCCGTAGGAAAAACATCTATCACCCTGTCAATGGTCTTTGCTGCAGATGATGTGTGTAGTGTTGCAAAAACAAGATGGCCGGTTGATGAGGCCTCAATAGCAAGAGATATTGTCTCTAAATCTCTCATTTCCCCAACCAGTATGATATCCGGATCCTCCCTAAGAGCTCCCCTTAATGCCGCTGAAAACGATTGTGTATGAACCCCGACTTCCCTGTGGTTTATAACAGCCTTCTTGCTTACATGGACAAACTCAATAGGGTCCTCAACAGTAATAATATGATCCTTTCTCGTATTGTTTGCCTCATCAATTATGGCTGCAAGGGTGGTTGACTTTCCGCTGCCTGTAGGCCCTGTTACAAGGACAAGCCCCCTCGGCAAAGAGGCTAACTTTTGTACTACCGGCGGGAGACCTAATTCTTCACATGTTAAAATTCTGTCAGGTATTTCTCTGAATACTGCGGCAACACCATTCTTTTGCCTGAAAAAATTTGCCCTATACCTGGCAAGGTTGGGTATCTCGTATGCAAAATCAACATCGCCTGTTTCTTCAAATATTTTGGTTTTATGCTCCGGCGCTATCTCATAAAGCATAGTCCTTAGTGCATCATCATCCAGCACATTGTACTTTACCCTTTCAAGCTCTCCCATGATCCTTAATACAGGCTTCTGCCCTGCAGCAAGGTGAAGATCCGACGCGCCTAACTCATTCATTAATTTAAAAAAGGCATCAATCTGGGCCATATTTGTACCTTTGCATCTAATTAAAGCGTTACATTGTTTTTACTATACATATTATTTAAAATAAAGACAATTTTAAAATTTACAACAACTCAGGTTCAAAGTTCCGGGTTCACGGTTCAATGGTTGTTTGTTTAACTTGTACCGTTAAACCCGGGTTTTCAGGAACCAGCTGAGGGTTCTCCGCATGTACAATGGTTCGGCTCGGGTTGAACCCCTGAATCCCGCTTTCAGCGGGAAACCTTGAACCTGACAACCTGGGTAGTTACAATTTGCATATCATTTAATGAGGTTAAAATGCTATAAGGCTTTAACACAGTATATCGGGCAGAACACCTAATATTATTAGCAAATAATTAATGGTATACAGGTAACAGCTCCATATTTAGGGGTAATAAATCATGGATTCCGGCTTTCGCCGGAATGACGAGGTAGATAAGTGCCTGTCATTCCGGCGAAAGCCGGAATCCAGTAGGTGGGTATCTATCAGTATCCAAAAGTACTTTCCCCTATTTCTTAAGCAGATACAACAAATCTGCGGTTGACTCTACACTTTTTTTATGTGTAAAATAATAAAATAAGAGCAAATAAATAAGGGCGTTTAACCACCATCTGCTATATGGTCTTATCAAAATCAATAAAGGATAGAAATGGATTCAATTCAGAATGAAACTGGAATGCACTATGATGGCATTTGCATAAGGCCGCCAAGCGAGGCGATGAGCATCCTGCTTCAGGCAACTGTTGGCTGCTCCCACAACAAGTGCACCTTTTGCGGAACATACAAGGATAAGCGGTTTCGTATAAAAGACAATAACACTATTCTGAGCGATATACTCTTTGCATCCCGGCACATGAGAAATCAAAAAAGGCTCTTTATCATGGATGGTGATGCACTTATAATACCATTCACCCGTTTAAAATGGATCTTTGAACAGATAAATCAGCACCTTCCCTGGGTCAAACGAATAGGCCTTTACGCCAACGCCAAGGGGATAAAGATGAAGAGCGAGGAAGAATTGAATGAATTAAGGGGAATGGGCCTGGGAATCATTTATATGGGCGTGGAAACGGGAGACGAGCAGACATTAGAAGCTATCAGGAAAGGGGCAAAACCCCAAAAGTTGATAGATATGGGCAGAAAGGTTATGAGGGCAGGAATCAAACTTTCCGTCACGGTCCTCTTAGGCATAGCAGGAAAAAAAAGATCCCTTGTTCATGCCAGGGAAACTGGAAAACTTCTCAGCGCAATGGATCCTGATTATATTGGCGCCTTAACGTTAATGATAACCCCGGGCACGCCTGTGGCAGAGGCACTTTATGCAGGGGAATTTGAACTCCCTGACAACCAGGGCATGCTAATGGAATTAAGGGAAATGATTGCCTCTACTAACATCACTAAAGGGCTTTTTTTCTCAAACCATGCCTCTAATTACCTGCCAATAAAGGCCAGACTACCGAAAGATAAGGAACAAACCCTTAATTTAATTGATAGTGCCCTCAGAGGGCAAGTAAATCTCAGACCGGAATGGATGAGGGCATTATAAAACATGGAAAACACGTCATTAGGAGATAATGTATATGCACTTATAATGGCTGGGGGGAGCGGCACAAGGTTCTGGCCAAGGAGTCGGAAAAACAAGCCAAAGCAACTCCTGAATATAACAGGAGATGAGACACTCCTGAAAAAAACCATTGAGCTTATAAAGCCCATTATTCCCCACGGCAGAATCTACATAATAACCACTGAATCGCAGGCAGATGCCATCACAAAAGCCATTCCTGAAATACCGGATGAAAATATTTTAAGTGAACCATATGGAAAAAATACCGCCCCGGCAATTGGTCTTTCCTCTCTGCATATTCAAAGGGCCAACCCAAATGCCGTTATGGTAATCTTGCCGGCGGATCATTATATAAAACACACTGAAAGATTTCATCAAACAATAATCTCAGGCGCGTCTAAAGCATCCACGGGAACCTGTATCGTAACAATTGGTATCCCTCCAAAGGGGCCTGAGACCGGATATGGATATATTCAAGCTGGAGAGATAATAGATGATGTGAAAAGGATATTTTCCGTAAAATCTTTCCATGAGAAGCCTGATATAGGGACTGCCCAGTCTTATATTAAAAAGGGCAATTTCCTTTGGAACAGCGGTATTTTTATAGCAAAGACATCAAGCATGATTCAGGAAATCAAAACACACATGAATCATAACTACACGTGCCTTATGAAAATAAAACCATCACTCGGATCAGACAATGAATCTGAGGCAATAAGAGAATGCTATCAAGATATGGAATCCATATCTATCGACTATGGCGTTATAGAAAAATCAAAAAATGTCCTTATGATCGAAGGAGATTTTGGATGGAATGATGTGGGCTCCTGGCCGGCTGCAGCACAATACTGGCCGGCAGACAATAAAAAGAATGCCTTTATTGGAGAAATTATCAACCTTGATTCCGCTCAGTGTATTGTATATAGCCCAAAAAAATTAGTCGCACTTTTAGGTGTGGAAGATTTGGTTATAATAGAAGAGGATGACGTGCTTATGGTATGCAAGAAACAGAGATCACAGGATGTTAAAAAGCTCGTTGCGCTGTTAAAATCGCAGGGACAGGATCAAATTTTATAGACAACATGAAAAAGGGGAGGAATATGAACCCAGAGATTTATAGAGAATACGATATTAGGGGAATTATAGGTGAAGACATTATGGAAAATGAGTTTGTCACCATAGGCAAAGGTTTTGGAACCTATTTTAATCAATTGGGAGAAAAAAACATTATCCTTGGCAGAGACTGCAGATTGAGCTCGCCTATGATAAGCGACGGTGTAACCGAGGGACTTATTTCCTCAGGCTGTAATATTATAGATATTGGAGTATGCCCTACACCGGCGCTTTACTTTGCCTTGCACCACCTGAAGGCAGATGGTGGTATAATGATAACTGCAAGTCATAACCCGCCTGACTACAACGGCTTTAAGATATGCAGCGGCTTTGATACTATCTATGGAGATGAAATCCAGAAGATAAGAAGCCTTATTGAAAGAGGGGTTTTTGCAAAAGGAAAGGGTCAGCGCTCAACATATGAAATTATTGAACCATACACAGACATAGTACTGAAGGACATAAGGATCAAACCAGGAATTAGGATAGGTTTTGATGCTGGAAACGGCACAGGTGGACCTGCAGGTTTAAAGATTTTAAAGTCTCTTGGCTGTGAGGTACATGATCTTTATTGCGATATGGACGGCGCCTTTCCAAACCATGAACCGGACCCAACTGTGCTGGGCAACATGAGAGATCTTATTCAAGAAGTGAAAAAAAATAATCTAAGTATAGGAATCGGAGTTGACGGGGATGGAGACAGAATAGGCGTGGTAGATGGTTCCGGAAATATCATATTTGGAGATATGCTTTTAGTGCTTTTTGCAAGGGACATCCTGAGCAAAGAACCAGGGGCGACTATAATCTCAGAGGTTAAGTGCTCGGACAGGATGTATAAAGATATTGAGAGGCATGGAGGAAATGCCGTCATGTGGAAGACAGGTCATTCGTTGATAAAAAACAAGATGAAGGAGACAGGCGCCCTGCTCGCAGGAGAAATGAGCGGCCATATGTTTTTTGCTGACAGGTATTTTGGCTATGATGACGCCATCTATGCCTCTTGTAGGCTTTTAGAGATCCTGTCAAATACAGGCAAATCAATTGAACAGCTGCTGTCAGACATTCCCCCCTCATTTACAACACCTGAAATCAGGGTAGATTGTCCTGATGCCAAAAAGTTTGGCCTTGTAGACAGACTGAAAAATGAATTCAAAAAACAATATAAAACAATCGATGTAGACGGTGTCAGGGTTGTATTCGATGATGGATGGGGGCTTGTAAGAGCATCCAATACACAACCTGCCCTTGTGTTAAGGTTCGAGGCCCAGTCCGAAGAAAGGCTCGCAGAGATTCGCGGTATGATAGAGGGCGCCATAGATAAATTGTAAGGGTTCATAGGTTCAGGGTCTCCCGCTGAAAGCGGGATTCAGGGTTAGGGAAAAGACTCAAATTGGATCCCCGAAATGCTCGTAAAGAATACGGGGCTTGCCACATCATTGCCGAGCACCATCTTTCGGACCTGCCCGTCATCACTGTCATTCAGGATAGGCAGGCGGATTTGTGGGGATGTGGAAGCAGTTGGTCTTCCCTTCAAAACGCTTACAAAATTGCGTATGGTGATGAGAACACAACCTTTGAACCCGTGAATGGTTACAATATTCAACATGGGCTTTGCCCTATGTCAAGGGTAACGCCTTTTTGGTCGATACGCGATGGAGACTAAATATACAAAGCGGCAGGGTCAATACCTCGCCTTTATTTACTGCTATACAAAAATTCATGAAATTCCCCCGGCAGAGGCAGATATTGTAAAATATTTCAAAGTTTCCCCGCCATCTGTGCATCAAATGCTGCTAACACTAACAAAGAAAGGCCTGATCGAGAAAGCGCCGCATCAGGCACGATCAATACGCCTTTTGCTAACGCGCGAAGAACTTCCTGGCCTGGAATAGACAGATTATGCAAAGAAGAGAAATCGATTAGGAAATTATAAAAATGGCGCAGAATAACAACGAGATTGAAAAGAGACTCTGGGACGCAGCAGATGAGCTGCGCGCCAATTCCAAGCTGAAGGCTTCAGAATACTCGGTTCCGGTCCTGGGATTGATTTTCCTCCGCTATGCTGACCACAAGTTCAGCCAGGCTGAGAAGGAACTTGAGGGAAAAGGCACCGGACGGAAGAAGATCGGCAAGTCTGATTACCAGGCATTAGGTGTGCTATACCTGCCGGAAGAGGCCCGTTTTAAGAATCTGCTTGATTTACCGGAAGGAGAAAACATTGGAAAAGTAATCAACGATGCCATGAAGGCAGTCGAGGCTGAAAATCCGGATCTCAAGGACGTCTTGCCCAAGTCTTTCAACCGACTTGACAATGCTTCGATAGTCGAATTGCTCAAACTCATGGCGTCTATCCACATGGATATCAAGGGCGATGCCTTCGGGAAAATCTACGAGTATTTTCTTGGAAACTTTGCCATGAGTGAGGGCCAAAAGGGTGGCGAGTTTTTCACGCCTACATCGATCGTAAGGTTGATAGTGAATATTATCGAGCCGTACCATGGCCGCATTTTCGATCCCGCGTGTGGTTCCGGCGGTATGTTTGTTCAGAGCGCACGGTTTGTGGCGGAACATAAGAGAAATCCAAGCGCCGAAATCAGTGTGTATGGCGAGGAACGCGTATCCGAGACAGTACGGCTCTGCAAGATGAACCTCGCTGTGCACGGTCTGGCTGGCGATATACGGCAGGGCAATACCTATTACGAAGACCTGCACAACAGTACAGGTAAGTTTGATTTTGTCATGGCCAATCCCCCCTTCAATGTGAACCGAGTGGACAAGGAGCGTCTTAAGGATGATCCCCGCTTTCCCTTTGGCATGCCCCGGGTGGATAACGCCAACTACCTCTGGATTCAGATTTTCTACAGCACCCTGAACGAAAATGGCCGGGCCGGGTTTGTCATGGCCAACTCCGCAAGCGATGCCCGGGCATCGGAACTTGATATCCGTCAAAAGCTCATAGAGGATCGGGCCGTTGATGTGATGGTGGCTATCGGCCCTAACTTCTTCTACACGGTAACTTTGCCTTGCACCTTGTGGTTCATAGATAAGGCAAAGGCAAAGTTACCGCCCTCACCCGGCGCTTCGCGCCACCCTCTCCCAGGGGGAGAGGGTAATGTGAGCTATAGGGGAGGGCTGAAACTCAGTGGACTTGTGAAGAAAGCGCGTGAACTGCGTAGAAGCGGAACACCCGCGGAAGAGCTTCTCTGGGAACTGCTCCGGAATCGGAGGTTCGGCGGCCTCAAGTTCCGCAGACAGCACCAGATTGGCGACTACATCGTCGACTTCTACTGCCATGAGCATCGTTTGGCAGTCGAGCTTGACGGCGGTGTTCATGATGGAAAGAGCCAGCATGAACATGACAAGAAGCGGGACAGGTATCTAAAATCGCTTGGAAATACTGTCATTCGCATAAAGAATAAAGCATTCATGGAGTCCACGGAAAAAGGACTTGAACAAATAGCGAACAGTCTCCTCTCTCCCCCTGGGAGAGGGGTCGGGGGTGAGGGTTTGCCTGAAAGACATTCTTGCGAGCACACAAAAGGCTCCCGCTACAGCAATACCATTTTGTTTATCGATGCCCGTCACGTTTTCAGGCAATTAGACCGGTCCCACCGCGATTTTACTCCACAGCAGATTGAATTTCTGGCCAATATTGTGCGGCTTTATCGGGGTGAAGAGATGGAAAATCGTCACGAAAGCGCCGCGATGCTTTCCGAGAAGTTCGGTGATGGTGAATATGTAGATGTGCCCGGCCTGTGCAAGGTAGCAACCATTGATGAGATCAAGGCCCAGGGCTGGAGCCTGAATCCGGGCCGATATGTTGGCGTTGCTGAGCGGGAAGAAGATGACTTTGACTTTCGTGAGCAGCTCCAAGAATTGAATGAGGAGCTGGAGATACTCAATGCTGAGGCACGGGAGTTGGAGGAGCGAATTGCGGGGAATGTGATGAAGTTGTTGGAGGGGCAATCGTGAGAACGAGCGAATCAAGAGCGTGGCCACGCAGCAAGCTTGGTGACTTCTTCCGCCTTAAACACGGTTACGCATTCAAGGGAAAGTATTTTTCAAGCGAGGGGAAGTACATACTTCTGACGCCCGGAAACTTCGCTCCGGAGGGAGGGATCAAGCTCAAGGGCGAGAAAGAGAAGCACTACGTAGGGCAGTTTCCTGACGAGTTTCTGCTGAAACGCGATGAACTCTTGGTTGTTATGACCGACCTGAAGCAGGACGCTCCAATCCTCGGAAGCGCCGCCTTCGTCCCAGTAGACAACCGTTTCCTTCACAATCAGCGGCTCGGCAAGGTCGTCGATCTGCGGACATGGGAGATTCATGAAAGGTACCTTTACTACCTGTTCAATAGCTCAGGGGTGAGAGGCCAGATCAAGGCAAGTGCAACTGGCGCTACAGTGCGCCATACTGCTCCAGACAGAATCTATTCTGTCGATGTCTCTCTACCTGATATCGAGACCCAACGCAAAATCGCCTCCATCCTCTCTGCTTACGACGACTTGATCGAGAACAACCTGCGGCGGATCAAGATCTTAGAGGAGATGGCCCAGACCATCTACCGCGAGTGGTTCGTCAAATTCCGCTTTCCCGGCCATGAAAAGACCCGGATGGTTGATTCCCCGTTAGGGAAGATTCCGGAGGGGTGGGAGGTTATAAAGGTTGGTGGCCTTTTGGAAAAAGTAAGAAAAAAGAAAAAGCTGAAGAAGCAATATTATGAAACGGATGGGCCGATTCCGGTTGTGGATCAGGGGAGAGATTTCATTGGGGGATATACAACTGATCCCGAAACACTATTTGATAGCCCACTTCCTATAATAGTCTTTGGTGATCATACAAGAGTTTTGAAATATATTGACTTTCCATTTGCATGCGGTGCTGACGGCACACAACTATTACGGCCAAACACGGAACAGATGCCTATATCTCTTTTCTACTATGTCCTGAAATCTATTGATTTGTCAGATTTCGCATATGCGCGGCATTTCAAATTCCTCAAGGAACAGGAAGTTCTCGTCCCAAATGAACAGATAGCTCGATTATTCGCGCAAGTGGCAGATCCAATGCGAGACCTAATCAGGTGCTTGTTAAGTCGGAACGACACCCTCCGCCGCACCCGCGACCTGCTCCTCCCCAAACTCATCTCCGGCGAATTAGACGTGTCTGATCTGGATATAGATGTCGCAGAGGAGGCAGCATGAGCGGACCCCAAAAGATCTGGCAACCGCATTACAGCATCACACCCGATACTGCTCTCCGGTTGATGGAGATCGAGGGGGCACGCGTTGTTGTCGACCGGATGTCACTTTCCCCTGCTGTTGAATCAGAACTGCGCCGCCGGGCCAGGGTACGTTCAATCCATTATTCTACACGCATTGAAGGCAACCGCCTGACCTTGGCTGAGGCCGAGGAAGTGATCAAAGACAAGAAAGCCATTTTTAAGGGGCGTGAAAGGGATGTGTATGAAGTTCGCAATTACTGGAATGCGTTGCTGAAAATGGAAGAATGGGTTGAAAAAAACAGCCCGCTCACTGAGAATCTAATCGGACGCCTGCATGCCCTTGTGGAACATGGCCCGCGATCCAGGCCCACTCCCTATCGGGATGGTCAGAATGTCATACGGAACGCTGCATCCGGTGCAATTGTCTACATGCCGCCAGAGGCCCATGACGTTCCCAATTTGATGATTGATCTTGTGTCCTGGGCCAGACGAGCGGAAAAAGAAAATCTGCCTGTCCCCCTGCTCGCAGGTCTTTTTCATTACCAGTTTGTAACTATACATCCTTACTATGATGGGAATGGCCGTACTGCCCGCCTGTTGGCAACCTTCATCCTTCATCGAGGAGGCTATGGGTTGAACGGCTTTTTTTCTTTAGAGGAACATCATTCAAGAGACATAGCCGGATATTACCGGGCCCTGGCAGCACATCCTCACCACAACTACTACGAAGGCAGGGCAGATGCAGATCTCAGTCCCTGGATTGGATATTTTATCAAAACCCTTGCCAGGGTGTTTACCTCAGCTAAGGAAGAGACCCTGCGCTATTCCAAAGAGGGAATGCCGACTGAGCCGGAAGCCCTTCGCCGACTGGATCGCCGTGCCCGGATGGTTATGGGCCTGTTTGCCCATACCGACAAAATTACCACTTCTCAGGTAGCACATGAATTAGGCCTTTCGGACCGCATGGCGAGGGTTTTATTGAATGGCTGGGTGGACGACGGCTGGCTGGTGGTGGCATCTCCTTCAAAGCGCACACGATCCTACTCGTTATCGGCAATTTATCGGCAATTTATCGGCAATTTATCGGCAACAACAGAGGATATAGACGAGTGAGCGATAACTACTCTGAAAATACTTTAGTCGAACAACCTGCAATTAAGTTGTTTGCAGAGCTTGGCTGGGAGATGGCTAACTGCTTCAATGAATCCTTTGGGGATTCACCCTCACCCCTGTCCCCTCTCCCAGGGGGAGAAGGAAAAGCGGAGATATTTTTGGGTCGAGAGACTAAGGCAGAGGTCGTTTTGGTGTCCCGCCTCCGTCCTGTTCTGGAGAAACTGAATCCTGATTTGCCTTCCGAGGCAATCGACCTGGCAACCGAAGAGTTGATCCGCGACCGCTCGCGCATGAGCATGGCGGCGGCCAACCGTGAGATCTACCAACTCATCAAAAACGGCATAAAGGTAAAGATTCCTGATGCAGATGGTGATGGGGACACCATTGAGATCGTTAGGGTGATTGACTGGAATGAGCCTGCAAATAACGATTATTTTCTTGCCTCCCAGTTCTGGATTACCGGCGAGATGTACACCCGGCGCGCCGACCTTGTTGGTTTTGTTAATGGACTGCCCTTAGTGTTCATGGAGCTTAAGGCAACTCACCGGCGATTGAAAACTGCCTATACTGACAATCTGACCGATTACAAAAGCGCTATCCCTCAGCTTTTCTGGTACAACGCCCTGATCATTCTTTCCAATGGTAGTAAGAGTGAGGTTGGAAGCGTGTCGGCCGAGTGGGAGCATTTTGCAGACTGGAAGAAGATCAACAGTGAAGGTGAGGAAGGGATAATTTCACCGGCCGAGGTTTTGAGGGCAAGGCCATGGTGGTTTGCATAGACAAGGCGACGGCAGTGAGGACGTTTGACAAGGTCAGCAAATATTGGAAGCAGGAAATAGAGGTCCTTAAAAAGGAGCTTGATATTACACATGAGGAAAAGCGGGCGGAGATCGAATCTAAGATCCACTACATGGAAAAAACCGATATGGCGGTCGTGGTCTCCCAATCACAAAACGAAATAGATGAGATGTCTAAAAAGGGACTCGATATTGTCCCGCACCGCAAACGGATGATTAAAGAGGATCTGGATACCAAGTTCAAAGACCCTGATGATCTTTTCCGTATCGTCTTTGTCTGCGCTATGTGGATGACCGGCTTTGATGTTCCCTCCTGCTCTACCATATATCTTGACAAGCCTATGCGAAACCACACCCTGATGCAGACCATTGCGCGGGCCAACCGTGTCTTCCGAGATAAGGTAAACGGCCTGATAGTCGATTACGTTGGGGTTTTCCGCAACCTGCAGAAGGCCCTGGCGATATATGGCTCCGGCTCTGGTGGTGGTGTGAACGAAGGCGACACGCCAGTTAAAGATAAAGCGGCTCTGGTTGAACAACTGAGCCTGGCAATTGGCGAGGCAACAGCCTTCTGTGTGAAACAAGGGATCGACTTAGAAGTCATAAAGGGTGCAGAGGGCTTCGAACAGATAAAACTGCTCGATAATGCTGTTGACGCCATTTTGGTCAACGATGACTCCAAAAGAGACTATCTCTTGCTTGCAGCCAATGTGAACAAGCTCTATAAAGCAATCCTTCCTGATCCGGCAGCAAAGGGTTTGGCTCCGACATGCATTCTCTTTGATGTTATTGCTCAGAAAATCCGTTCTCTAACGCCTCCTCCCGATATCTCCGGTGTTATGGGAGAGGTGGAGAAACTCCTCGACGATTCGATTGCCGCTGAGGGATATGTAATCCGTGAGCCGTCAGCCTCTTATGGTACGGGTCATCTTGTGGACTTGAGCAAAATCGATTTTGAAGCGCTTAAGGCCAGGTTCGAGCAGGGACAAAGGCGTACTGAGGCAGAAAAACTCAAGGGGAAAATAAGCAGCAAGCTTAATAAAATGGTTCGTCTCAACCGCACCCGAATGGATTACCTGGAACGCTTCCAGAGGATGATCTATGAGTACAACGCTGGAAGTATGAACATTGATGAATTTTTTAAACGGCTTCTTTCCTTTGCGCAGGGCCTAAATGAAGAGGAAAAACGGGGCATTTCAGAACAGCTCACGGAAGAGGAACTTGCCATATTTGATCTTTTGACCAGGCCGAAAATATCCCTCACAAAAGTAGAGGAGCGGCAAGTCAAGAAGGCTGGCGAGGAACTTCTTGAGGTCCTCAAACGCGAAAAACTGGTGCTTGATTGGAGAAAGCGCCAACAATCAAGGGCACAGGTCCGTGTGACTATCGAGGATATTTTTGATCGCGGGTTGCCGCAGGCGTTCACCCCTGAATTATATCAAAAAAAATGTGACGCTGTATATCAGCACGTTTATGACTCGTACTATGGGGCAGGAAAGAGTGTATATTCCTTTACGATTTGATATGTGGCTTAAGAAAGGGGGAAAATGGAAAGAGAGGCCTCTGTGACCATCTTTATAAGCTAAGCGAAGAAGCATATTCTTTGATTCTCAGCAAATTAAAGCCTCCAGACCCGTTCCGCGTAGTAGCACTCAATTTCTATAAGGGATATAGCAAGAGGGATTCTTAAATGAAAATCATATTTTCTTTGTTCTCTTTTTGATTAAAGAATTTCAAGACGGTTCAGTATAGCAGAACAATAAAGTTTTTCTTTACGGTTCTGGCTGGTTTTTGTAAAATGATTCTGTTTTTTAATAGTTATGGCTTATATTGTTATTGAGTTTAGATGGGTCATAGAAATGACTATTTTTAGCATCTGGGAAAAAGATAATGAAAAGAGATGACGTAATCCTTTCTCTGCGTCGATTTAAGAAAATAAACCAGCGAAAATACAATATTATTAGAATCGGTCTTTTTGGTTCTGCAGCTCGAGACAACATGCGTGAGCAAAGTGATATTGATGTTGTCGTTGAGCTGGAAACACAGGACTTATTTGATCTTATAGGCATCAAGCTGGATTTAGAAGAACAACTGAGCCAAAAGGTTGACATTGTCAGCTACCGTAATACAATGAATAGATTTCTAAAATCCAGGATTGAGAAAGAGGCGGTCTATGTATGATCGGGAGCTCGCACTTGAGATATTAACCCAGATTTACGAATCAACTCAGACGATTTTAAAACGATTTGAGCCGGTAAAATCAGTGGAGGATTTTACGGACTCTGATGGAGGTATGGAAAAACTGGACTCCATCTGCATGCAATTGATTGCAATCGGCGAAGGGTTGAAAAACCTCGACAAGGTTACAAATACAGACCTCGTAATTCACATTATACAATCGGCTGGAGACCTTTATATCACGCGGGATTGCAAATTAATTGGACATCAGTTCGGTCTGGGTTCAGGGTTCAGGGTTCAAAGTTCAGGGTTAACCGCTTTGCACTTTTTCCCTTAACCATTGACTTCATTGGGTTAATACCACGAGAGCTCAACCTCTGAACCTCTGAATCCCGCTGTAAGCGGGAAACCTTTTAACCCAAACTCTGGGTTGGAAACAGAGGTTTATGTCCAAAATATTACACCATTGTACGCTATAAATTACGAGGTCTGAAATAATTCCCTTCTGCCCAAATATCCTCAAGTTGAGTGGAAAAAGGCCAAAGCCTTAAGAGATATTATCAGCCATCATTATTTTGATGTGAATGCTGAGGCTATATACAAGGTATGTCAAGATCATATTGATAATCTTGCTGAAACGATAAAGAAGATCATTGATGAGATATGATAAGGTTATGTTCAACTTAAATCGATTAGACACATTTGAGCGTTTTTGCCGAAAGCTGGGGTGTATGGAAACTGCCTGAAGGTTTCTGTCTGGCGAAAGAATCAAGGTCGTAGTTTGTCCTGCCTGGGATTTCTAAGCGAATTTTTGTCCCTGAGGAGAAAAACTCTCAAAGTCACAGCCAGAGGAGACTAATTAAACACAGAATTTGGCATTTTAAGGATATGGTATGAAAAAAAGAATGAACATAGATCCGCTGATTTCACGGATAGAAATAGTGTTAGACTTGGGCCAATTCATATCGTACAATCAGTCTTGGCACTTTGTTCACGACCTGGAAGATATAAAAAACAAGATTGATGACTTGACGGAGAGTGGAGAAGCCGATCGAGCTGTTAGGCTATATGAGATGTTTCTCTCCGGGTGTTATGAAAAGGCAGAAGAAATCGACGATTCAGGTGGTAATCTTGGAATGTTTTTTCAGGATTTGTTCTTATCCTGGATCAAGGCCAGACAAAAGGATAGACATGCGGCTGAAGAGACTGTTGGAGAAATCCTGAACTGGATGGAGAATGATGACTATGGGTTTTGTTATGACATAGAAAATGAAGTGGCCAAGGTTCTCAACAAGCCAGGCTTTCTCTTGTTCAGGCAGCATTTTCAGGATCGATTTGAGGAAGCCTTCGCCCCTTTCGAATCCAAAGATGCCAGGTTTATCTATGACTATCCCGCAGCCGTTTACCTGAGTGCGAATACGTTGAAAGATATCTATGTTGCGAAAAAGGATATTAAAGCCTACCTTGCGCTTTGTGAGAAGGTGGGGATAACCCCAAAGAATTGTGAAAATATCGTCTCACTTCAGAAAACAAAGAGACACTATGAAGACGCCCTGACTTGGGCTGAAAAAGGGCTGAAGCTTGAAAAGGAACGTGAATGGGGGAATCAATCCAGTTATCAATTGACAGGAATCAGACAGGAATTGCTCAACAAACTGGGACGGAGAGAAGATGCTCTTGAAAGCGCCTGGACAGAATTCATAAAATACCCTTCCAAAGATAGCTATGACCGGTTGAGGAAATACATCCCCAAAGAGGATTTCCAACATTGGCATGAGAAGGCGATACATGAAGCGAAGAAGAGCTCATTGTCTGCATTTATTGAGATCTGTACGGCAGCGAAAGAGTGGGGAATTCTTTCAGAGCATATTCTTGATGTTGGAGACGATAAAATCGAAAAGATCAGCCATTATACCACCGAGAAGGCGGCAAAGGGGCTTGCAAAAAAACATGGCCAGGCCGCAGCCAAGATCTACGCTGCTCTGGGAATGCGGATTGTACGGAGTGGAAAAAGCAAATATTATCATTACGCGCTGGAACATTTTCGAAATGCCAGAAAGCTTTATGAAAAGATGGGATGCTACCAAATGTGGTTATCCCTCGTTGACCTCGTTCGCCAAGATCATTCCAGAAAATACAGTTTCATTGGAGATTTTGAGGAGATTGCGGCCGGTAATCGACCTGAATCTCCCGAGTCTTTTGAGAAAAGGGCGCGAAAAAGATGGAAAAAGCAAACATCAAAATGAGAGCGCCAAGGGAGGGTGTAATTTGGATCAATACGGAAAAACCAATGCCCATTCACCAAATAATTTCAAGAAATGAAAGCAAAGAATAATGAAGAAACGAAAAGACCCTCTTGAAGGGCTTATTGAGGCAGCGAATTTTGATATTCTGGGTAAACTGATTAAAGAGCTTGCTTCGGACAGGCCGGAGATTCGGCGGGAATGCTTTGAATTTCTCAAGGACCATGTGATCTTGACTCCGGATGAAGACTCAGCCTCCGAAGCTGAAGCCCTGTTTGCACTCTGGTTGGAACTGGAACCAGACCTGTCCGAACTGGATGAATACGGTGGTGGGGATTACGATTTGGCTGACCATGTCTGCGACCTCCTTTACGAATTATCAAAGGGACTCCAAAAGAACAAAATCCCCCGTGAATACCGCCAGGAGCTTCTCGATGAGGTTTTGCCATATATCCACAGCGGGAACGCCGGGCTGGACGATGCGCTTTACGAGGTTGCTTATGCGGCCTGCTATCATGAGGAAGACCTTCGAGAACTGGCAGAGCGTTTTGAAGAAATTGGCCGTGATTGGCCCCTTGCCCACGCCCGACGCATCTACCGTAAAATTGGAGATCATAAGAAATACCTGGAGTTACGTTCCCATCGTATGAAATACGGCGCTGACTACCATGATCTGGCCACCTTTTACTGGGAAATTGGCAAGAAGGACAAGGGTATTGAGATTGCTAAAAAAGGACTCAAAGAAGCAGAAGGCCGAATGAATGAACTCCGTTCCTTTATGATGGAGCGTTCCCGAGAATCGGATGATCGGCCCGGGTATCTGGATCTCCAGTTTGACCAGGCAACAGATCGGCTGACCCTAAAGGATTACCAGACCTTCAAAAAAACATGCACTAAAAAGGAGTGGGATGATTTCGAACCGCGAATGCTTAGGAGACTTGAAAAAACACGAGATGCTGAAAGATTGAAGATTCATATGTTCCGCAAGGAGTATGGTAAGGCTTTAAGCCTCCTGAAAAAGTCCCGCTATCCTGATTCACGATATGGCGAAGATGAAATCCTCAAGATAGCAACGGACTTGGAACGGATGTATCCAGAAGAGATGCTGTCTTTCTACATGACCGGCCTTGGAAACCTTAACTACAGTTTTGACCGCAAGACTTATGCCCATAGAGCCTTGGTGATGGTCAAGGTTCGGCATATTTGGGTTAATGTGATGAAAACCCCTGTCAAATGGGAGGAATTTGGACGCAAAGTAAAGGAGATGAACCTGAAACGCCCTGCGTTTCAGGAAGAATTTTCTAAAGCGCTCCCAGATTGGAAGACTTTATAGGCTGCCAAGATTGATGGTTTCGTAAAAAGTCGTCATTCCGGTGAAAACCGGAGTCCAGAAACCCTGTAACCAATTGAAATAACTGGATTCCGGCTTTCGCCGGAATGACAAGAAATGGTTTTTTTCGACTTTTCACGAGTTCATCAAGATTTGATCACTTGACCTTAATTTTGCATATCGTTACTGATTTTAAAAGGAACCTACAAAAGACCGGGTTAGTGGAGTGACTGAGGCGGCTTGGCAAAAAAAGGGTAATACACTTAAAAAGGGGTAGTAGAAAGGGTAACAAAAAATATGTATGGCACGAACACCTGATGAAAAGACCCGTGGAGATCCCTTTTGTTGAGCAATTAAAGGAGATGATCCGGGCTTGGAACGGTAATACAGGGTTTCAGGGATGCATCCGGGCAGGCTGAAAGAAAAGGAGGGTAATGGGTAATGACTGATTCAAATAATCTGCCAGCAAAATGTATGGACTGCGCCAAGTCAAAAATGTCAAGCATACATCAAAAGTGCAATTTCTGCATTGGGTTGGGGTTTCAGGAATCGATTTTATGTGACTTAAATCGTTGTATACAGGACGAGGCAAGCTTTAAATGTCATGCCTTTCAGCCGATTCTCAGTCTGGTGAGCGCCTCAAAAAGCAGGGCTACCAACCAGAACGATCCATCTTCAAAACACCTTAAGAGAGAATCTTACCTGAGATTATTTCACCCTGACAAAATAAATTATGAGCGTGCACTGGCTTTGCAGAGGATAGGCCGTGATCCGGATGATGTGTACATTTTACTCAAATACCATCTCTCCTGGAATGTGTCGTACAGAATCCCCATTTTCAACCCAACCAACAATTTTATAAACTTTGTTCACAACACTTTTTTTGTTTGCAGCGAGAGGATTGGAGGATTTGTGGACCTTCTTTATCTGGCCCAGGATCATGTACACTTGTATGTAGAATCGGACGGGGAGCTTTCCGTATAAGAAATGGTTCACAAAATCAAACGCTTCTCGAACAATGCCATAATGGAGAAATTCCCATCAGTAAAAGATAAACTCGGCGGCCATACTGAAATTTGGGATGAGGCGTATTTTGCAGAGACGATTAGCTGATGGGAAGGTATATTTTACCGCCCCTTTATCGCCTTTTTTTCATCTCCCCCTCCTTCTTAGCCACCTCAAGGCGTGTCTTTATCACTGTGTCCGGTATAAGGCTTATGGAGTCAATGCCGCACTCTACCAGGAAGGTGGCGAACTCGGGGAAATCACTGGGCGCCT